>CAZNIL010000028.1:0-7511 GCA_964573085.1 uncultured Methanoregula sp.
CCGGCATCCTCCGCCTCGACACAATTGAGTTCTGCGATGATCTCCAGCGGGTCATCCATCTTCTCTGAAAGCTTCACCACCCGCAGCAGCCGGTTGATCCCGATAAAATGCTCAGCCATCACTTTTGCCAGAGGAGTGAGTTCGATCGTCCCTTTCTCCGTCCGTTTTACCAGACGGTTGGCGACCAGTTCGGGCAGCACCGGCTCCATTGTCCCGACCATCATAGTATTGATGCGCTCCAGCTCCTGCTCGCTCCCGTTGCAGACTACGGCATTTGCAACATACTCTTCCGAGCTGCCTTCCTCGTCATGCTCGGGTGCGACCTCTTCCATGACACCCTTTAAAAGGCGCATCGCAACTTCTTCTTCGGTGAAATTGCTCTCCCGCGAGTAGCTGCCCCCGGGCTCGGCAAGGATCACGACCCGCCCAAGATCGTGGAAGTCGGGTCGCCCGGCCCTGCCTCCCATCTGGTTGAACTCCTGCACCGAGAGCCATTCCCTGCCCATCGCGAGCGCATCGAAGATCACCTGCGATGCAGGAAAATCGACACCGGCCCCGAGTGCTGCAGTGGTAACGACTGCCATCAGTTTGCCATGCGCAAATTTTGTCTCCACGTCCCGGCGTTCCTGCGAGGTGAGCCCCGCGTGGTACGCTGCCGCCCGTATCCCGAGCGCTTCGGCAATCGTGTGGCAGCGTGCCCGTGCGTTGGTGAAGATGATGCTCTGCCCCCGGTAGCCCTTGGACGAGGTGCGTTTGTACTCATCGGTCGTCAGGTGCTTGATCGTCGGGATCTTCTGCTTTCGCTCCACAAAGAGGAGATACCGCTCCAGCCCGACCGGGCGGTCGTCATACCGCACCAGCGTGCAGTTGAGCTTCTTTGCGAGGAGGTTGGGGAGCCCGATGGTTGCAGAGAGATACAGGAACTGTGCCTGCGGGGCGAGATACTTGAGCCGGGCGACCATCCCGTCGAGCCGGTGGCCCCGCTCCGGGTCTTCGAGCATCTGCACCTCGTCAATCACAACCGTGCCGATGTTCTTCATCCGCTGCCCGCACCGTATCATGTGGTCGACACCCTCGTAAGTTCCGACAACGATCGGGGATTCGGGGTTCCGGTCACCGACCTTGCGGGTCTCGGGAAGGTTGAGCCGGCTGACGCCCGTGAGAAGACCGCACCGTGCAAACGCACTGTACCGTTCGGAAAAACGTTCGTATTTCTGGTTGGCAAGCGCAACAAGCGGCACCAGAAAAAGCATCCTGCCCCTTCCTTCAAGGTAATTTTTCACCCCTGCCATCTCGCCGATGAATGTCTTGCCACTCGCGGTTGCTGCAACAACCAGAAGGTCCTTTCCGTACAGCAGCCCTGCTTCAACGGCAAGCTGTTGCGCCGGCATCAGCGCCCCGACACCCGATGCGTTCACGAATTCGCGGGGGAGGGGGAGTTCGTTAATGTTCTGTGTCGCGAGCACCGGATGGGGTTCGAGCCGGTCAAAGAGTGTCTGCGCAAACGAAAGGTTGTCCGGTTGCAGGGTGGCGAGCACCCGGTCGAGGTTGCGGAACTCTTCGAGCAGCACTTCGAGGTGGGCGATCGCCTCCCTGCCCAGTCGTCCGACCTGCGTCGCCTCCCTGCGCAGTTCCCGCCGGGCGCAGTCCATGCAGATCCGCTCCCCTTTCCCGAACACGACCGATGTCTGGTCATCGAGCAGGGTGAAACGCTCGTCCATCAGGCACATCCGGCAGGCATCTGCATTTCCTGCCTGGATCTGGAAACCGGAGAGGAACGACTCGAACGGGGGATCGGGTTTTGTCAGCTGTACCTCACCCTGCCGGAGCTCTCCGATCAGATCTTTTGACGGGGTGTGCCTGTACTCTTTTTTCCCGCCCCAGCGGAGCCGGTACCGGGTCGGGCGGGGGCCCTTTGGCGTTTCGGAAAGTTCGCAGATTCCGGCACCGCGGACATGTTTGCCGTCATAAAATAGGATCCGGTAGCTGCCTTTAACCGGCTGGATGATAATCTTCATGAAGCAATCAGGTCATGGATCGTGTAGCCGAGCTCCACGCTCTCCAGCCGTTTTAAAAAGTCGGTGAACTCTTCATCAACGATCACGATCGCGCACTCGAGCCCGTGGAACGCGGCTTCGATCACGCCTTCCCGGGCACCGAAGAACATGTCCGGCTTCCTGCCTGCTGCACGGAGTGCAATGTATGCCTCCACACCGACCGCAGCAACCACGTCGGCTCCCTTAAGGACTTCCTGCAGGCGCTTCCGGTTCACCTTGCGCGAACCCCCGTGCTGGATCCGGGGCACCTTGCAGACCCGGATGCTGCCCTCTTTGTGATCGATGATGCCGTTCAACCGGGCAACCCCTACATCCGAATCCTTCTTTGCGTCCATTACGACGGTTCCTGTCGCCGGTTGTTTTTTCTTGCCGGCATACAGCCACCCGCCCTTCATGTACACGCCGACTTCGTCACCTTCAGAAAGGTCTTCGGCAGCGATCGCCGCCCAGACCGCGACCTGCTGGATAATGTCGCGCCGGATATGGCGGGCGTACGATTCGAGGGACTCGGCGTTTGAAAGGATCCATTCCACCCCGGATTTTGTCACCTCGTAGTTGCCCCTGCCGCTTGCAGCAACCATCCCTTCATCGACGAGTTCGCGTATGTACTCCGAGATCGCCTGCGGTGTGACGCCGAGTTTTCCTGCAATCTCCTGCTGCCGGACTGCCGGCTGGTGCTCGGCAATCTCTACTAAAATCTGGAGGCGGGAAACCTCCCGTTTGCTGCGCAGAATCGTGTAGAGTGGATCTTTACCGCCCGGAATCAAGCCGCACCAGTCCCTGCCCCTTCACATCGAGATGGGGGATCCGTTTTGCGAGCCCTTTGATAAATACCGGGCTGACACCGAATTTGCGGGACAGGTCGTTGATGGATGTTATCCCTCCGCCCATCTGCTCCTCGATATTCTCGACCGTAGTGCGGAGGTTTTCGTCGTTGGAGAGGGATATGTACAGGATGTCAGAGAGGTCCTGCAGGTTGCACTGGAAGTTTGCCCGGAACTTGTTATACGTCGCCCGGTACTCCTTGATCGGTTTCTCTCCACGCTTGGGCATGCGCCACTGCTCCTCGACAAGGTTCCCCTTTTTGAGGATCTGGAGGCAGACCGGAATTGAGTCGGAGTCGATCTGAGCGGTGAGTTCTTCTTCGGTCATCCATGATTTGCTCAGGAGTTCGTAGACCTTTTTAAAGGAGGGGTCGTTGAACGTCATGAGGAGCGGAACAAGTTCCACGGGATCGTTTACTATCCTGATATGGCCCGGCACTGATAAAACCCTATACATATATCGCCGCCGAAATCAATAAGGTTTTGTGACATACGATGCGTAAGCAGGGCAGGATCGTGGTCAGGGGCATCGTGCAGGGTGTCGGTTTCCGCCCGTTCGTCTACGCAAAGGCACATGAGATGGGTATTGCGGGTACTGTAAAGAACCTCGGGAGCGAGGTGGAGATTCACGCTGCCGGAGACCGGTTCGAGGATTTTGTGTCCGCAATTACCCAGGGCCCCCCGCTCGCACGGATCGATTCGGTACGGGTTTTTGATGTTGTTGAACCGGTACACGAGGAGTTTTTAATCCTCCCCAGCGCCATCGGGTCTATGACCGGCATGATCCCGCCGGATGTTGCGGTCTGTGACGCATGCATCACCGATATTTTCCAAGAGGGGGGACGGTACAGGAATTACTGGGCGACCTCGTGCGTGAACTGCGGCCCGCGGTACAGCATCATCGAAGAGCTCCCGTATGACCGGGAGCGCACGTCCATGTCGGTCTTCCCGATGTGCCCTGCATGTGCGGCGGAATATCATGACCCGCACTGCAGGCGCCACCATGCGCAGACCATCGCCTGCAGGGAATGCGGGCCTTGCCTCACCCTCTTCGATGCGCAGGGTAGGCGTATGGACTGCCCTGATCCAATCACGGAGACCGCCGAACTGCTCGATGCCGGGAGGATCGTGGGAGTCCGGGGGCTGGGGGGGTTCCACATTGCCTGCATTGAGGAGTCCGCTGACGAGCTGAAGCGGAGGCTGGGGAGGGTCGAGCAGCCGTTTGCCGTGATGGTCCGTCCCGATGCAATCGACCGTATCGCCCGCGTTTCAGCAGCTGAACGGGCGCTCCTGTACAGCCCGGTGCACCCCATTGTGGTGCTCAATAAACACGACCCGCTCGCACACGCCGTAATCAGCAACCTCCATACCATCGGCTGCATGCTCCCGTACACCGGGCTTCACCACCTGCTGTTCTCCCGACTCAGTCACCCGCTTCTGGTCATGACGAGCGCCAACATGCCCGGCTACCCGATGATCACCGACATTGACCATGCGATGGGGAAGCTCTCCCGTGACGTTGACTTCTTCCTGTCGCACGACCGCACCATCGTGAACCGGTGCGACGATTCGGTTGTGCGGGACGGGTATATCATCCGGCTCTCCCGCGGGATCGCCCCGAAACGCACCGCGATCGATCTCGGGAGCCGTTGTATACTTGCTGTCGGACCGGAGCTGAACGCGAATGCAACCGTGTACCGTGACGGGTTTACCGTTACTTCACCCCATGTAGGCAATGTCCGCAACCCCTCCACGCTCGATTACCTGAAAGAGACGGTTGCATGCCTGCGCCGGCTCCTGGACGCAGACTTTGAGGTCATCGCCCATGACCTTCACCCCCAGTTCCTCTCGACACGGTTTGCACAGGAGCTTGCGGATGAGGTGAGGGTAGAAAGGGTCCCGGTGCAGCACCACCGGGCCCATATCGCTGCAACGACCGCGGAACCCTGCATCGGGATTGCAATTGACGGTGTCGGGTACGGCGATGACGGGACGGTCTGGGGTGGCGAGGTCTTCTGCGGGCAGGTGCCCGACTTACAACGCGTGGCGCACCTCGAACCGGTGGGAATGCCGGGCGGTGACTTAGCGACCCGGTTTCCCGAACGGATGCTGTACGGGATACTTCCCGAAGAAGAAGTCCTCGGCATGCTCGCATCGCGGGGCTGGTCCGGCGTTGAACTCGGGGTGCTTAAAAAACAGGTTGCATCGGGTTTCAACATGGCAACAACGAGCAGCACCGGGAGGGTGCTCGACGCGGCATCGGCACTGCTCGGGCTCTGCCGCGAGAGGACGTATGACGGGGAACCGGCAATGAAACTTGAGTCTGCGGCAGCGGGCGGGCGGCCGGAAGCATGGGAACTCGTGTTCTCAGGTACCGGTGGTATTCAGATGCTCTCAACGCGGGCGCTCATGGAATCGGCGCTCGCACGGGTGCGGGAGGCACCGGCAGGTGACCGGCGTGCTGTTTTCAACATCGCCGCTTCATTCCAGTATAACCTCTCCCGGGGTATCGCCCGGCTTGCGATCAACGCTGCACAGAAAAACGGCATAAAGACGGTCGCCCTCAGTGGCGGTGTCGCGTACAACCACATGATCCGCGAGACGATTCGCCAGGAAATTACCGGTGCTTCGCTCTCCTGCCTCACAAACCCTGATTATCCGCTCGGCGACGGGTGCGTCTCGTTTGGCCAGTGCGTCTATGCAGGTGCAGTCCAGCGGCAGCGGGCATAGCCGGGTCGCACTCCCGAACCGGGAAGTTTATCTTTTCAGACACACAAGGTGGGAACAAGGATGGCGCCATCGGATCAGGAGAAGGATACCAGAATCAAGATTGCAACTCTCGAAAAGGAACTCGCTGACCTCCGGCAGGGGCTTTGTGTCGTGCAGGACTACTGCCACGACCTTGAGAAGGTGGGCAATAAGCAGGACGCAGAAGAGACGGTTGACCAGTCGCTCTTAAAACCGCTCATGCGGGAGGACGAGGAGTTCGAGGGGATCTGGAAATTCCACGATGAGATCCTCATCCCCGACCCCCGCTCACAGGTTCCCTGCATGCAGATGTACGAGGCGTTTGTCACCTACTGCGATCGCAAGGGCAGGAACCCTGTCGGGCGTCCTGCGTTCGAGTTCGTGCTCCTGAAGATGGGGGCGCAGCAACTCCCCGATCGCAGTGTGTGGCAGGGATTCCGGATCCGCACGGACAGCACCTGATTTTTTTTATGCCCGTCCACCGGCCAACCCGGGTATCGGAACGACCCGGAAAGGAAATGGCGTCTTTTACGGTGACTCATATCACGATCACACGGGACTCCGGAATCCCGCTGCTGGGTTCCCTCTATTTCGGCGTCATTGACCGGGGGACGAGCCTGCTGCAGGTCCGTCCCAGCTGCAAATGCAACCTGAGCTGTCCGTTCTGCTCGGTCGATGCCGGGCCGGAATCAACAACGCGGGCAGCGAGTTACGAGGTCGAGCGGGAGTACCTTGTCGATTACGTGCAGGAAATTGCCCGGTTTAAAGGTAGCGGTGTCGAGTGCCATATCGATTCGCCCGGCGAGCCGATGCTGTATAAGGAGATTTCCGGGCTGATCGCTGACCTCCGGGCGATTCCGGAAGTGAGCGTCATCTCCATGCAGACCAATGGCACGCTGCTCAATAACCGCACCATTGCGGCGCTTGATTCGGCCGGGCTCGACCGGATCAACCTCTCGCTCCACGCCCTTGACCCTGCGATGGCGCAGGACCTTGCCGGCAGCCCGGGGTTTGATATCGGAAAGGTCATGGATGCTGCACGGACTGTCGCAGCAGGCCGGATCGACCTGCTCATCGCACCGGTCTACCTGCCGGGGATTAACGATGCCGAGATCCCGAAGCTGATCCGGTTTGCGCAGGAAATCGGTGCCGGCAAACGATTCCCCCCGCTCGGCATCCAGAAGTTCGAGCGGTACAAATACGGGAGGAGCCCCAAAGGCGTGAAGGTTCAGAGCTGGTGGCAGTTCTATAACCGGAGCATAAAACCATGGCAGAAGGAGTCTGGCAGCAGGCTCATCATCTCACCACAGGACTTTGCCACAGAACGACGGCCGATGCTCCCGAAGGTCTTTATTAAGGGGGAGAAGACAACCGTTGAGATCCGGGCTCCCGGCTGGATCCGCGGCGAGCAGCTGGGTGTTGCCCGCGACCGTGTCGTCTCGGTGATGGGGTGCCTGAAGACTTCGGGCAACCTGCGGGTAAAGATTGTGTCCGTAAAACACGGCATTTATGTTGCAGTGCCGGTATAATCGCCGGTGATGTTTCCCCGGGTGCCGCACCCCCGGATGGATGAGCCAAAGATATTTATCTCCGATAAGCGACACTCCCAAAGTGACGTGATCCGACCTTGAGTCTGTTCATCTCCCTCATCATCCGGCTTTTGACCGTCCTGCGGATTGTCATTGCCGTCATCTTCGGCTCAATAGGCATCTCTTCCATCCTCGCTTCAATTTCCCGTTTCTTTTTTGAACCGTCAAGTGCAGACCTTGTGACACTCCTCATCTGGATTGCACAGCCGCTTGCAGTCGGCTTACTTTTTATTGCCGTCGCATACTGGGTCTCAATAGCACTTTCAAAGATGCAGAAGGCACTCGTTCTCGTC
>CAZNIL010000028.1:7611-16710 GCA_964573085.1 uncultured Methanoregula sp.
CGCATACTGGGTCTCAATAGCACTTTCAAAGATGCAGAAGGCACTCGTTCTCGTCTTTGTGTTCATTTTGAGTATATTCCTGTTCCTGATGCTGGTGGGCGGCATGAGCTGGTTCTCAGAATCACTTGCAATCGACATTTCTGTCTTGGACGCCCCGGTAAATGCACTCAACGAGATCAACAACATGTCGCGGGTGTTGACAGGGATGTGACGCCGGCAACCAGCGTTCGGACAAAAAAAGAACAAATAAAAACAGGATTTTAAAGTCGGAGAGATTTGTCAAAACCTCGACGATGAGAAGTGAGGCTGAAAGCCGAACTTCGAAGGGAGGCATAAGGGGCCTTTGCCTTCCTTCTTGTGCTGTTCCAAATTTTTATCAGATTACAAGTAACATAACATTACTAAGAAATGATTTTCAAAGTCGTCATAACACCGGATACCGAAGATGGTGGGTATACCGTCAGCTGCCCTGCACTTCCCGGTTGCCACTCCGAGGGAGAGAGCATAGAGGAGGCGCTGGAAAATATCAGGGATGCCATTGAAGGGTGTGTCGCGGTGCTGAACGAAAGGGCGCACCGCAGGCAGGGAAGTAAAGTCATAGAAGTCTCTGTGTAAGATGACCAAGATTCCCGTCATCTCAGGCCAGACAGCAATAAAATCTTTCCTTAAATCCGGTTTTACAATCAGCCGTCGGACAGGGCGGCATGTTATCATGGAGAAAGCCGGGCTGGATGTTACGCTTTCTGTCCCGCTTCACGATGAACTCAAACGGGGGACACTGCGGAATCTCATCAAGGATTCCGGGCTTACTGTCAAAGAGTTTGTGACGCTGATCTGATCTCATGCCATTCCGGAAAGACACCCGGGCCTGATGAACCGATAAAACAGAAATTACAATTCGAAATTCGAAGATTTACTTCGTAAATCTTCTCCACCTCGAGGTCCTGATGAACCTCTCGGGAACTCGAAGATTTCTGACGAGTTCTTCTCGTCTTTTGGGTTCTGATGAACCCTCAAGAAAAAAAAAGATTCGAAGATTTACTGCGTAAATCTTCTCCACCTCGAGGTTCTGATGAACCTCTCGGATTTACCCGAACAGGGCACCGAGCCCTGCCATGCCGCTCTCTTCGTCTTCCTTCTTGTGCTCTTCCTTGTCCTCTTCCTTTGCCGGTGCTGCTGCACCTGCGTGGGCTGCTGCGGGTGCGGCTGCAACTGCCACCGGTGCGATGGCTGCCTTGCTGATCGCTTCCTCGATGTTTACGCCATCGAGTGCTGCAACGAGCGCCTTTACACGGGATTCATCAACTGCGGTACCTGCGGCGGCAAGGACTGCCTTCACGCCGTTCTCATCGACCTTCTTGCCTGCCTTGTGCAGGAGAAGTGCTGCATAGATATATTCCATCTTTTTCACCTCGGTTTTTTCAAAATTTTATTTGACAATGCTTTTCAATGCAATGCTTTCTCGCTGGGCTTTACCGATAATCGCATCAACCACATCTTTCTCGTAGATGCACGCCTCGACAGCAAGACTCCTCGCTTCCCTGACTGCTTTCGTCAGGATCGGGGCGATGGTGTCCTTTGTCGGGATCGCTGCATTGACCGAGAGGTTGAACGCCTGCTGTCCGGCAAGCTGGATCTGGGCAAGGATTGCGGTCTCGTCAATCGCGAGCACGGACGGCTCGTACACGTCGCCTTCATAGAACGCTGCCTGCAGGGCAAGCCCGACGTCCATGGGTTTGATGTCCAGCTTGATCATCACGTCCGCGACTTTTTTGGAGATGACCGCGCCTTTCTTCACGATCGTTTTGGTCTCACGGATCTTGACCTTACCCCCCTCGATCGCAGCGGGGATGCCCGCCTGCTGGAGCTCGCCTACAATCGGGCCCGGCTTGAAGCTCGTCGGACCTTTTTCGACCACGATGTCTTCCGGCGCAGTTTCGCCGGCCTTTGCTGCCATCTTGGTCTTGGTCTTCTCGAGCTGTTTGAAGAGCCTGAACGGGTTATCGTTCGTAAAGATCATCGCGGAGTGCCCGGAGACGAACTTTGTAAGCCCCTTGGCGTTCCCGCCGATCTCACCGAGCGCGTGCTCGATTAACGTGTTCCTTGTCACCCTGATGACCGCTTTGCCCCGGAGGTTGCGCCGGATCTGTTGTACCTGCGCTGCGGGGATGCCGTACATGTCGACAAGTCCGGTGAGGGTGTACTTGCCCACGTTCTTCTTGATCTCCTCGATCTCGTCCTTTTTCCATGCCGGCAGGTGCCGCGTGTAGAGCGCCATTTACACCAGCCTCACGGCGGGACCCATCGTGGTCTTGACAAAGATCGAGCGGACGTTCAATGGTCCCTGCTCAAGAACCGATTCGATCCTCTTTACAATCGTCTCGATATTGTCGGCGACCTGTTCCGGCTTCATTGCCGTTGATCCTACCTTGGTGGAGAACACGGTCTTGTCCTTGGTGCGGATCTTCACGGAATTACGGAGACGCTCCACGATCGGGCGGATATCCATCCCGCCCGTGATCGGCATTGGCATCCTGCCCCTCGGGCCTAACCGGGGACCTAAGAATCTGCCGACCTGCGGCATGACCCCTGTCTCTGCAAGGAAGAACCGGTAACTTGAGGCGACCCTGCGTGCCTCACGCGGTTCGCCACCGAGCCTCTCGATCTCTTCAGGGCCTAAAATCAGATCAACCTTGGCATCCTTTGCCTGCGTGACGATGTCCCCTTTCCCCAGGACACAGATCCCGATGTTCTCACCGGTCCCGTGGGGGAGCATGATCGTCTCGTCAATACGATTTTTCGGCTGCGCCATGTCGATATTCTTGAGATTGATGGTGATATCTATACTCTCAGAGAATTTTCGTTTAGGCGCTTTTTCAAGAGCCGCTTTTACGGCTTCCAGTATTTTGGCCTTTTCAACCATCAGCTACCTCCATAGTTATGCGACCTTTCGATCTTCTATGGTTCATATCACAAACTAGTTTGCGAGCGCGCTGTCGTACTTGCCCTCGTTGATTGCAGCAATGACCTCGTTGGGTTTCCTGTCGTCAACGGTGACGCCCATGCTCCTGCAGGTGCCGAGGACCTCTTTGACTGCGGTCTTCAGCTCGTAGGAGAGCATGCCGTCGAGTTTCATTTTGGCAATCCTGACAACGGCCTCAAAGGGTAAGTTCCCTGCAACAATGGCGTTGGGCTCTTTGGATCCTTTCTCGATATTAGCCTCTTTTTTTATGAGCGCCGTGGTGGGCGGGACGCCTACCGTGACGGTGAACTGCTTTTTGTCATCGACTTCGATCCTGACGGGCACCTGCATTCCGTTGAATGAGGCGGTCTTCTTGTTGATCTCATCGACAACTGCCTTCACGTTGATACCGAGTGGTCCGAGCGATGGTCCCAAGGGGGGACCCGCGGTTGCCTTTCCGCCGGCTACTAAAACTTCGACCACTTCTGCCATAATATGTCCACCATGCCGTCCCGTGTAACGGGCATCTGGCGTGGGTCTTTAGAATTTGACCGGAGAGGACTTAAAGGTGATCTTGGAGATGGGGGAGTTGGACGAGAAGTGGGCTCGTCAGTTCATGAACTAGGTTTATTGGTCTCGATGTTACCTAATCACCGTATTTAAAAAATTATTTCCAACCAAAAATATTTCTTAAAAAGGTCATTATCTGATTCAAAATATTTCCCTGCTCATTGATCCTCGCGTTCTGTTCGGCGATTTGGCTTTGCATCGCGGCGATTGTAGCACTGTAATTCACCGTTACTGTAGGCTTCGGTGTTACTATGGTAATTGTTGTCTGTAAGGTAGTTGGTATTGTAGTAAGAGGGGTTGTTTGTCCTGTTGTTGGTACCGATGTGGGCAATGATGTTGGTACTGTAGTAACTACTGTTGTTTGCCCTGTTGTTATTGCGGTTGTCTGTGTTGTTGTCGGGACTGTGGTAGATGTAGCTGTTGGACCGGTAGTGATTGCGGTGGTAGGTACCGTTGTTGGAACTGTCGTCGCTATAGTTGTCGGAGTGGGAGTGGGGGTTGCAATTTGGATCGCAAATTTCTGGATCCGGTGGTTGCCATAATCAACGACATAGACATTGCCTGACGAATCAACCGTGACACCGAAGGGAGAGTGGAACTGCCCATCTCCGGTTCCATAGGTACCCCACTTCGCTAAAAATGTCCCGGTTGAACTGAACTTCTGAATCCGATGGTTGCTCGCGTCAGCAACATAGACATTCCCCGATGAATCAACTGCGACATCATAGGGAGATTGGAATTGTCCGTCTCCGGTTCCTTGTGTTCCCCACTTCGTTAAAAATGTCCCATCAGAACTGAACTTCTGGATCCGATTGAGGCTCATGTCAGCGACATAGACATTGCTTGACGAATCTACTGCGACACCATAGGGTGTCCCGAATTGCCCGTCTCCGGTTCCATAGGTACCCCATTTTGCTAAATATGTCCCATCAGAACTGAACTTCTGGATCCGATGATTTTCTTTTTCAGCGACATAGACATTGCCCGATGAATCTACTGCGATACCATAGGGATAATCGAACTGCCCGTTTCCTGATCCCCGTGTTACCAATGATCCCCACGTCGCTAAAAATGACCCGGTTGAACTGAACTTCTGGATCCGATGGTTTTCCCTATCAACAACGTAGACATTGGCCGACGAATCAACTGCGACATCCCTAGGATTTCGGAACTGCCCGTTTTCGATTCCATAGGTGCCCCACTTCGCTGAAAATGTCCCATCAGAACTGAACTTCTGAATCTGATCGATATACTCGTCAGCGACATAGACATTGCCCGATGAATCTACTGCGATACCATAGGGTGTCCCGAACTGCCCGTTTCCTGATCCCTCTGATCCCCATTTTGTAACAAATGTATACGTCTCTGCCGCCAGAACCCCTTGAACGAGCACGAGGATCAGGAATAGGCACATTACAATCTTCACTGAATTCTTCATGATCGATTTCCCCCACATGAAATGAGAAGACACGGCAGCACATCACCCTATGCCTTTGTTCGAAAATTGCTTTGCGATACGAAATAAGTATGGGTTAAACGAGAGTCCCGCTATTGTGGGCCTGTTGGTGGATCTCATCGGGGCGCCCCTATACTTCCAAGCAGATATCACAATTCATATTTGTAAAATATCAGACGCACGCAGAGCCCGATCTACTCTGACTGACTGAAAACAGAGACGTTAAAATCAAAAATTGTTAAAAATAATAGATATCTAGCAATCGTCCATAGGGAATAGAACAGTCTTTTCCGTATTTTCCCAACGAATGTTTTTTAAGATATTCCGTGAATTCCTTATTTTTTTCCAACAGTGAATAACTAAGGAAAAGTGAGCAAAGCCATTCTTGGGATGACCACCGGTTTTTTCTTAAAAAAGAATATTTGTATTCATCATAATAATTTCCGCGAACTCTTGTATCGAAGGCTAACGTTTGACCCCAGAGAAGCATAAGCGGTTTACATACAGACATCACCAAAGGATTTTCCGAATTTCCGCTCGTTTTTACAATTTTCACATCTCCTAATTCTTGCCAGATTCTCTGAAATTGTTTCATATCAAATTGTTTAATATCGAATAGGGTCAGATTCCTCATTTCGTCGTAATCGTCAGAGATATTGTTGAGTGCTTGTTTTAGTTTATAGAGTGGATCTTGATCACACTTAGGACCACGTTTATATTGCCAACCTCTCAAAATAGAACAGATTCTATTGTGTGTGCTGTCGAGATGATTCTTATCGAGAATGTGTTCATTCTTTGATTCGATTTTATGTTTCCAGACCCAAAAATTATCAAAATCATCGTGATAATTTTTAGGAAAAGAACGATATGCTGCATTGAATTTGTCAATCAATTGATTTTGATTCATAATTTTCCTATGACATTTGTCAGATTTAAGCATCTTTATTTTTTTAACTTTTCAATAATCTTACGGTCTTTTCGAATATCCTGTCCGCACACTTCGCAAACCGTTGATGGAGCGACCCGGCTAAGAGTGGGCAAACTCACTAAGCATAGGAGGGTAGTACTTCCCGACCCCCGATCCGGTCCCAATTCAGCCCCCGTTTCCCTTCCCGGTATGGCCGACCGGCACGGTTTCGCCAAAAACCGACACTATTGTTTTACGAAATCCGCTATATAGCCTCCGTTTGGCGTATATCGGTATAAACCGAGCCCTGGATATGACACTATTTAGCCGCGTTTTAACGGGGGCTAATCCGGAAAACGGCCTGTATATACCATGCTAGAAACTGCAGAAAATCACGCTGCAAAAATCGCCCCGTATTCGCGTTCTGTGCCATGATCCCTGGTGGGCTTGGGTGCTGGAAGGTTGCCGGAGGCCGTCCGGAAGTTCCGGGATCGCCAGTTCTCCGTCGGAGAGTGTTAAGTGGGGTACCTGTACGACGGGCGTCTGCCGGAAGTCTCCGTCGGAGAATGAAAGGGCAATCCCTTCAGACCCCTGATCCGCACCCTCATACAACCGCTACCACAACCCTTATCTGGGATTGGTTCAAAAATGAACCATGTGGAACAAAATTTAACCAATGAGATTGTTGCACTTCTCTTAAAAGAGGATCTCCACCCCCGGGCCATTGCAGAAAAACTTTCGAGCAACCATGCCACGGTCCTGCGAAAACTCCGCGATCTTGAACAGGAAAATATTGTGGATTTCTGTCTGAAGGGGAAGAACAAGACCTACACGATCAAGCGGAGCATAGAAGGCAGGAACGCTGCCATGATTGCGGAACTCTACAAACAATCCGCAGTTATCAGCAGGTATCCGGTCCTTCGGGGAATTTTCCAGGCAGTCCATGAAATGCCGGATCTCCCGCTCGCACTTTTGTTCGGGAGTTATGCCAAAGGTCTTGCAACAAAAGAAAGCGACATCGATATTTTTCTTGGGACAACCGATTCAGGCATAAAAAAACAACTCGAACAGAAACACTCCCTGCTCATCGTGAAGGCCGGCGTGTTTGACACAAACGACCTGCTCGTCCGCGAAATCATGAAAGACCATGTTATTATCCGGGGCGTTGAAGTGTACTTTGACAGGACAGGCCGTTTCAGGGCATGAAAGGATCGGGACCCAACGGGAGATTTGAGTGAGGCGGAGTGCATTCTTCCGGAGGCTGCATAAAGAGGGCGTACTCCAGCTGGTATCTCCAAGCGATGAGATGAGGCTTGCATACCTGAAAAAATCCGAGAGCCATCTCAGCGCGATTGCTGCTTGACAACGACCTCTTCGAACAATCAATATCGATGGCCTACTACAGCATGTACTACTCAGTCCTTGCGCTCTTCTTTGCCACCGGCATCAAGTGCGAGAACCATGCTGCAGCAATTATCCTCCTTAAGGAAATCTTTGCCATTGACAACGCGGATATCGAACACGCAAAGACCGAGAGGATCGACAAACAGTATTACGTAACCTCTGCGCCGGTCCGCGAAGAGGTTATCGGACTGATCCAGACCACTGAATCATTCAATGCCAAACTCCGTGATGTTGTTGACCGGTTGACAAGTGAAAAGACCGAAAAATTCCGGACGAGATTTAAAAGTCTGATCTGATCATCAAGAGAATTAAAATCCTGATGAGATTTTCTCCAGTCTGCCCGCTCATGCGGAATAAAAGTACATCGCCCGACCTCCCTGACCCTGCCGATCCCCTCCGACATTTACTCACACGTGATTGAGAAGGAAGAGCGTTCTGCCCTGTAGGTGCATGCCGGGCAAGAACTGCCCGGGACCGGTGAGGACCCGGGTTATCTCCCGGATTCAGTCATATTTCTTAAAGAGCGCCGGGTTCTGCCTGCGGATCCACCATCTCCGTACCAGGACAGCCCCGATAACAAGCCCGGCACACCCGGCAATGCAGGCTGCAATCGTTGCGGCCGGGAGCCACGGTGTGCGTGGCGCTGCAGGTACCGCAGTTGTCGGGGTCGTTGCCTGAAGTATCGTATCAGCCTGCCGGGCGACCGGCTGTGCCTCGACCGGCCCGGCTTGTTCCAGCGTAGCGACTTCCGTAACTGCCGGAGCCGGCACCTCCGGGTTTGATCCCTGTACTGCCGCTGTCGCGTTTCCCATGACCGCGAAATACGAGAGTCCCTGCGAGTTTGCGACATAGGTACAGACGCCGCCGCCCGTGTTTTCGAGCCGGGTGGGGAGTGCACTCCAGCTGCCGTCATGGTACCGCATCATGACAATGTCGGCCGGTGCGAGATGGTTCGTAACAAGCCAGCTCTCCGATACCGTGAACCGGATATCGGCCTCCTGTATGGCATCGCTGCGGGCCCAGTGCATCGTGATCTCCAGGTACAGTGCCGGAGGATCGCCGGGAAGCCGTAGTGGTGTCCCGGGATCTGCCTGTTTCACAATTATCATGGATTCCCCGATACTGGTGGCGGGAATGAATGAGATATCGATCACGTTGACCGGCCCGGGAACTGTGGATCCGGACCGCGGTGCGATTGCAATTGTGGTTCTCTCACCCGCGTTTAAACTGGTGGTGAACACGACGGTCTGGGACCCGGTGTCACCGGAACTGTCACTGGAACCGTCGCTGGTGCCGGTATCGTTTGGCGGGGAAGGCAGGGTGACCGTGAATGCATTCGCGCCGGTTACCGTCTGGGCGTCCGGGTTGGTGATCTCGACGTCCCATAAGCCGGTTGCAGCGTTTGTCAGGTCGAACGTGCAGTCGATCGTGGTGCTGCCGGTCAGGACAACGCCGGTCGCCGTGATGTCGGCCTGCCCGGCTTTCTTTAACGTGACAGCGGGAGTCCCGTAGTAGTTGGTTCCCGTTATTGTGACCGCAACCGCGGCATTGTTCGCCCCTGATGCCGGGACGATGGTCGTATAGGTCGGCGCAGGAGGTATCGTGACGGTGAAGACGCCTGCGCCGGTAACCGTCTGGGCGTCCGGGTTGGCGATCTCGACGTCCCATGCGCCTATCACGGCACCGGTCAGGTCGAAGGTGCAGTCGATCGTGGTGCTGCCGGTCAGGACAACACCGGTCGCCGCGATGTCGGCCTGCCCGGCTTTCTTTAACGTGACAGCGGGAGTCCCGTAGTAGTTG
>CAZNIL010000028.1:16810-18311 GCA_964573085.1 uncultured Methanoregula sp.
CAACCGCGGCATTGTTCGCCCCTGATGCCGGGACGATGGTCGTATAGGTCGGCGCGGAGTAGAACGTGAAGACGTAGGCCTGGCCCCGGTCCGTGCCGCCGGGATCGGCATAAGGTGCCCCGACCACCGCCGTGCTCCCGTCCACCGCGACCGAGATGCCGAACTCGTCGTAATTTGCATGGTCCGAGGCGGTGAGGATCTTCACCTCGCCCCAGTTGTTGACACCGCCCTGGTCTTTATAAAAGACATACGCCTGGCCACGCTCCGAGCCGCCGGAACCGGCTAAAGGTGCCCCGACCACCGCCGTGCTCCCGTCCACCGCGACCGAGATGCCGAACCTGTCGAAATCTGCCTTGTCCGAGGCGGTGAGGATCCTCACCTGCGTGACCAGCGGGTCGATGGTTACCGGGTATACGGCGTTCTCATCGATAATCTCCCAGACGAGGGTGCTGCCGTACAGGGAGAGCCGGGCAGGGAGTTGCCTGCCGGCCGCGTCCCATGCCCGCAGCCCGGTGTACCTGAACACCGGGCCGTCCCTGCCGGAGAAGAGGATGGCCTGCCCGCTGACAGACGAGGCAAGGTCCCCGGAAAGGTCGAACGCAACCCGGAGCCTGCCGGTGCCCGCGGGACGGGTGGATAGGGTCATCCCCTGCTCGATCTCGTTATCGCCGTTCCGGTACCATTCCGTGTACTCTCCCCGGCTGATCGTAAGCAGCCGTCCCTCCGCGCCGGTCACGCCGCGGTCCGCCGGCAAAGTCCGGTCGTCCCTGCCGATCCCGGCGAGCTGCATCCCGAACGAGCCGTCCGTGCACGAGAGGGTGACGCCCCCCGATCCGGTTGTCCTGATTATCATGCGCTGGCCATAATTCCCGGCTGACCATATGCCGGTCGCTTCATCGTACCGGAAGGCATGCAGGGCGTCCCTGACACTTGCTTCAAGGTTCCGGGCCGATTCCGGGGTCAGGTTAACGGTCGCCGTATCACCGGTATCCGCGTGCAGGAAAAGACTGCCGCTGTCTCCGGGCATCACGAACAACCCCGGGATTTCCTCAATACCCGGAAGAGTAAATGATCCGCCGGATGCCGGTGCAATGAAAAAGATGAATGACAGGATGACTGCCACAAGCAGGACCCGTGCATGAACCGGACTCTCCTGCCGGCATAACCTGTACACCCGGTTTTCGTTCGAAGGATGGTGTTGTTTCCCGGTTCCATTCATAAACCCAATCAACCCCGATTATGCAGCACGAAAAACCGGTTGTGATATGCAGGTTCTGGCGGTAACTGGTCACGGGATGAAACGAAACGGGATATGCAGGTTTTGAAAGCAATTGTTCACGGGTTCAACGGAAAATGATTTTCCCTGCTTTTTACCTAACACTTTGTTTTCATTTTTATATATGTATCGGAATTTCCTGCCACTCACGGGATCCGGAGGTTTCCCGCTGCGCCGGAATGTCAGATCAATGCGCTCTCAAGGGTCGAATCACGGCAGAACAGG
>CAZNIL010000029.1:0-16778 GCA_964573085.1 uncultured Methanoregula sp.
GTTTTCTCGAATCTGTTCTGCCATCTGGCACGACAGATATCCCCCTTGCGATATCCGTCGAAAACCGGTTCATAATGGGTCTCTGGTAATCATGTGAGATAAGGGATTTCTACAGAGCCAAAAAACTTCTTTAAAATTTCGGCAGGCACTTTAGAACACATTTGCCTCTGAATACACGAGCACTTGGTCCTGCTGGATCTCATAAGGCTTGATCTCGCGGGAGTGCGCCGACATGCGCATCTTTACGACTTCAAGGGCGAGGTGGACATCGGTGAGGTCTGAGGGCCTGACGTACCGGAGCAGGATTACGGTGTCGGCGAGGTACTCTATAAGGGCGTGACGGCTGGAGAACGGGTTGTCTTTGTCAGTCTCAGAGGTCATCATGATGGTGCACTTCTGGTCCCGCATGCTCTCAACAAACCGGAACATCTCCTGGCGCCGGATCGAGTCCGAGTCAAAAAGGTCCTCGAAAAGCGAGATAGGGTCGATGACGACACGGTGTGCGTTTACCTGCCTGATTAAACGGGGGAGTTCGTTCTTGATCCGGTTGTTCGCGAGGTTGAAATCGGTGGGGTCGAGCTTGATGACAAAGAGGGATTTGTTCATGAACGGCTTGACATCCCAGCCCTTCTGGAGCATGTAATCATAGATCCGCTCCTCCCGCTCTTCAAGACTGATATAGATGATATGCTCGCCTTTTTTTAAGCCCTCCCAGATAAACTGGAGCGCAAACGTCGTCTTGCCCGTACCGTATGTCCCGATGATGGCACAGATGCTCGCCGGAATCAGGCCGCCGCCGAGCATATCATCCAGCCCGATGATCCCTACTTTCATCCGCTCATTACTCATATGACCACCCGGATATTGCTCACCTCAAAGCCGCCGGACTTCGATATGCGGACGGCGAACTTCACAAGATCGCGCTCCTCAAGGTGGGTCATAACCCCGCGGAATTTCTCAAAGTACATCACGCGCTGCCTGCGTGCCCCGCTCGATTCCTCCCACCGGAAGAGCAGCACCGCGTCAACGATGTCGGCAATCTCTCGCTCCTCCACCTCTTTTAGGATTCCCCGGGTGAGCAGGAGGTAAACGGTCAGATTTCGTTGCTTGGATATCCGCTGGAGCCCCCGCAGGAGTCCGGTGAGGTTTTGCCAGAGGTGGGAACCGGTGCACTGGGTGGCGAGGTCGGTGATGGAGTCGATGATGATCAGGCTGTTGGGTTCGGCAGCGTTTAAGGAGGTGGAGAGCTGGGCGAGGATACCCGCATGGTCGGCACGTTTCTGGAGCCTGGTAATGATATCCCCGTGGCTGTACCAGTCATCAGGCACCACACTGTTCTCAAAATAGATCTCGGAAAGATCGTCAAACCGGATCTTCTCCTTCAGTTTCGCAGCGTCCTCCATCGGGAACGATTTTGCAATCTCATGCCGTACATCCTCACTGGTACGGGTAAATGTGGTGTAATGGATCTGGGGTGGCCGGGATGCCCCGGGATCAGTTGCGGAATCCGCAGTGTTGAGCGTATTGACAACCGAACTGTATACAAACTCATAATTGCCCCCTCCGATATCCCCGAGGAGGAGTATGACAGAACCCACAGGAACCCCCCCTTCGATGATCGGATCCAGTGACGATATACCGGTGGGCATCCGCTGTACGGCCTGTTGTACCATAAAACCCGTTCCACTCCCTTGTACTCTGACAATTGACTCTCTTAACGATTTGTGATAAAGATATCTGCCGGGAGGATATACCAGAGAAATACAGTAATGATAGAACCCCGGCTTTCGGGGGGTTACTATCCACCACATACTTATATAGAATCATTCTCCTACAGTAATTCGATAGTATCACGGTAAATCAGGCGGCAGGGGTATAGTATATGAAGGTGAAGGATCTCATCAATAAATTGTCTCAGTCAAAATCAGGGCTAAAAAAACCAGAACGGGAAGAAACAAAACTGCCCGAAGATGATCTTCACCCGGCATTGGAACCAGAAGTAATTGCCCCCCCTAAAAAAAAAATCAGACTTAAGGTTCCCGATGTCATTGCGCCTCTCCTACAGCGCAAGGAAAAACAAGCGTATGAAGAATATGACGTTGAAAAGCACGGTTCTCTTGTCGATGCACACATTCCCGAATGGCACGAGCTCCTTGAGCAGTATTGGGTGGAAAAGGGAAGATCGCTCATCTTTATCACGTTGAACCGGAAGACCAACCAGAATGAGTACCTGTTGTTCGAACCCACTCTTTCTGATTTCGAACACGAGCTCCTGGAAAGGATCCACGAGGACCTTCGCGACATCTTGGTCCTCTCGACTGATGAGCTCCACAAGGATCGAAAAATGATCCTTTTCGACAAGATGTACGTGCTGTTGAATGAATACGGTCTTACCCTTGACCCGGACACTCTTTTTAAGCTCCAGTATTATCTTCTCCGGAACTTCATCGGCTGGTCACGCATCGATGCACTTATGAAGGACCCCCAGCTGGAAGACATTTCCTGCGATGGCAATGACATTCCCCTGTTCCTTTACCATCGTAAATACCGGAATATCAAGACAAACATTGCATTTGAGTCCGATGTGCTCAACTCGCTTGCCATCACCCTTGCCCAGAGATCCGGTAAGCACATTTCGACCGGTTCACCGATGCTGGACGCAACCCTGCCGGAAGGCTCACGGCTCAACCTGACGCTGGGCACGGAAGTTACCACACGCGGGACCTCTTTTACCATCCGAAAATTCCGGGAGGAACCCTATTCGCCAATAGAATTACTGGATTACGGGACATTCAACGTCGACGAGCTGGTTTATTTCTGGCTTGCCATCGAGAACAACAAAAGCCTGCTTTTTATCGGGGGCACAGCATCCGGAAAGACGACCTCCCTCAATGCAGTCTCCATGTTCGTACCCCCCGTGGCAAAAGTGGTGAGCATTGAAGATACCCGGGAGATCACCCTGTATCACGAGAACTGGATCGCAAGCGTTACCCGCCCCGCACTGACGGAGGGTGGGTCAGCAATCGACATGTTTGACCTCCTGCGGTCCGCCATGCGCCAGCGGCCCGAGTATATCATCGTGGGTGAAGTGAGGGGACAGGAGGCCCAGACACTGTTCCAGGCGATGAACACCGGGCACACAACCTTCTCAACCATGCATGCAGGGAGCGTCGATGCCGCCATCCACCGGCTGGAGTCCGAACCGCTGAACGTGCCCCGGAACATGGTGCAGGCACTCAACATCATCTGTGTCCAGGGACTCATCTACCGGGGGACCGAGCGGGTCAGACGGGCGCAGGAGATCGTGGAGATCGCGGGGCTTGACCCGTCAACCGGTAACCTCCGGGTAAACAACGTCTTTGTCTATGATCCGGTCCACGACCGGTTCGATTATACCGGGAGGTCCCAGATCTATGCCGAAATTACCGAACGGCGGGGGTGGTCGCGGGACCAGATAGAGTCCGAGATCAGGATCCGGAAGCAGATCCTTGACGCGATGCAGAAGCAGGGGATCTATGATTATATCACCGTCGCATCGCTCTTTCACCTCTTCCATATCGACCGGCAAAAAGTTCTCGACAACCTTTCTGACCTCCGCAAGGTATCCCAATGAACCTTCGTTATTACCTCAGGGACCGGATCCGAAAGGACTCAGTTTCCTACCATAACCTGCATAGTGATATGATATCTGCCCGCATGGGGATGACGGTAGAGCAGTATATCTGGCGATCCGTGAATATCTCGATCCTGTGCGGTTTCATCCTTGCCCTTTTCGGATTTTTCTTTGGGGGGATGATCGTCCTCGCGTTCAAAAGCGGCAATGTGGGTCTCTATAATGTATTTAACCTCCAAGTACCGGATTTTTTTTACACTGCTGCATTTGGCCAGTACATCGAATTACTCACCGTAGTAATCTGCTTTGCAATCGGCACCTATGTTGCCTATGCAAGCCTGCTCAGGTTCCCCCGCATTGAGAAAAGGAACCGGGCTATCCGCATCAACCTTACCCTCCACAACGCGGTCGCCTATATGTATTCAATGCGCCGCGGCGGCGCCCAGCTGATGACAATCTTCCACTCGCTTTCTGCAAACTCCAACATTTACGGTGAAGTTGCCCTGGAGTTCCGGCAGATCGTGCGGGACGCCGATTTCTTTGGCTATGATATGGTCTCTGCTATCCGGCACCTCTCGGAGACAACTCCCTCGGAGAAACTCAAGAATTTCCTTGAGGACCTCCTTTCGGTGATCGAGAGCGGCGGCGACATGTCCGAGTTCATGTCGATGCGGGTGCGACTCTATCAGGATGAAGCACGGTTCGAGCAGAAACAGTTCTTAAATTTTCTCTCTATCGTTGCGGAGTCCTATGTCACCATATTTGTTGCCGGGCCGCTTTTTTTGATCATCATCATGGTAGTCATGGGGATGATCGGGGGTGGAGCCGTCCTCCAGCTTTCCATGATTACGTATGCTCTCATCCCCATCGGGTCGCTTATTTTCATCCTGCTCCTTGACCTTATTTCAGTGAAGGCTGAAAAGACCGAGAGGTACGTGAAGACCAAGGTGCTCGAGGAGTACGCTGATGTCCGGATTGTACAACGTGCAGGGGAAGAGTCGCTCTTTGCCCAGCTTGCCCACTATGACAAGATCAGGAATCTGACCCATCTCCTCAAACACCCGTTTGACAGTTTTGTACGGAACATCAACCACACGTTCTATATCACCGTCCCGGTTGCCCTCATTTATGTCGCTGCGATGCTCCTGTCCATTCCCCGTTATTCCAATGTTGAGACATTTATCGATGTGGTCGATGACCATATCATATTGGCGCTCCTGATTATCCTTATTCCCTACGCTGTTTTTTATGAAGTGTGGGCACGCAAGGTAACCGGCATCGAATCACTCATCCCCGATTTCCTCGAGCGGATGGCAGGGATCAACCAGGTGGGCCTTACCATTGCACAGGCAATCGCGATCATGGTGAACACCAACCTTGGCCTGCTCTCCTACGAGATACGGCGCATCAAACGGGACATGGACTGGGGGGCAAACTTCACCGAGGCGCTGATGCGGTTTGAAGAACGGGTCAGGACGCCCTCCATTGCCCGTACGGTCACGCTGATCACCAAGGCATCCGAGATGAGCGGATCGATCGGGGAGGTCCTCTCGATCGCTTCTTCCGATTCGAAGATGACGGAGGTCTTAAGAAGGGAACGATCTGCGGAGATGTTTATCTACACGGCAATTATTTACCTCTCGTTCTTTGTTTTTATGGCTGTTGTCGCCGTGCTCACGACCCAGTTCCTGCCGGTCCTTGCCAGTGTTTCACTTGGAAAACTTGCAAGTGTCGGATCTTTCTCCGGGATCGGTAAGATCCCGATCCAGACATTTGGCCGGCTGCTCTACCACACTTGCCTGATGCAGGCAATTTTCTCGGGGATGATCGCTGGACAGATGGGAGAGGGATCCGTTGCTGCCGGTGTAAAACACTCGTGTGTGCTTCTTCTCATCTCGATCATCACGTTTAATTTCATCATCTAAAAGAGGTGAAAAGGGGGATGTACCCCGATGGCAGAGGGGGAATCTTCCCAAATTCAGATATCCTTAAATAGATTTGTGAAGATGTTGTGGTGAGGTGTTCTATCGTGTGCACAGTAGGAGGGCCCGTGGATATCGATCTTCCCCCGGACCGTGTAAAAGGTAAGGATTACCGCTGCAAAGAGTGCGGAGAACGATTCAAGGGCATTGGCAGGAAACCCATGTGCCCCAGCTGCCAGTCGGAAGATGTTGCAGAGGAATGATCGCCCTCTCCGATAACGAATTCCTGCTGGTCAGAACAGATCCCTCTTTTTTGGTTGTTGCACCGGCGAATGCACGGTTTGCCCTTTGTATCGAGACAGAGTCCGGCGAGTACTGCCAGGGAATCGAACCAACTGACCTGATCGTGGTCTCCGCCCCGGAAGGAGGGGATCCGCAAGCCGGTGTAATGCTCATTGAACTTGTGCGGCGTCACCGCACTCCGCTCATCGTCCTGCCCAGCAACCATCCTGGTTCCCGACGGCTCCGGTATGTTGTGTCAGCCGGTCCGGTCATTACGACGAACTGTAGTATCCGGAGGGGGACTCACCCCGAACAGCACCTGATCTGCGCATCAGAGGCACTGTCAGGAATGACGTTTGAGGGAGGGGAAGAAGGAGTAAAAATCTCCCGGATTCCCCCGGGTGCCGTGGTGACCCGTTTCCGATCTGCCACCACTCTTGATTTTTTATAAAACTCTACTGAGACCTGGGGTTACCGGGCATTTGTAGGATTATCTTTGAGAGGATTTTCATGCCAATGTAACCAAATTTTTTTTAATTCTCTTCTTGTATCCGGCTGCTCCCTAAAAGAAAATAACAATTTATATATGGATTTTTTACCAACTATTCTAATGCCGTGAGAGGAGGGTTGGATGAGAACAGAGGTCTTACGGGACATCAAAAAAACAGAAGAAGAGTACCGGACCACGATCAGTGCAGCTCAGGATGAGCGCAAGCTAAAACGCTCGCAGGCTGAACTGGAGGCTGACAATCTTGTCACAAAAGCACAGGGTAATGTAGAAGAATATAAAAAGCTGAAACTGGAAGAGGCACGGCGCCAGGCAGCACTCAGGCATGCCGACATCTTAAAAGAGGGTGATCAGCGGGCAGCGGCATTAAAGGCGAAAGGGGCACCGCACCTTTCACAAGCAGTGCAGTTGCTGGTAGCGAGGTTCAAGGAGCAGCTGCATGTTAACGCCTAGGCAGATGTGCCGCCTGCTCATCGTGGCTTCAAAGGACCAGCTTGCCCCTGTTGTGAAGGAACTGTACCGGTCTCACATGTTTCATATCGAGGATTTTGTTGTTGAGGGACGGGAAGGCTATGACGGCTTTTCCATCGGGACACCGCTCACCGGGGCAACTGAGGTATCCACCGACCTTGTGAAAGTGCGCTCTATCGAGAATGTCTTTCAGATACAGCCGGCCGATATGGAAACAACGGTAAAACGCCGTCATGCCGATCTCAAATCGGTCATCGAACGGGAGCTCCCCGCCATAGGACGCGAAGTGGAGGATCTGACCGGGCGGCGATTAAAACTCGGGGCTACGGTCAAGGAGTGCGAACAGAAGATCACTGACATTGCACCGTTTGCCGCAATCCCGGTGGAGACGGAACTGTACCGCGGGTATGAACGGTTCACCGTTATTGCCGGGTATGTGTCAAAGGACGTTGCAGTCCCGGAGCCGGCTGAGGTTCATTTTACGAAAAGCAAGAGCAGCAATTTCATCGTTGTCGTGACACCCAATGATCACCGCAGCGATGTCGACCGGGTATTGCAGGAGGCAAATTTCCAGGCAGTTCCGCTGCCCGCCGGGACGGGTATGCCGCAGGTAATCATCGATGGATACCGCGACCAGATCACATCGGCACACAGGGAGATCGGGGAGATCAACCAGAAACTCACAGAGATCAAAGGCAGGCACTCAGAGTTCCTTGTTGCCTGCGAAGAGATCTTAAAAGCCGAGGTCGACCTGGCGGAAGCCCCGCTGCGGTTTGCGACCATCGGGCAGACATTTGTAGCCGAAGGGTGGGTGCCTTCAGACAAGGTTGAGCCGGTTAAAGAGGCGCTCGCAAAAGCGACCGGTGGAAATGTGTTTGTTGATGAGATTGCAGTTGGCGAACACGATCCTGTCCCGGTGGAGTACAACAATCCCCCGTTTGCCCGCCCCACTCAGCTGCTCATGGACACGTACTCGCGTCCAAAGTACACCGAACTTGACCCGACAATCTTGGTCTCCATCGTGTTCCCCATCTTCTTCGGGCTTATTCTCGGGGATGTGGGGTATGGGGTCCTGTTGCTGGTCATGTGCCTTGGTCTGCGAAAATTCTTAAAAGGAGAGGAGGGGCAGCAGCTGCTGGCAGTGCTCAGGAATGCGAGCATCTCGAGCATCTTTTTTGGGGTGCTTTACAGCGAGTTTTTAGGGTTCCCCTGTCCGTGGCCGTATCTTCTGCCGTCGCGTCACCTCAATATCGGGGCGCACGCCACGGGACATGGCCCCAACATTCCGGGCCTGATGATGATGGCTATCTGGATTGGGATCGTGCATATCACGCTGGGCAGGACCATTTCAATTGCGAATCATGCCCGTCAGGATCATGGGTCACACCGGATCAAGTCAGTCCTTGCAAATGTCGGGTGGATCCTGATGATCTGGGGCAGTCTTTTCCTGATCTGGTCGATGGTCCCGATGCCGTACATGCCGGACCTCTCCGGACTACCGCCAGTTGTGCTGGGGCTGAATGTCCCTTCCTTGATTGGCATTGCAGCCCTTGTTGTGGGAATTATATGTATTGCACGGGAATCGGCGCTTGAAATCGTTGAGCTCCCCACCATTTTCAGCCACGCGCTCTCGTATTCACGTATTGTAGCGGTGGGACTTTCTTCAGTGGCCATCGCGATGGTAGTAAACTACATCGCAATCGGTATGCTTATCGAGCCCCAGCTCGAGAACATCACGCTGGTTGGCGTGATATTTATTATCATGGGTGTTATGGTCTTCCTCCTCGGTCATGTGATGAATACAGCGCTTGGTATTCTCGGGGGCGGTCTCCACTCACTCAGGTTGCATTATGTTGAATTCTTCACCAAGTTCTACAAGGGTGGAGGCAAAAAGTACAGTCCGTTTGGACTTACCAGAAGATTTACGGAGGATTAACCATGGCAGCAGAAGTTGTAGCAGCAGTAATTACAGATCTTGAAGTAATGAAGGCATCGCAGATTGGAATGAAGGCAATCGCAGCATCGTTTGCCATTGTCGGGACTGCATTCGCCGCGGCATGGGCCGAGATGGCGATAGGGTCTGCAGCAGTCGGTGCGACTGCCGAAAACAAGGATATATTCGGTCTCGTACTTCTGTTAACCGTCATTCCGGAAACCATTGTTATCTTCGGTCTCGTTGTGGCATTGCTGCTCATATTCTGAATGCGGGGCAGACAATGGGACTGGAAGCGGTTGTTGAAGAGATCAGGGGCAAAGGGAGATCCGAAGCGGAGCAGGTACGGGCAGAGTCCAGAAAAGAAGTCGAGCATATTCTTGCTGGCGCCAACAAGCGCGTGGCAGAGATCAAGCTCGCTGCAGAGGATGAACTGGCAAAACAGTCAGCCCACCTCATCAGTAGGGAAACCTCAGCGGCAAACCTGCTCGTCAAGCGCGAGATGTTAAACACCCAGAAAGGGCTGCTTGACCAGGTCTACCGGATGACGCTTGCAGAGATCTCCAACCTTCCTGAGAGCTTCCATAAAGAAGCGATCAAAAAACTCCTCACCGAAGTAATAAAGGAGATCCCGAAGGGTACTGTCTTCTGCAACAAGCGGGATGTGCCCACCGCAAAGGCGGTGCTTGCAGAGCACAAGGACTTTGCCGGCTTCACCCTTGGTGCACCCGTCGAGATCGAGGGGGGCATTATTGTCGAGGGTGAGGGAGGCGGGTTGAAGATTGACTACAGCTATCGTACATTCCTTGACAGGGTGTGGGAATCCGGGCTGAAGGATGCATCAGATATCCTGTTCGCATAAGGTGGTGTGCACATGGTCGCGATGATCCGTAACCCGGCGCCCTACATTTATGTATGTACCCGGATGCGCGTGAGAAAGTCCAAACTCATCCAGCGGGATGAGTACCTCCGGATGGCAAACATGAGCCTGCCGGAGATCATACGGGTGATTGAGGAGACCCAGTACAAACAGGAGATCGACGAACTTGGCACAAGTTTTAAAGGGATCGACCTCATCGAGGTCGCACTCTCGTGGAACCTTGCCAAGGAGTACCAGAAGATCCTGGAGATCACGCCCGGAACACTGAAGCAGTTCACCCGCTCGTACCTGCGCCGCTGGGACATCCAGAACATCTTAAACATCCTGCGGGGGAAGATGCAGGGGATAAAAGCGGGCAAAATCAAAGAGATCCTGATCCCTGCAGGGAGCCTTGACCGTACAATACTGGACCGGCTCCTTGCAGAAGACTCCATAGAACGGGTTGTTGAAGCGCTCAAAGGACACCGGATGTATCCGGTGCTTTCAGAAAAAATTGCCGAAGCAAAGGAGACCGGATCGTTTTCCCGGCTTGAAAATGACCTGTACAAGCAGTTCTATGCGGATGTGATCGCTGAAGCAGAGAGCGGGGTCAAGGGGGGGCTCCTTTACCTGTCGTTTATCCGGCTGGATATCGATGTCAAGAACATCAAGACGCTCTTTAGGCTCCGTGCGGACACGTTCGAGGAGGACCCTTACGAAATGTTTATTACCGGGGGGGTGCTCTCCGCTGACGATTTTGCCAGGCTGAACGCAACCAAGGACCAGGACGAGTTTATCGATGCCCTGAAACTGAAAGTCCGCCAGAAAACGCTGCTCCAGTTCCTTGAAGAACTCAAAGGGGCAAAGAAGGTCCGGGATATTGATGTGAACCTCACCCGGGTCGAGATCGACCAGATGGAGCGGATGTCAAAGCTTCACCCGTTCTCCGTGCACCCGATCCTTGTGTATCTGGAGAAGAAGAAGTTCGAGGTCTTCAACCTGCGTGCGATCGCCCGGGGGAAGGAGTCAAAGATGCCTGCCGAGCGGATCTCGGAATACCTGGTGATCTGAATGGAGATTGCAGTGATCGGAAACGGCGAGTTCATTCTCGGCTTTCGTCTGGCAGGGATAAAAAAGACCTATGCAGCCGAGAACGATGAGAAACTCAGCGAGCTTATCACCAGTGCACTCCATGATACGAACGTCGGTATCCTTGTCTTAAACAGTAGCGATATGGGGCGGATCCCCCGCAGGCTCCGCACCACCCTTGAAAAGTCAGTGAAACCGACCGTGATCGCAATCGGGGGCGAGGAAGAGGGACTGTCGATGAGAGAGAAAATTAAGAGATCGGTGGGTGTTGATCTGTGGAAGTGAAGAGCAAAAAATCCAAGGAACCAAAACAGGGAATGCTGAAACGAATTTCAGGACCCGTCGTGACGGCAGTCAACCTTGACGCCCACATGTACGATGTGGTGAAGGTCGGAAAAGAAGAACTGATGGGAGAGGTCATCAAGATCCAGGGCGATAACACCATCATTCAGGTCTACGAGGATACGTCGGGCATCAGGCCCGGCGAACCGGTGTCAAACACCGGCCTTTCGCTTTCCGTGGAGCTCGGGCCCGGGCTGCTGACCAGTATTTACGATGGCATCCAGCGCCCGCTCGCGGTACTTGTAGATAAGATGGGCGACTTCATCCAGCGCGGTGTGTCCGCCCCGGGTCTTTCCCATGATAAGAAGTGGGTATTCAAGCCGCTGGTCAAAGCCGGCGATAAGGTGCAGGGCGGTTCGATCATCGGTGAGGTTCAGGAGACCAACATCGTCCACAAGGTCATGCTCCCGCCCAACGCAAAGCCCGGCACGGTCAAGACGATTAAAAACGGGGAATTCACGGTTGAGGAGATGGTCTGTATTCTCGATGACAACCGCGAGTTCCCGATGATGCAGCGCTGGCCGGTGCGGGTTCCCCGCCCGGTCAAGGAGAAGCTGAACCCTATCATCCCGCTGATCACGGGCCAGCGGATCCTGGACGGTCTGTTCCCGATCGCAAAGGGAGGAACCGCTGCAATCCCCGGACCGTTCGGGAGCGGCAAGACCGTCACCCAGCAACAGCTGGCGAAGTGGTCGGATGCGGAGATCGTGGTCTACATCGGCTGCGGTGAACGCGGCAACGAGATGACCGAGGTGCTGACCGAGTTCCCGCACCTTGAAGACCCCAAGACGGGAAAACCGCTGATGGAACGGACCGTGCTGATCGCCAACACGTCCAACATGCCGGTCGCTGCCCGTGAGGCATCGGTCTATACCGGCATCACGATCGCGGAATACTTCCGTGACATGGGCTACGATGTCTCGCTGATGGCAGACTCGACCTCCCGCTGGGCGGAAGCGATGCGTGAGATCTCCTCGCGTCTTGAGGAGATGCCGGGTGAGGAAGGCTATCCCGCTTATCTTGCCGCCCGCCTCTCGGAGTTCTACGAGCGGGCCGGCCTTGTCAAGACGCTGGCCGGAGGAGACGGTTCGGTCTCCGTCATCGGGGCGGTATCACCGCCGGGCGGTGATTTCTCCGAGCCGGTCACCCAGAATACCCTGCGTATCGTGAAGGTCTTCTGGGCGCTGGACGCAAAGCTCTCGCAGCGGCGGCACTTTCCGTCAATCAACTGGCTCAACTCCTACTCGCTGTACCTCGACACCCTCCATGACTGGTATGACAAGGAGGTTTCACCCGAGTGGAACAAGCTCCGCTCATGGGCGATGGAGGTGCTGCAGAAGGAGGCGGAACTGCAGGAGATCGTGCAGCTGGTCGGTTCCGATGCGCTGCCCGAGGCGGAGCAGATCACCATCGAGGTCGCCCGCATGATCCGCGAGGTATTCCTGCAGCAGAATGCGTACGATGCGGTGGACACGTTCTGCAGCATGAAGAAGCAGTACGACATGATGAAGGCGATCCGTTTGTATTCAGATCTTGCCTATTCTGCTCAGGCAGCCGGGGTTCCCCCGAACCAGATCAATGCGGTAAAATCCAAGAACGAGCTGCCGCAGATCAAGTTCATCAAGGACTACAAACCGGTGCTTGACAAGATAGCAAAGGATATGGATGCGGAATTCAATGCACTGAGGTCGGCATCATGAAGGAATACAGGACCATAAACAAGATCGCCGGGCCGCTGCTCTTTGTGGAGAAGACCGAACCGATCGCCTACGGAGAGCTTGTCAACATCATACTCTTTGACGGGACTGTCAAGCGAGGGCAGGTGCTGGACACCAGCGATGAGCTCGTGGTCGTGCAGGTCTTTGAGACGACTGCGGGTATTGGCAGGGACAGCGGCGTCCGGTTTACCGGTGAGACGATCAAGATGCCGGTGGGCAGGGAGATGCTGGGACGCATCCTGTCCGGTGGCGGCAAGCCGATTGACGGGGGCCCGGAGATCGTGCCCGAGAAACGTCTCGACATCACGGGTGCTGCAATCAACCCGTACGCACGGGCATCGCCCAACGAGTTCATCCAGACCGGTATCTCGACCATTGACGGTACCAACACGCTTGTCCGTGGCCAGAAGCTTCCGATCTTCTCGGGTGCGGGCCTGCCGCACAACACCATCGCGCTCCAGATCGCACGCCAGTCAAAGGTGATCGGGTCCAAGGAGCCGTTTGCCGTAGTGTTCGCCGCGATGGGTATCACGAAGGAAGAGGCCAACTACTTCATGCAGGACTTCGAGCGCACGGGCGCGCTCGAGCGAGCGGTCGTGTTCCTCAACCTTGCGGATGACCCGGCCGTTGAGCGTATCATCACGCCGCGTCTCGCGCTTACCACTGCCGAGTACCTCGCGTTCGAGCTCGGTATGCACGTGCTGGTCATCTTAACCGATATGACCAACTACTGCGAAGCGCTGCGCCAGATCGGCGCTGCCCGTGAAGAGGTGCCGGGCCGGCGCGGGTACCCGGGGTACATGTACACCGACCTTGCATGCATCTACGAGCGTGCGGGGATTATCAAGGGCAAGAAGGGGTCAATAACGCAGTTCCCGATCTTAACGATGCCCGGTGATGATATCACGCACCCGATCCCTGACCTTACCGGTTACATCACCGAAGGGCAGATCGTGGTTTCGCGTGACCTGCACCGCAAGGGCATCTACCCGCCCATCAACGTGCTGCCGTCGCTCTCGCGCCTGATGAATCTGGGTATTGGCAAAGGGCATACCCGCGAAGACCACAAAAAGGTCTCCGACCAGCTCTATGCCGCGTATGCGGAAGGCAATGATCTCCGGGGACTTGTCGCCATCGTCGGCAAAGACGCGCTCTCCGAACGTGACCGGACGTTCTTAGAGTTTGCGGACATGTTCGAGGGCCGGTTTGTCCGGCAGGGCTATGACGAGGACCGTACGATCGTAGGCACGCTTGACCTCGGCTGGGACCTCCTCTCAACACTGCCGGTCGAGCAGCTCGTCCGTATCGACCGCGACCTGATCAACAAGTACCACCCGAAGTTCAGGAACGCCGAAAAGGCGAAGTGAGGATCCATGGCGCTGCGTGACATCAAGCCAACCCGTTCGGAACTGATCAACTTAAAAAGGAAGATCAAGCTCTCCGAACGAGGCTACAAGATCCTCAAGATGAAGCGCGATGGACTGATCCTTGAATTTTTCAAGGTGCTTGCAGAGGCAAAGGACAGCCGCGGCGGTCTCATGGATAAGTACGCGAGAGCAGTCGAGATGATGGCGCTTGCCAACACGGTCGAGGGAGCGATCGGCGTGAAGTCAGCGGCATTCTCTGTCAAGGAGGTGCCGGAGATCACCTTAAAGAGCAAGAACATCATGGGTGTGATCGTCCCCGAGATTGAATCGTCCAAGGTGAGAAAGAGCCTGGTTGAGAGGGGTTACGGTGTGCTCGGAACGTCCCCGGTTATCGATGAGACTGCGACTGCGTTCGAGGAGCTCGTGGAGTCGATCATTGAGAGCGCAGAGATTGAGACGACCATGAAGCGGCTACTCGAAGAGATCGAGAGCACAAAAAGGCGCGTCAATGCGCTGGAGTTCAAGGTCATACCCGAGCTGACGGAAGCACAGGACTTCATCAAGATGCGCCTTGACGAGATGGAGCGGGAGGAACTCTTCCGGCTCAAGAAGATCAAGGCACGGAGTACTGCATAAGGGGTGAGGGCCAGATGGAGATCGGGACTATCGGGGAGCTTGAGTGCGAGAAGAAGACGGTGCTTCTCCGGCTTGACCTGAACTCCCCCATCGACCCCGGCTCGCACCTCATTCTGGATGATAAACGGTTCAAGGAACATCTTCCTACCATCAGGGCGCTTTCGGGCAGTCGCACGGTGATCATCACCCACCAGAGCCGGCCCGGAAAAAAGGACTTTACGACACTGCAGGCGCATGCCGACAAGCTTGAGCAGCTCCTCGGCACCCCGGTGAAGTACGTGGACAGCATCTTCGGGAAGCATGCACGTGAGGCGGTTTCCGGCTCAAAACCCGGCGATGTGGTCATGCTCGAGAACGTCCGGTTCAGTGCCGAGGAGAACCTGACGCTCAAACCAGAGGAAGCAAAAAAGACCCATATCGTAAAGAAGCTTGCCGGTATGGCAGACTTCTTTGTGAATGATGCATTTGGCACCGCCCACCGTTCCCAACCCACGGTGGTCGGGCTGCCGTTTGTCATGAGGTCTGCAGCAGGGCTTTTGATGGAAAAGGAAGTGACCACGCTCTCAAAAGTCTTTTCCGGTGCACCCCGTCCTGTCTGTATGGTGCTGGGCGGGACAAAGGTTGACGATTCGATCGAAGTCGCCCGGCACATGCTTGCCCATGGTATCGCGGATTATGTGATCGTAATCGGTGTTGTCGCCAATGTCTTTTTGATCGCCGACGGGATTAATATCGGAAAACCCTCCTCCCAGCTGATTGCCCAGCTGAAATATGAACCCGAGATAAAAAAGGCAAAAGCGATCCTTTCCACCTACCGTGACCGGGTGATCATGCCGGAATTTGTGGCGGTGCGACAGGACAACAAACGGGCTGAATATCCTGTGCAGAAGATCCCGGATGATGCCCCGGTGCTCGATATCGGCATGGACGCGATTACTGCGCTTGCGCACGCAATCAAAAAGGCAGGTACGGTCGTCTTTAACGGCCCCGCCGGTGTCTTTGAGGATGCAGACTTTGCGACCGGCACGTATGAGCTTTTACGAGCTGCATCGAAGGTAGAGTTTTCAGTCGTTGGAGGTGGGCACACGGCTGCGGTAATCGAGAAGCTTGGCATGGAAAAAGACTTCACCCATATATCGACTGGCGGTGGGGCATGCATAGAGTTTTTGACCGGAAAGAAACTGCCCGCTATCGACGCACTCGAGCAGTCTAAAAAGATCTTCGGGTAGATCCCCCGCGCTATCTTTTTTGGGGCTTCCTGTTTCCGGTTATGCGGAAAACCTCTATCAGGTTCCCTGAACTACCACTATTCATTCCCTATGCAGATCCAGATCATCGCGGTTGGAAAGATAAAAGAGCGCTATCTCTCTGATGGTATTGCAGAGTACGGGAAACGCCTGCGCCCGTACGTGAAGCTGCGGGTGACGGAAGTTGACGATGACCGGCGGCCGGTCAACCTCTCCCCGGCACAACAGGACCAGATCCTCGCCCATGAGGGCGAAAAGATCCTCGCTGCAATCAAGGAAGGAAGCGTCACGGTTGCCCTTGCGGTTGACGGGAAGCCGTATTCGAGCGAAGAACTGGCGGTGCTCCTGAAGAAACGCGAGGTGAGCGGAGCTTCGCAGGTCACGTTCATCATCGGCGGGGACCTCGGGCTAGCTCCGTCTGTACTGGAGCGCTGCGATCTTGTGCTCTCTCTTTCTCCCATGACATTTACGCACCCGATGGTGCGGCTGATACTTATCGAGCAGATCTACCGGGCGTTCCGGATCATGCGGGGAGAGCCGTACCACAAGTGAACCTTATTTTTTCATCACATGTTCGAGTATCCTTGAGATAATATCGTCCTGTATTTCAATCTCACCACTAATGTTTTTGATGACGACCCATATGTTGAGTGCGGTAGTGGCGCGGGATGCTTGTGCTCGGTCGCCGGCAGCATGGGCAAGGGAGTCAGCAAGCGCATTAAAGTTCACAATCCGAATCCCGTGGACAGCTTCGATCATCATCAACTGTCCCTTGATCTGTTTCCGGGTTG
>CAZNIL010000029.1:16878-18239 GCA_964573085.1 uncultured Methanoregula sp.
AATGCAAACCCCGCCAGATCCATTAATTTCGGGAGCGGGGGCTCAAAGAAGCGGAAGGTTTTTTCCCTGCCGATGCCCCCTGCCGCCATTTACATAACGTTCTGTTTTTATGATACTTTCACAGACCTGTCAGTCACACCTTCCATCGTGTACATATTCAGGCCATCGACCCTCCCCTTGTCATCCCGTGTGAAGATGAATGAATCAGCCGACTCCGGGGTCACGAAAAAAATATCATCGCCCTCAAAGAAGAGCTCGACGGTCTCATGCGGCACAGCCGATGTGTAAAACAGGCGGTTGCCATCAGGAAATACGGTAAACGTCCAGGTCTTCTCCCATACAGGTGCATAAGTCCCGGTATATTCGCCGAGTGCTTCAGCGGCCAGCGGAACGGCCCTGCGCTCGATCTTCTTCGGCAGGGAATACGGCTCGTTAAAGACGATTGCCGACAGGTCTTTGAGAAGTGCTGCCATCGGTGTCCTATCGTAGTTTGATAAAAACACGATGGCTATGTCCTCGTTCGGATAGTAGAGCGTGTATGAGGTGAACCCGAAATTCCGCCCGCCATGACCCATGACCGTGCGGTTCCCGATTACGACCTTTACAATCCCGTACCCGTTCTCGGCCATCGCGTCCACCGATTCCGCGGAGAGGATCGCGCCCGGCATATGGAACGCACGCTCCCACCGGAAGATATCCTCTGTCGTGGAATGGAGCGACCCGGCGCCCCAAGAGTTATGGATGTTCTGGAGATCATAGTGGATGTGCTTCCCATCCATCGTCGTATAGCCGGACGCACGTTTGTCAAAAACATCGCGGGCATTGTCCTGCCCGGTGCTGGTCATCCCGAGCGGTAAGAAGATATTTTCCCGCAGGTATTCGTCATATGACAAGCCCGATGCCCGCTCGATGATGTAGCTTAATGTGATATAGCCGTTATTGGAATAGGTTTCCCCCTTGCCGGGCTCAAAGGTGAGAGGAAGGGCGGTAAACCGCGTCACGAGTTCGGGAAGCGCGATATTGGTAGGGTCTGTCAGAAGGAACCCACCCTCGGATGGGATCCCCGACGTATGGTTCAGCAGGTTGTAGATCCTGATATCCTTCCACCGCGGGGCAGCAGGGATATACAACGAGACCGGGTCGGTGACATTCAGCCGCCCCTGCTCCTGCAGCTTCATGATTCCGGCCGCAGTGAACTGCTTGGTATTCGAGCCGATAGGAAATACGGTCTGCGGGGTGTTGGGGACTGAGAACTCGTAGTTCGCCATCCCGTATCCTTTCGAGAGGAGCACGGTCCCTCCCCGAGCCACCAGCACGGCCCCGTCAAACCGGCCGGCACCGGCAAGCTCCGTCATGTATTC
>CAZNIL010000030.1:0-6897 GCA_964573085.1 uncultured Methanoregula sp.
AAAAAATCTGCCAACCAATGTCATTAATCCTGTTTACAGACAAAATCTCAAGCACAACCATATGCTCTGGATTCTGCTCGCGCTCATGGGGGCTGTTGCCAATGCCGCGTATTTCATCATTATCAAAAAGAACATCAATATCCTTGAACCGCGGGTCCTGACAGCAGTCGGTTTCTCTCTGGGAGGGCTTTTGCTATTCTCCTATTCGGCACTCCGTAGTTTCCCGGCGCTCGGACAGGATTTTTTTCTGGCTGTGGTCATTACATCAATCCTCAATATCATCGCACAGAGCCTGATATTTATGGCACTGTCATCATCCGATCTCTCGCTGTCTGTCCCCATGCTCTCGTTCACTCCGGCATTCCTGATTGTTACATCGTATCTCCTCCTGCATGAACTGCCATCAATCTTCGGGATTGCCGGTATATGCATCATTGTCTGCGGTTCATATGTACTGAATATTTCAGAACAACACAACCACTTTGCCGACCCGATCCGGTCGATGATACGGAACCGGGGAAGCTGGTATATGCTAATCGTTGCACTCATCTTTTCAGTCTCAATTAATTTTGATAAAATTGTGCTAATCAACTCGGATCCGATCTTCGGCATGGCACTTACACTTTCCCTTATCGGGTGGTATTTTCTTCTCATATCTGCATACTCTGTTTTTTCCCGGCGAGAGGCGTTGCTGTGCCAGCCACCGGATAATCCAGCGCTGGTTACCGGCACGATTGCATGTCCATCACGGGTGTTATCGGTTATCGTACCGGCACTTCTTATAGGCCTGTTCGTTGCCATCGAAGCAGCGTCCATCAATACAGCATATACGCTGCAGATCGTGCCGTACGTTATTGCGATCAAACGGTTGAGTATCATCATCATGGTCCTGTATGGGACGATAATCTTTTCAGAAAATGAAATTAAAAAAAGGCTTACCGGTGCTGCACTGATGGTGGCTGGTGCAGTGATAATCCTCCTTTTCGCATGACCTTGGTCGTCTTACGCTGCAAACAGCGGGACATCCCGGAATTCTCTGACATCAAAGACGCCCCTTTCGGTGATACGGAGCGCAGGGATGACGGTAAGTGATAAAAAAGAGAGATACATGAACGGGTCGTCAATCCCACCTATCTTCCGGGTCACAGAACGGAGGGCTTTTAACTGTTTCACAACCGAAGGGTAGTTCAACGTTGACATCAGGCCGCCGCAGTCCAGGGGGAGGCTGGCATGCTGTGTCCCGGCAACAGCTGCCATCCCCCCCTGCATACGGATGACTTCTGCGATCGCAGATAGGATCTCACGGTCGCTCGTACCGACCGAGATCAGGTTATGCGCATCGTGGGCAACGCTCGATGCAATCGCGCCCATCTTCAGCCCGAACCCCCGTACCAACCCCGCCCCACAGGTGCCGGTGCCGTACCGGTTGCAGACCACCACCTTGAGGATGTCGTGTTCCATATCGGGTAATCCTGATCCATCGCATTCAACCTGCAGGGATTCGGTCACGATCTGGTGCGGAACAATCCCTGCCACATGAGCCATACCCTTCCCGCGAATCCGGATCGCATTGACTGACGGGACCGTACAGCGGAACGAAGGTGGGAGGGGTGTTCCCGCAACCGCCACCGTATCAGCAAGCTCCCTGCCGGCAACAAATACCTGACGGATACGGAACCGTTCCGGGTCATCCACCACACAGAAGTCAGCGCGCCTGCCGGGAGAGAGCGCCCCGCGATCGTTAAGCCCAAACCGTTCTGCAGCAGAGAGCGTGGCCATCCGGATCGCAAGCTCCGATTCAATCCCACATGCAATCGCCTGCCGGATGCACCGGTCGATATGCCCTTCCTCCATCAGGAGGTCTGCGTGGCAGTCATCGGTGGCAAAACAGCAGCGGGAGACTGTTTGAGGCGTTACCAGCGGCGCGAGCTGCTCGATGTTTCGCTCGGTAGAACCCTCTCTGATATACAGGTACATCCCTTTTTTGAGTTTCTCCTCACCCTCGGCTAACTGAGTACACTCATGATCGCTCTGCAGTCCGGCAAGGATGTACGCGTTGAGGTCATTTCCGGCAAGCAGCGGGGCATGCCCGTCCCGGATAGGGAATAGTGCCAGTTTTTCTGCTACGGATGGATCAGCTCCAAGGACACCGGGAACGTTCATCATCTCCCCAAGACCAAGGACGCCATCACGGCCCCTGAACCGTGTCAGGTCAGCTGCAAAAAGAACAGCCCCGCCCACATCCATCGGCGTTGCCGGCACACAGGATGGCAGCATGTACAGGATATCCACCGGCAACCCTTTCCGCTGCGAGAGCATGAACTCAATGCCCAAAACACCAGCGACATTGGCTATCTCGTGAGGGTCGGCGATTACGGTTGCCGTTCCGTGCTGCGCAATAAGCCGTGCATATTCACGGGGGATAAGGAGCGAACTCTCGATATGAACGTGCGCATCGATCAGGCCGGGGACAATATATGCCCCCTTCATATCATGTTCAACAACACCATGATAATCCCCATTGCCAAGGACAATCCCGTCTTTTACCGCAAGATTGCCCGGTTCCCATGTGCAGGAAAACGGGTTGAAGATCTCCGCATTACAAAAGACCGTGTCAGCCGGTACCGTACCGCGTGCAGCATCGATCAGGCGGGATGAATATGATGGCATTGATTACATTGATCAGACCACAATATCCTTGATGCTTGCGGTCTTCCGTTCGCCATTCTTGGTGACATATACATAGAGCTTATAGGTTCCGGGTTCGAGCCTGACCGGAACGGTAACAACATTTTCCCCTTGGTTCAGCGTCACCGTGACTCCGGTATTGGTCAGTTCCTGCTGCCCCAGGTCATGGATCTCAAATACCCTCACCTGAATGCCGGCTTGTAGGGGATTATCACTATTGGTAACATGGACCTTTATCCCCTGTTCAGTCGGCGTTACATCGCCAATCGCAAGCGATGTGCAGCCTGCGGAGAGGACAAGAATGATACACAGCATGCAGAGGAGGAACCGGCATGATGACATGATTCAATGGTAAAATTTTGACCTTATAAACTATGTGGTTTATCGGTGCCGGGATTTTGCCAGAAAATATATGCCACATTGGTTCATTCTGTTTTGGCTGGCGCTGCAGCAAACCTTACACGATGATTTGCACATCACAACAAGGATTTTAGAGCTTTTCCACGGTAACCCGGACACGGTCACCGGCATGTATGCCATGTCCTTTGGGAATATCGATGTTGAACCAGAGACCACCGGGATTGTCCTGCGTGGGATCCTGGGACATCAGGCAGTCCTTGTGATCGTTGATGTCGGCGACAAATTCGACGCCAGTCTCAATCTCAAGAAGTTTTTTCATAAAAAAGGTGGCGAGTATGGTTAGATTACATCGCCCGCGGCGTGACCATCCACGTCGTGCTGTTCGAATAGCTCCACCGGATGATGTTAAGATCCTTGCAGATATCAGCCAGGATCGCCATGTTTGTCCCCACTTCCTTGGGGGATAACCCGAGGTCCTTTGCAATGTACTTCGACTTGAAGTAATGTTTACCCTTGGTTATCCCCGACTGGAGATAACCGACAATCTTGTGCTGGGTCTCATTGTACGTTTCACGGATCTTTTTTGAAGTTGACATGTGCTGCCTCAGCATTAAAAACTCATATAGATCCACTTGTATATATATATATCTACCCCAAGTGGCAGAATCGGGCTTCTTTTTCATTTTCCCCATCAATTAATTGACCAGAAAGCATTTATTGCCCACCGGTTTGATTTCGAAAATCGATCCGCGCAAAAACAGCGGGATCCGAATGTTTGATGAGAAATCCTGCCTGTTCCAAAAATTAAAATTGTAATTCAGGGTTATTTTTGTACCTGCGCTATGCCAATCTTGTTGATCAGCGCTTCAAGCACCATTTCGCGCATACCTTCCACAAATTTGATACTGCCCACCACAAGGTGCCCGCCGCCGCTGATCCCCCCACCGGGGATCTCGACGTGGAGCTCCCGTACCATCTTGGGGATGTTCATAAGAACCCCCCGGGATCGCAGCACCGCAAAGTCTGGCCCGAAACCGATCGTGACAACGGGCGATCCCGGGTTTGCCCTGCAGAGCCGGTCATGCACTTCCCCGCTGGTCTTTCCGGGGGGAGGGAAGGTGAATTTATGGGCATGGATCTCGACATCGATGAGGAAGAGTTTTGCGCTGTTGGGAAGATCACGGGGTACCACATGCGGCATGCAGGTACTCATCTGGTCCTCAATCATCAGGTTTGCTCCTTCAACAAGAAGAGAGACGAGTCTGTCATGCCGTGCAGAATTGCCACTTATGTTGAGTATGTCTTTTACGATCTCCCTGCCATCATTGAACCGGAGCCAGAACTGCTCATAATCAAGGGCAAGCGCGATGTTTTTACAGGCATCCTCACTGTACTTATCCTTCACCAGTGCAAGAAAGAGGGCGCGCTCCGGCGCCTCGCTCCGGTCGCCAACACCGGCAACTGCGGGAAGGTGGCGGATTGACGGTTCCACGTTCGGGTTGATCAGGCGGGCGATCTCCGTACCCAGCATCCCTGCGGTAATCCCGAAGTCTCCGCCAACATGATACGGGTTCACGTGGGCAAGCAGGTATTTGTCGATCGTAGCATCAGGATGGTGATGGTCGATGACGACGAATGGGATATCGTACACGCTTGCAATCTTGTAAGAGGGTTCATCCTCCTCGGTCGACCCGTTATCTGTAAGGACAACAAGTGGCATCTTCTGCCCGAACCTGACATGGTCTTTTAACGAGAAGTCCAGGTCGCGGGTGATATCCTCGATCTCATAGAATGGGGCTTTTGAGGGAGCACGCTTGAAAAGGTAGTAATCTGCGTCGAAGTCCGCACCGCTCTCCCTGATAAGCGCAACGACAGCCTGCTCGATTGCGACCGCAGAACAGATACCATCCGCATCAGCATGATGCCGGAGGATGATTGGTTGAGCGGTAAAAACTGCCCGCCTTATGATTTTCGCAACCTTTCTCATTTCAGGGCGAAGGCGTTCCATTATATCAGATTTCACAAGGAGTGGGACATCAACGGGTTCGGAGCGGGTATCCAGCGCTTTTTCGATTCGTACCCTGACCATTGTCTCCTCCTCACCGGATAATGATGTAATCACGTCCGCTTCGATCTGGAGCTGATTGTTGCGCTTCATGACTTCGCCGACCACTTTGACAATGCTGGCAAGCTCCACGTCCGGGAAAGCCCGCACGCCGGCTTCAACAAAAGCGGCGACATTCTGGGTGCCGGATTCGTCAATGATCGTAAAGATGGTAGGCCCGCTTGTCTGTTTGATCTGGGCGACTTCACCCTCGATGGCGACCGACTTGCCTATTTTCGTCCCAAGATCCGCAATACGCACGGTTGACGATTTCTTTTCAAGGTTCTGCACCTGGTATACCTGTATCTGAACTTCCTCGAGGTCGATATTACCATTCGGGCGGATTTGCCGTACTTTAACAAGGATGGGATCCCGTTCCTTATGCTCCGCCTTTATATTGCTTTTATGGACGAGGCCTTTGATCCGGTCGTTTAACTGGACAAACATCCCAAAATTTGCAAATCCCTGTACCTTTCCTGCGTAAATGTTCTGCTCTTCAACATCGGCAAGGTCGCAGGTCGCGCCAAGCCTGATGACAAGAATATCGTCGTTTTGCATTCTTCTCTCACCACACACTTCGTACCAAAATAAAATTCTTCATCTGCTTTTGGTTGCACGTGTTAACCATTGCTCGCACATGGCAGCGCCAGAGTGTACCATCCATTTCCTCTGGGGCAATAACTACATTGTCATTGAGTACATCAGGAGAAGAACCGGTAAATATCACCTGATAAAATGACTCTTAAGGCCTGAACGTGACCTCGATCATGTCAAGGTCCTGGGGTGCGATGACCGTGCCGGAATATCTCTTTTTTGCATCGGCAATATGAGCCTCTGTACTGGTATACCGCGAGCTGACATGGATAAGGGCGAGCATCCGGACAGATGCTGCAGCTGCGGCTTCACCGGCCTGGCCTGCGGTGGCATGATAGAATTCTGCTGCCCGTTGCGCCTCGGAGTCATCATAGGTAGCGTCATGAATCAGGAGGTCGGCATCCTGCGCAACCGCAACGAGTCTGGTAGGGACAGGACCTGTGTCTCCGGTATACACAACCTTTCGTCCGGGCCGGGGGCTCCCCATAACATCGGATGGCTGGACAACCTGCTGCACCCCCTTATTTTCAACGGTTATTGTCTCTCCGCGCTGGAGCCTGCCAAAGAGCGGTCCTGCAGGTACGCCAAGCGTGATCGCCCGCTCGCGGTCGAACCTTCCCGGGCGCACATCTTCCTCAAACACAAACCCTAGCGCCGGCATACCATGGCTGACAGAAAATGCAGTGATCGTGTAACCGTCAAACCGGATCCATGATCCGTCAGAAAGCTCCACCGAATCAATGGTAAAACCACAATTAAACTTGCCGACGTGCCTTAAGGTGGTCACAAACTCGTGTACCCAAGATGGGCCATAGATGGTGAGAGGCTGGGTCCGGCCGTTGAACGAGAGCGTCTGGACAAGCCCGAATATGCCAAGGAAGTGGTCGGCATGCCAGTGGGTGACAAAGATCGCATCGACGCCAAAACCGGTCCGTGCACGCATCATCTGCTGTTGCGCCCCCTCCCCGCAGTCAAAGAGGAGCGTGTCAGACCCGCGCCGGATCATGATACATGACGGGTTGCGCTGCGGGGTCGGAAGGGCGCCGGCAGTCCCGAGGAAGTGGACATGGAGCGTCTCACCGCTCACGTAAAATCCCTCCAGTATTTTCCTAATGCGTTCTCGTAAACTCGGACGCTCACGTAAAATCCCT
>CAZNIL010000030.1:6997-17571 GCA_964573085.1 uncultured Methanoregula sp.
CTCCAGTATTTTCCTAATGCGTTCTCGTAAACTCGGACGCTCACGTAAAATCCCTCCGGGATTTTCCTGAAGTGGTTCGTAAACTCACCGCTCACGTAAATTCCCCCGGAATTTACTAAAGCGGTCTCGCAGGCTCGCCCGCTCACGTAAAACACCTCTTAAATACCGCAAGGCTGCGCTTTGCCTCTTCAATCGATCGCCCTTCGATCACGGTGATCCCGCTATAGTTTTCTGCGACCGTTTTTCCAACAATGTCCCAGTCGATCGTACCATCACCAAGAGCAAGATGTTCATCGGAAAGCCCGTGATTATCATGAATGTGGATATGGTTTGCCTTGTTGGTGAACGGTAAAAAGTCATTTACTTTTCCGACCGTGTTTGCATGCCCGAAATCGAACGTCATGCCAATACCTTCAATTCCTTCTGTCATACCCATCAATTCATCGGGGAACCGGCAGAGAAACTCCTTTGCGCTGATCATATTCTCAACGCAGGCAAGTACCGAATGATCGGATGCCACCTTCCCAATCTCGACAAGCGCAGCTTTCTGGAGGTCCCAGATCTTCTGGGGCATCAGTTTTCCTACTGGTGAGAGATATCCCGGGTGAAGCGTCACGCGGCCAGTAAGCTCAGCGGCGTGCCTGATACAGGTGCAGATCTGGCGGATAGATTCCCGGTAAATAGGGTCATTGAGCGTAGCGAGGTTCAGGTCACTATACGGGGCATGGACAGAAACGCCAAGGTTCGTGCTCGCAATAACCTCCCTGATCCTTTTATACGTCACAGGATTATCAAGCCGGTAATTTCCGTCCGCTACGATCTCCCATCCGGTATACCCGCTCTCTTCGATGCCGTATACCCATTCAATCGCGTCCCAGACTTTTGCCGATGAGGAGAAGTAAGGGGCAAGGAGGCTCATGGTGTATGCTCCATCATCTGCAACAGGTTGCGAACCGATTGCTCAAAGGTTGCCAGATCTCCATCATTCTGCAACCGGTATTCTGCCTTTGAAAGTGCTGCTCCAAGGCCCCACCCAAGTTCCCTTTCATCCCTGAGCCGGAGCGACTCTTCAGTCGTGGTGTCATCGGTGCGTCCTCGGGTGGTTAAACGGGCAAGCCGCGTCGCAAACGGGGAGTCAATAGCCACAACAACAAAACCCGGGAAGTACCTGCGGAATAACCTGACTTCTGCATCACCCCGAATGCCATCGACAAGAACAACCGGGGCAGACAGATGGTGTAGTGCCGGAATACAGAGTTTTGCGATTGCATCCATGCCACCCTCTTTTCGCAACCTGTTTGCCATAGCCCCCATGTTCTGATCATCCGGTGCGAGACCTGCTTTTTTAACCGCAGCACGGATTACGTCACCCATTATGACGACAGGGATACCCTGACGGGATGCAATCCGCGCAAACTCCCCTTTACCGCTTGCGGGAAGCCCGACGACTCCGATCACTTTCATAGGGCAGTTCACCTCCTTCGCGTGTCCGGATCTTAACGCGCCTTTTGAGCTCGTCACCGATCTTCTTTAATTCATCTTCCGACAAAGGTTTCACTTCCCCGGTGACTCCCTGCTGGAGCACGATTTCAGTCTCACCTGCTTCTGCAACAATATATGGCACCTCGTCTTCATACCCCCGGAAAAGGGTGACAACGACCTCAAATTCCGGGAGCCGTGCCTCTTCGTAAGCCTCCCTGCACAGCGCAAGCGACCGCTGGACATTCTTGACATAATTTCCACCGATCAGGTTATTATAGCGCGCCCACCGTGCTTTGATGTCGAGCGCAACGCGGTCGAGGATTTTTTCCTGTATGAGTGCATCAAGTGTGTCAGGGTAGACGCCATTGGTCTGCACTCCCACAAGAAGACCCATATCTTTTGAGGCTTGTGCAAGCGCAAGCAGTGCATCTTTCTGCATGGTCGGTTCACCCCCGGAAAAAATAATTCCGGAAACAAACATGCGTGATCCCTGTATCATTTCGATCACTTCCGTGACGGGGCGCATGTCGGTTCCGGAGAGGATTGCGGCATTCTGGCAGTAGACGCAGCGGAGTGGACAACCACGGAGAAAGACCGTGCAGACGGATCTGCCCCTCCAGTCGACCGTTGACAGCGGGACAAAGCCCCCGAAATTGACCTGCATAAGACTTCTTTACACCTCAATGTTTGAACCGGGGTTATTTGAGTATATTGAGTTGTTTTTGTTCTCACGTGCAGCGGATGACTTCGTTCTCGGTGACGACGATGTCAATGCGGACGTCATTTTCGTCACGTGGGACGGAATCCGTCTCCTGGCAGGAGAATGCAACACCGATTTTTCTGACACCGGGGTTTTTTGCGAGGAAACGGTCATAATAACCTGCACCATACCCCAGCCGGTTTCCCCTCCGGTCAAAGGCCAGCAGGGGGATGATTACCGTCCGGATATCCGAAGCTTTTGCCGGGATTTCATTTCCGATCGGTTCCGGTACATGGAACGTGCTTCTTACAAGTATGGAGGTATCCCGGAGATACGAAAGGCGCAGTGTCCGCGTTTCTTTCTCGATGATTGGCACAACCACCCGTCGCCCCTCGTGCAACAGGTCCGCAATTAACGGGTGGGTGTCGACTTCATGGGGTTTTGAGACATATGCCATGACCGGATCGCATCCGTCGATTAACTCCAGAAGGTGTGCGCAGATACGCGCGCTCTTTATTGTGATCTCATCCTCCGAAATTGCCCTGCGCTTCTGTTTTGCAGCATCCCGCAACGCTTGCTTTGAAGAGACCGTGTGGACTGGAATCATGAAAGGTTATACACTATTGGCAGGATTGTGCTATTAAGCGTTGATGATTGGGTTATCCGGCAACCCGTCCCGCTCACCGGAAAGAGTATTTTTAAAATTTAAAATACCGGTTCACAATTTTGATTGCACAGTAATCCCCGCACATTGTACACCCGTCCGCATCAGCGGGCATCCTCTCTGCCCTGATCTGGCGTGCCCGTGACGGGTTCATCGCAACTGCAAACTGGCGTTCCCAGTCGAGATCACGGCGGGCATGACCCATCTCGAGGTCTGCTTCCCGTGTCTTTTTCAGTTTGATCATGTCCCCGATATGGGCGGCGATCCGGGAGCTGATGACTCCTTCGTACACTTCTTCCGGAGTTGGAAGTGCAAGGTGTTCTGCCGGGGTTACATAACAGATGAAATCCGCCCCGCAGGATGAGGAGATCGCGGCACCGATCGCTGCAACCCGGTCATCATACCCCGGTGCGATGTCGGTAACAAGCGGTCCGAGCATATAGAACGGCTTATTATTCGTAACGCGTTTCATCAGGGTGACGTTTGTCGCGATTTCATCGATAGGGACATGTCCGGGCCCTTCAACAATCACCTGGACGTTTTCATTGTGGGCCTTATCGGCCAGTTCCGCATTGATGAGCAACTCCTGCACTGCAGCCCTGTCTGTTGCATCGTGGACTGCACCCGCACGCATGCCGTTGCCCATCGAAAGCGTGACCTCGTGCTCCTTCATGATCTCGAGCAGGTAATCAAATTCTGAATACAGCGGGTTCTCTTTCTCATTATGGAGCATCCATGCGGTCATGAACGCGCCGCCCCGGGAGACAAGGCCTGCATGCCGGCCCTGGTTCCGGAGGCGCTTGATGGTCTCCCAGTTGATGCCGGTATGGATCGCCATGAAATTGGTGCCAAGTTTTGCCTGTTCGGCAGTGATCCGGAACAGGTCGTCCTCTTTCATATGGACAACGGCCCCGTCTTTTACTGCCGCCTCGATGAATGCCTGGTAGAGCGGCACACACCCCACGGAAAGTTGTGTATGTGCGATGACCTGTTTGCGGATCTCGACAAAATCCCCGCCAGTCGAGAGCTCCATTAAGGTATCGGCACCGGCAAGTTCTGCCTGCCGCGCCTTCTCAAGTTCCATCGGAATATCAACAATATCGGTCGATGTGCCGATCGATGCATTCACTTTCGTGCGCAGTCCTTCCCCAATCCCGCAGATTTTTACCTTGCGGTACGGGGAAACAGGGATGACAATATGGCCTTGTGCAACACTGCGCCGGACGAAGTCTTCGGTCACTCCTTCCTGTGCAGCGACAATCTTCATCTCATCGGTGACGATGCCGCTTTTGGCATCTTTGACAATACTCATAGCCTACATATTTTCATAAAAGACAAGATAAAGCCTCGTTTTTCAAATTCTTGACTAAATTTTAGTTGTTTAATGAACAAGTAAAGTTGAATTGGAATAATGAAATTTTTTTTGTCTTTCCATTAAGGAATGATTTAATGTGAAAGGCAAATTTTCCGATAGGGTAAAATCCCAAAAAGAAGATGCAACTTCACAGGTTCTGATAGGATCACGGGACTTCTGGACTTTTTGAAGTGCATGATAACTGGCGGGACTTGCAAGGATTTGGATAAAATTAATAGGCAGCCAAAACATCTTACATTTTGTATGAGATGCCCCAGTTGTGGTAGGAACGAGCCATGGGAAGATGCAAGTTTTTGCCCAAAATGCGGGCAAGAATTATTTCCTCCTTCTGAAGATTATACCAACTACAAAACCCGCGATAAAAGAGAGGGTATCAATATTTATTACGTCGTTTGGCATTATTGGTACTTGATCTCATTATTTTTGGGATTGATCCTTTTCGGTATAGGTTTTTATATAGTCTCATTAGAAAATCTTGCCTCCCTTGCTGATCCCGTTCCTTGGGTTCTGATGCTTGCAGGTTTTATGCTATTCGTTGTTGGTTTCATCAGAATAAGAACGATAGTTCAAAGGAAGATATACGACGAATAAAAAAAATGAGGATGAGATTTTTATTTAGAGCGCGTGGAGCAAGGCGAGGATTATTATTGCGAATGTGATAATCGCAATAATTGCCTTACCCGCATCAACTACTTCATCAAACATAGTTTTTACCTCCTATGTCTGTTTAAAGTGTCCACTATCCATTACCAGAAACTATTTTTCTCAGGACAACAAAACAGATAGTTGTCGATTCTACTGCTGGGTGCCCTGAGTTCCAGACTCTCGCCATTCAGTTTTTTAAAGTTTTACAACCCTTCCACTCATAGATGACCTGCCCATGCCGATCAAAACAATCAGCGGATGGGGCTTACGCTCACCTCTCACTGTTTATAATTTGGTAATTTCTATAATATAGACTTTCTTAGGAAAGTCAGTAAAATTGAGCAATTGACAAATGGAGCAAACCTGAGGTACTTTCGACACTTAACGAATTAATTAAATTTTGAATTTATTTTATTGATGCCAGCCCAATCATCGTTTCCCATCTGTTCCCCAACAGATTGATCGGAATGAGTGAACGTTTTTAATTTGTGTCGGAGTCTTCCTTGAATTTAGCAGCATGGGTACTGAATATCTCTCCTCTGGCGGGATTTTGAACGTCTTGCCTTGCAATTCTATCAAAATATTCTCTCTCGTATTCCCACAAATTTTCGATTTCTCTATCTAAGATTTCTTTGAGTTTTCCAGTTGCAATTTCATGGACATAAACACCGTTTGGATCTTTCCTTAAGATCATCAAATCAGTTAACCCCCCCACACCGGGTGCACGTTCAGACCGCTTTTTTGCGTTATAAACCGTTACTATCGCTTGAGCTTCGGTTTGTGGAAAGTTTGCCCATCGTGTAATTTCGTGATATGCTAAACGATCTCCTGATCCTGTTGCAGCAAATCCCTGATAGTCCAAAACTTTGATTTTACCGAATTGATCCACCACATAAATATGGGGAGCGTCATCAATACCTACTACTAAAAAATCTGCCTTAAAATAATCCATATATGTGCGTTCTATCATCTCTAGGTGATTGAGAATATCTATCTTAACCTCATCAGACAATATTTTAGATTTCGAATTGGATTTAAATTCCTCAACCGTAGTATGATATTTTGCAAAAACGTGTTTCCGTTGTTCTTCAAGTTCGGATTCGTATTTTAATTTGCATTCCTCTGAGAGAATGTCAACTACTTCCCTTACGGTGCATTTTTCTTCTGATAATCTTTGTTTTGTTTTTATGATAATCTCATCAGATTTTGGTGCATCTTCTGATGACGCCAAGATATAAGCATGAACATGTAAGAGTTTGATTTTTGAATATCCACTTTCAAAACAAACGTCGTCGTTGGTTACCTGCCTATCTGCTGTAAAAACGATCTCGGGCAATTGAGAATATATATCTTTTACAATCATCGCTACACATACGGTCATCCGACAGCACCTAAGTTTACGCTTAGGTATCTTATCACTTTTATTTTTCCTATACATTATGTCAGAAGTCCCGCCATTTATCATACTGTCATTTTTCATTCAAGTCCCTCCAACGCAACAGAACCACTTCACGTAATATTTATATGCAATAACACACTAACTTATGGTAAACCTTCAGTGATTTGAGGAGGATTTTACGATGACCGAAAAAGAATTCACAGAAGTAACGGTAAAAGAAGCAGCCCATGACGATGCAGGGCGCGGTATTGCGCGGGTGAGCATCGACGTAATGAAAAAGATGGGGCTCGTGTCCGGTGATGTAATCGAGATTGTGGGCAAGCACAAAGCCGCTGCAATCATCTGGCCCGGTTTTGCGCAGGATACCGGGGGTTCCATCCTGCGGATTGACGGCAACATCCGCGGCAACGTGAGCACCGGTATCGATGAAAAGGTGAAGATTCGCAAATCCGAAGCAGCATACGCAAAGAGGGTTGTTATCCAGCCCACCCAACCAATCCGTCTCGTCGGCGGTGAACAATATCTCTCGCGGCTGCTGCGGGGCAGATCGGTGATCGAAGGGCAGACCGTACGTGTTGACGTGATAGGCAACTCCATCACTCTCGTAATCGCCAAGGTGATGCCCAAGGGGATCGCAATCGTTACCGATGAGACCGAGATCGAACTCAAGGAGGAACCGTACAAAGCGGAAGAGGGCAAGAAGGAACCCTCTAATATCCACTACGAAGATATTGGCGGGCTCGGAAGAGAACTCGAGCTTGTCCGTGAGATGATCGAGCTCCCGCTGCGCCATCCGGAGATCTTCGAACGGCTGGGAATCCAGCCACCCAAGGGGGTGCTGCTCTACGGGCCTCCGGGCACGGGCAAGACCCTGATCGCAAAGGCGGTTGCAAACGAGGTTGACGCTCACTTCATCACGCTCTCCGGCCCGGAGATCATGAGCAAGTACTACGGGGAATCCGAGAAGGGCCTGAGGGAGAAGTTTGAAGAGGCAGAGCAGAATGCGCCGGCAATCATCTTCATTGACGAGATCGATTCAATCGCCCCGAAACGGGCTGAAGTACAAGGAGAGGTCGAGCGGAGGGTTGTCGCCCAGCTTCTTTCGCTCATGGACGGGCTCAAAGGGCGCGGGCAGGTCATTGTTATTGCAGCGACAAACCTTCCCGATTCCATTGACCCGGCACTCCGGCGCGGCGGCCGGTTCGACCGTGAGATAGAGATCGGGATACCTGACAAGAAAGGCAGGCTGGAAATATTCCAGGTCCATACCCGTGGTGTGCCACTTGCTGATGATGTCAAGGTCGAGGAGTTTGCAAACACCACCCACGGTTTTGTCGGTGCCGATATCGCGCTCTTAGTAAAAGAAGCCGCGATGCATGCGCTGCGTAAGGTGATCCCGCAGATCAAGATCGATGAAGAGATCCCCAACGAGGTACTCGATGCACTCAAGGTCACGAAGGAGGACTTTGACGAGGCGAGGAAACATGTCGAACCATCAGCGATGCGCGAGGTGCTCGTTGAAGTACCGGATATTACCTGGAAGCAGGTTGGCGGACTTGAAGATGTCAAGCAGGAGCTGCGCGAAGCCGTCGAATGGCCCCTGAAATACGCTGACGTCTTTGAGAAACTCCAGACGAGACCTCCCAAGGGCATCCTGCTCTTTGGTCCTCCGGGCACGGGTAAGACGCTTCTTGCAAAAGCTGTCGCAAATGAGAGCGAATGCAACTTCATCGCGGTGAAAGGTCCCGAGTTACTCTCCAAATGGGTTGGCGAATCGGAGAAAGGGGTACGGGAGATCTTCCGCAAAGCCCGGCAGGCATCCCCATCGATCATCTTCTTTGATGAAGTCGATTCGCTCGTCCCGAAACGGGGGAGCTACGGGGCGTCATCCCATGTCACGGAAAGCGTGGTCTCCCAGATCCTTACGGAGCTGGACGGGATGGAGGAACTCAAAAACGTGACGGTGCTGGCGGCGACGAACCGTCCGGATATGCTGGACGAAGCATTGCTGCGCCCCGGGCGTCTCGAGCGCCATATCTACGTGCCGGCACCTGATGAAGAGAGCCGGAAGAAGATCTTCGAGGTGTATCTTGGGGAAGCCGGTGCGATCCTTGCAAAGGATGTGGATGTAGAAAAGCTCGTCAGACAGACCGAAGGATATGTCGGTGCTGACATCGAGGCACTTGTCCGCGAGGCAAAGATGGGTGCAATGCGCGAGTTTATCCTCGCGATGGCAGACAAGGGCGAACAGGAGCGGACCGATGCGATCAAGAATGTGATGATAACAAAGACGCATTTCGAGACTGCGATGGGCAAGGTACGGGGGTCACTTGACCGGGACGCGATCGAACGATCAGAGCGTCAGGCATGGGAGATGCTGTACAACCAGGACCAGCGGACCGTGCTCGAACATGCGGTTTCCATAATCAAACGCTCCGGACTTATGGCAGCAAAGGTTGACCCGGTGGCGGTTGATGGACTGAGGAAGCAGACCTTCCAGCGCACGAAGGACTTTGCCATGATCAAAAAACAGGCAGAAGCCCTTGAAGGACAGATGGAGAAGAAGTAACCAGACAGAGGTGAATAATCATGAAAGAAGACCCGCAGGACATATTCGACCAGATGGATGCGATGATGGCACGGATGTTTGCCGAAATGAGTCGCGGGGCAGTCACCGGAATGCCACCCCATGCAATGGGCTACCGGATCATCATCCATGGAGGCGGAATGCCCCAGAACTCTCCCGATGGCAGTACCATGCAGGCACGCAATCCCGGCGAACCTGTTCCCGAGGTGCACCAGATCGGGGATGAAGTGAAGGTCATTGTTGAACTTCCCGGGGTGACCGATGAATCCTTGAGACTGGATGTGCAGGGAGACCGGCTCATCATCGATGCCGGTGATGCAGACCGCCACTACCACACATCTGCAATGCTGCCCCCGGTGAATGCTGCACCATACCAGAAATCCTTAAAAAACGGGGTGCTCGAGATCACCTTCACGGTTCCAAAAGGTTCACCGGAAAAAGAAGGAAGCCTTAAAAAATAACATCAAACAACCATTTTTCACGTATTGACTATTCTGTTTTGTATCATCTGCATTGTACTTTTTTTATTCTTCAACAGTCCCCGGAAAAGCCCTCTCCGGGTATATATCCTTACCGGGACTATCTGTCCCGGGAAAATTCCCCGGCAGCAGGATAATAATCCTGATAAGTCTCTGGATCAAACGATCACGTAAAAATAAAAAAGATACGGCCGGATAATCCGTTGTCCGATGGTTTGTGGAGGGGAAAGGTGGTAGAACATGTTGCTTAAAGATTTTCTTGTCAGTCAAGGAACGGAAAAAAATCTCGCTGAATTGATCCTGTTCTTAAGCGAGCAGGCCCGGCAGGTCAAGAAAGGATTTTTGGTATCGACAAAAAAGGGAACATCTGATGAGAAGACCCGGAACGTCTACGGCGAGGAGCAGATGCCCCTTGACAAGTACGCCGACAGGGTATTCATCTCCGGCCTGAAAAAGACACGGCTGGTACGATATATCGCAACGGAAGAGCAGGACCAGATCATTGAGATCGACAACCCGAAGAATACGTTCGGGATCGTCATTGACCCTCTCGACGGGTCATCGCTGATCGACGTGAACCTCTGCGTCGGATCCATCATCGGCATCTACCCCGGGCATGTCCTTGACAAGGGCTCAAATATGGTCGCCGCACTATACATCCTGTACGGCCCTCTTACAACCCTGACCGTGACAACGGGAAACGGTGTGCACGAGTTCGTCATGGATAAAGCGGGGGAGTTTGTCCTGCGGCACAGGGACTTAAAGATTCCGGAGGGGAAGATCTACGCACCCGGCGCTCTCCGGAAAGACTACCTGCCGGTCCATGCCCGGTGGATCGGGAATCTCGAAGACGCAGGCTACAAGCTCCGGTTCAGCGGGAGTTTTGTTGCAGATGTTCACCAGATCCTCCACAAGGGCGGGGTCTTCACGTATCCCGGGTTCAAAGGCAAAGAAAAGGGAAAACTGCGCCTCCTCTATGAAGCGAACCCCATGGGAAAGATCATCCATGAAGCCGGCGGGGCGATCAGCAACGGGAGAGAGGATATTCTCGGGATCACCCCCCGGGCAATTGACGAGATAACGCCCATCTACGTGGGCGGCAAAAAGGAGATCGGCCTGATTGAAACATTTATGCGTGAGGGTGATTAAAGAAGAAGTGATCAGTATATGACACAGAACGAGTATGGTCCGGTCCCCGGATCAGCAATCTTTTCCGGTATTTCGGGTAAAAAAGCCATCATCA
>CAZNIL010000031.1:0-17536 GCA_964573085.1 uncultured Methanoregula sp.
TCTTTTATCTCGATCTGGCCGCGGTCAAACTGCAGCTGACAGAACGGGCAGACTTCCGTGAGTGCATCAGCCTGTACTTCCCGTAAGTTGATCATCTTCTCGTTGGTGATATCCAGCGAGTGTGCGATATCATACCCGCGGACACCGCCGCCGGCACCGCAGCACTGCATCTTGTTGCGGTACTGGATGGGTGTCGCTCCAATCGCTGCGACCATTTCCTCTATCCACATCGGGTTATCCGAGTCACCGATACCCGGAGCAACCCATGTACGTTCTTTTTTCGGTTTTAAGAGGTGGCAGCCATAGTGGACGGCGATGCGTGCCCCCTTGAGGGGATTGGTGACGCTGGCACGGATCTTCTCAATACCGCAGATCTTCGGGTCATAGAGGAGCTCGGCAAGGTGATAGACATTGACGGTTCCCTTGAACTCCATGTCGATCTCTTTTAATACTTCATTCACACCTTCGCGGAGGTCCTTGTTTTTCTTGAGCTTATGGTTCACTTCCCAGATGGACTTGTAGCACCCGTTGCAGATCAGGGTAATGTCGGTCTTCATCTGCTCGGCAAGGACAATGTTGCGTGCCGCCATTGCATACCAGATATTCAGGTCGATTGAACCGAATGCGCCGGGCGCCGGGCAGCAGCTTGCGCCCTTCAGAGGGACAAGTTCGATGCCAAGCTTCCTGCTGGTTTTGATTGCCGATGATTCAATGCCCGGATACCTATTCGGGGCGATACAACCAAGGAAAAAGGCGTATTTTCGTGTTGCTTCCATAGTCTTCAGCCCTCCCGCTCTTTCACTATCCTGTCAGCCCGTGCCTTGAGACCATAATGATCAAGGATCTTCTGGATGCCCTTGACATATTCCGGATACATGTGGGTGGTCGGCGGGTCGCGGGTCATGCCGAGCTTTTCCCTTGCTGCCCTGTTCACGTCATTGTTGGGCACACCGTGTCCGCTTGAATAAATCGCCTGCACGGTTTTGAGGAAGTTGACTGGTACGATGTCGCGCTTTGCCGCAAGGTTCCTCATTGCCATAATTACATCTGTGGGTGCGATGTCCCTTGGGCACCTGTCTGTGCAGCTATAACAGGTAGTACATAACCAGAGATCTGGATCGGTCAGCGCCTCGTTCTCGAGCCCAAGCACCGCCCGCCTCATAAACTGGCGGATACGGTAGGTGCTGCGGGGAGCCGAGGGGCAAGACCCGGTGCAGGTACCACACTGGAAGCACATGTGTGCATTAGTGCGTGAGATTGCTTTCACTTTGGAGAGAAATTCAGGATTTGAATCTTCACGATAATACCGCTGATCGCGGAGTTTCTTCTCCAGCGCTTCCGGATAACCTTTTGTTCTTGCCATATTCCTCACGCCTTCTCCATCACTTTGATCGAGACCTGTCCGGTTATATCCTCTTTCACCTTCGATGTCCTCTTGGTGAAGAGCTTCTCTTTTATCTTCTTGAACAGGTCAGTCTCGGTTCCTTTGACGCGGATACCGGTTCTCTGCATGACGATGATGTCTTCACCCGGGCATGCATTAACGCAGGCACCGCACAGGATGCAGAAGTCCTTGTTGACTGCAATCGTCTTCTCAATCTCGTGTCCCATTTCAGCCGCAGGTTTTGCGGACGGGAGATAGATCGCATTTGCCGGGCAGATCTCGGCACATGTCGAGCAGCCGCCTGGGCATTTTTCTGCGTGGAACTCGATGTCGCCCTCAAAGATCTTCTCGACCGTGATTGCCTCAGTCGGACAATTGCGTGAGCACCACTGGCAGGTGCAGCAGTTGTCTTGGATAATCTCGACTTTGCCATCAACCTTGTCGGAGATGACCTCACGTTCAACCGTGATGCATTCCTCGGGGCAGGCTTCGACACAGACCTTGCAGGCGTCACATTTGGTCTCGTCCCAGATCACTTCGCCTTCGACCTTTCCGGTTTCAGCGGTAAACTCCTTGTGTTTGACCGTGATTGCTGGGCAGAGTGCACCGCACAGACCGCAGAGCGTACATTTCTCCAAATCAACCTTAAATGTCGTCTTGGTCTTGATCGAAGTCTGGCGCTCTTTTGCACCCTCAACCGGTTCTTTATAGGTCCCTTCATAAGCGGGGACATCCCGGTTGATCGCATCACGCGGGCAGACCTCTTCGCAGATCGTACACTTGACGCACTTCTCGTTGTCGATCTCTGCTTTCATGTCGAACTGGGGGAAGCCCTCCTTCTCAAGAATCGGGAGCTTTTCCTGTCCGTCAACCTTCAGAGTCATTGCATTGAACGGGCACATGATGACACAAACCCCGCAGTACGAGCACTTGACCTCGTCGACATCCACCGGTGCGGCGTAATCAATCGCGCCGCGCTTGGAAGCACCGACAAGACCGAGCACAATTGCTTCTTCGGGGCATGCATCAACGCAGATGCCGCATCCGGTGCACGTCTCTGAATTCAGAATCAGGTTGTTAACGTTCTGCAGGAGGCGCTGCTCCATCACAACGTTCACACCATCTCTTTTTTTGGAAAACTTTGGAAACAATGCCATGAATTAACCCTCACGCAGTTCCTTTATTGTACCTTTGCCAGTGACCTGGATTCCCAGGGTCCAACCAGCCTGATAACATCGTGCGGACATGCCTGCACGCAGACGCCGCAACCGGCGCAGAGCTCACCCTTGAAGTCAAGAACAACGGATTTTCCGTCTTTGACCTTGTAGATCTTCTCCTTTGAGGAAGGGTCTACGGTGTGCAGCTCCAATGCGTCTACGGGGCATGCGACAACACAATTGTTACAGCCAGTACAATTTTCCATGTTTATATGGACTGCAAATGTCATACTTTTTTCACGCACCAGCTATGATCGATCTTTAAAAATCGACTATCTGAAGAGTAGTGAAGATTTATAGATAAATGTTCTGAAATTAAGTCAGGGAACTTAGTAAAATCCCGACGATTTTTTAATTTTTTAAATTTAATTTTGTCTTATAGTTAACACTTATTTGTGTACTTATATCCGGTTTATTTGTGCGCTCCTCATAATGAAATTAAATTAGAAAATTTATTGAACAGTAAGTATGCAACTGTTGTAGTACCGGAGGTTATGTATGGAAATCAACGGCGTTACTATTGACAACACCTATGCAGAAGCGTTCCCGACTTGGATCTGCCGTATCATCATCACGGCAGTCACCAAGGAATGGGCACGGAAGGCAGCGACCGAAGCAACCGGTTTTGCCACATCAGCGATCGGTTGCCCGTGCGAGGCAGGCATCGAACAGGAACTTGAGGGTACCCAGACTCCTGACGGGCGTCCCGGCGTTTCAATCCTGATCTGCGCAAGCAAGAAGAAGCTCAAGGAGCAGGTCGTCGAGAGGCTTGCTGAATGCGTCCTGACTGCACCGACTACGGCGGTCTTCAATGGCATCACCAATGCTGAGGAGAAGATTGCCGTGAAGCTCCACTTTTTCGGAGACGGGTATGAGTACCAGAAGGAAGTCGGCGGCAGGAAGTGCTGGGTCATCCCGATCATGAATGGTGAATATGTCGGTGAAGAGGAGTTTGGCATCGTCAAAGGGGTTGCCGGAGGCAATTTCTTTATCATGGGCGAGAACCAGATGGCAGCGCTGATAGGTGCCGAGACAGCGAGCAATGCGATTGCCGCAGTGCCGGGGGCCATCACCAGTTTTCCCGGGGGTATCGTTGCGAGCGGTTCCAAGGTTGGCAGCCTGAAATACAAATTCATGCCCGCATCCACCAATGAGAAGTACTGCCCGACGCTCCGCGAGAAAGTCCCGGACAGCAAAATCCCGGCAGGCGTCAAGGCAGTCTACGAGATCGTCATCGATGGGCTTGACGAGAAGAGTGTTGCAGCGGCAATGGCAGCCGGCATCAAGGCTGCTGTACATGTTCCGGGTGTGAAGTTCATATCTGCAGGAAATTTCGGCGGGACCCTCGGACCGTACAAGATCGAGCTCCACAAGGTGCTCTAATTTTTTTAGATCGCTTTTTTTATATACTGTTATTGCCGAATATCTTGTTAACGAAATAATCGGCGATAATACAATCTCCCCATTTCAGCAGTGATGAAAACTGATGTTGGGGCGAACGTGGAATCGTGATGGCTGGATTGTATGAAGAACATACCGGAACCTTACATTATCCATTACCCGCAGATCGCGGCAGTGGCTGACGAAACCGGAACTCGCGTGGAACTGATCGAGTTCTTTGACTGTATTGGAGGAGCGATGTGGTCAGCGCACCATTATGCCCAAAGCCCGCTCGTAGAATCCGTGCGGTGTGTTGGCGGAACCATGAGGTACCTGCTCAGGCAGGGAACCGTCGACCTGGCACTTGAAGGATCGAAATTCCCGGCAGGCATCTCTTCTGTTGCAGTGGACGACCGCGAGATCGCGGTCACGTATATCGGCATGGGTGGCGGAGGTGTCGGAGCAGCAGCATGCCGTGCGGATGCAAAGGGGGTGGTCCGGAACCGCACGGATCCGTCTGGTGGCGGGAAAGTTGCCGGATCTACGATCTGGCTCCCCCGAAGGCAACGGCTCCTGATCGGGGTAGATGATACAGATACTCCAGAGGCGGGAGCCACATGGACACTTGTCCACAACATTGCAAAGGCAGTTGAAGACGAGCACTCTGTCTACCTCTCCCACACGATCGTTCAGCTCTATCCTGTACCGTACCGGACCAAGAACTGCGTGAGCCTTGTCGCAGAGTTTGCGACAAGTGAGCCCGATCATCTTACACGGAGGTTCCACCAGATGCTTAAACGGTACACGCTTTCGGATAAAACAGGCATGGCAGTGTATTCCGGTTTCTCTCCCCTGGAAAAACTCTTAAATTTCGGCCTGAAGGTGAAACGGGGCGAAGTCGGGCACGGACTTTTAGAAAGCATCAGAGATGATAACCTGGAGATCATCATGAACGGGAGAGGGATCATCGGTGCGGTTGCTGCCCTGCCGTTCTTCACCCGATACGAGGAGGCGCTTGAATTATGCGATGGAAGGAAATAAAAGCACAGGTGCTTGCAACCGGCTCATCTCGGTTATCCGGTGAACCCGCGGAAAGGTTCATCACCCGGTCAACCGCGGGACCTGGCGCCGGTGGGGACGGCTCGGTCTTCTTTTCCATGGGGAGCCACCGGGTCCGTCTTGCACTTGACCCGATGAGCGATGTCGAGGTTGTCCACCGTGGAGGCGGGGTTGCTGACCTCTTTCTAGGTACAATGCAGGTGAGCGGGAGGCTGGAGGAGCCGGGATACCACTGCCCGAACCAGGCGTTCATCACGGTTACAGGGTCGTGTATCTTCCATTGCAGGTACTGCCCGGTTCCAAACCTGAATGGACGGCGCAAGAGCATCGATGAGATTGTGGCAATGGTGGAGGCGGTACGTCCCCGTATCAACGCGATCTCCCTGACAAGTGGTGTCCAGTCCAGTATTGAGGAAGAAGAAGCGTACGTGGTCGAAGTTATCCATCATCTCCTGCCATTTGGCGTGCCTATCGGTGTCTCCATCTATCCCACCGAACAGACTCCGGACCATCTCCATGACCTTGGTGTTGTGGAGGTAAAATTCAATATAGAGGCAGCGACCGCCCCGCTCTTTGCGAAGATGTGCCCGGATCTCGATTATGACATGATATATGGCGTTCTCGAGCGTTCAGTGCAGCTCTTCGGGAAAGGCAGGGTCTTCTCCAATGTGATCATCGGGTTGGGCGAGACCGATGCTGAGATGGAACAGTGTATCAGGCGGCTCACCATACGCGGCATCATCCCGGTGCTGCGCCCATTGAATCCTGTTGCCGGGCTCTCTGCAATGGCCCGCCCGGATTCGGAACGGTTGAAAACGATCTTTGGGATGCACGAGCGGGCGCTTACCGAGGCGGGGCTGGATACGCAACAGGCCCAGACAATGTGTACGAACTGTACTGGCTGCGATCTTGTGCCTGGGAGGGATGCATGAAGGGTGTTGATGCGATCGTAGCGGCACTGCAGAGCTGCGGTGATCGGTTTTACGCGGTTCCGGGGTATCCGGTGACTGACATCGCGACCGGTGCCGGTGCCGAACTTGTGATCAATGAAAAGGTCGCGCTTGAGTATGCACTGGGCGACTCCCTTGATGGCCGTCGCGCCGCGGTCATCATCAAGAACGTGGGTCTGAACGTCTGCGCTGACCCGCTTATCAATGCAACTACCCAGGGATTGCATGCAGGGGTTGTCATCATTGTGGGGGATGACGTGCTCGCCCGGGGATCCCAGAACACCGAGGACTCCCGTTACTTTGGCGAGCTCGCACAGGTCCCGGTGATTGAACCGGATTCACGGACCTGTGCTCCTGCAATCGGTGCCGCTTTCGAAGCTTCGGAACGGTTCTCGCGGGTCGCGATTGTCAGGGTTACCCCCCCCCTCCTCGAAAATGAGGTGACGGGAATAAACGCAGCTCCGGAACGGAGACGCAAAGGCAGTCTTGCATCACCCGATCTCACCATGCAGGGCAGGGCACAGTCGGCAGACCGCATCGCTGCAGAGATGTTTTCATGGTCGAAAAAATCTGCCTTAAACCTCTGGAACGGGGGAATCGTGGGTGTGGGGGCGGCGGACGGGGACTCGCACGCAGTGACCGTGTATCCCCCTCCGCACGATGCAAAAACCCTTGCAGAAACGCGGGAACTCGGGAGACCCTTCATGCAGGAGCACCGGTGGATAAACCCCCCTGATGTGACCGGAACGCCTGAGACATTTTCCGACCGTGGCTTTTGCCGGACCTTCTGCCGGGACTGCCCTTTTAAGACCGTGATAGGAATCCTGAAGGAGAAGGGGATGCCGGTGATCTGCGACATGGGATGTGCGGTTCTTGCCGGCAATCCCCCGTACCGCATCGGGAGAGCCTGTTATGCGCTCGGTTCATCGGTCGCCGTCGCTGCAATGAGCACGAAAGTAGCGCTCACGGGTGATTACGCACTCCTTCACTCCGGTATCAATGCGCTCATCGACGTGTATGAGAAGCGTCTTCCCGTCCTCTGCATCGTACTTAAAAATGACCGGATGGGAATGACCGGCGGACAGCCGGTCTATAACCTGAACCGCTACCTTGCATGGGCAGACCCGGTCATCTGCCGGGCTGATGAGACCAGCCGGTTGCGGGAGCATATCGTGCCCCCGGAAAGACCGGGGATCCTGATCGTTGAAGGGCAATGCCCTGAGGGATGCAGTCATGAAACCGTGGAATGTTGAGATCTGTGACGTAACCTTGCGGGACGGCGAGCAGACGCCCGGCGTCTCGTTCTCCTGTGAAGAGAAATCTGAAATTGCCCGCATGCTGGACGAGGTCGGTGTCGAGGTGATCGAGGCTGGGTTTCCGTCGGTATCCGAGAACGAGAAGCAATGCGTGAAGACGATTGCCGGTCTCGGCCTTGATTCGCGCATCTGCTGCCTTGCCCGTGCGAAAAAGTCCGACGTAGATGCGGCGATTGACTGCGGTGTTGCGATGGTCAGCATCTTTATCGCAACCTCCGACCTCCATATGCGGATCAAGTTTAGGAACAAGGCAAAGGAGCAAGTACTTGCTGACACCCTCCCCCTCATCGATTACGCCCATGACCATGGATTACAGGTCCGGTTTGCCGCGGAAGATGCGTCCCGGACGGGTCCGGTCTTCTTAAAAGAGGTCTACCGGAGAGCGTCCGAACATGGGGCAGACCTCCTGTCTTTTGCCGACACTGTCGGCTGCCTGACCCCGCTTGAGATGTACCGGATTATGTCTGATCTTGTTGCAACGGTCGACCGGCCGCTCTGTGCCCACTGCCATAACGATATGGGCTGCGCCGTCGCCAACACGATCACTGCGGCAGAGGCCGGCGCGTTCCAGTTGCACACCACGGTCAACGGGATCGGGGAGCGGGCAGGTAACGCCGCGCTCGAAGAAGTGCTCATAGCGCTGCGGATGAGCGGCGGAGTGGACAGATATGACCTTTCGCACCTGACCGTGCTCTCGAAAAAAGTTGAACAGTACTCGGGGATCCGGCTGCCCCGGAACAAGCCGGTTGTCGGCGAGCTGGCGTTCTCCCACGAGAGCGGGATCCATATCGCGGCGATTCTCGACGACCCGCACTCGTACGAGCATTTCCCCCCGGAGCTTGTCGGGGGGGAGCGACGGTTCATCCTTGGCAAACACACGGGGAAAAAGGCGCTCGAGTACGTCGTATCCTCTATTGGGTGCGAATTGACTGACCCCCAGATCTGCCGGGTGCTGGAGAAGGTAAAGAAGCACTCGGAGCAGAAGTGCATGGTAACCCCTGATGTGCTGAAGAAACTTATCAGGAATGCAAAAGAGGAGAAGGTATAGATGGGCACCCTCTCGGAACGGATCCTCGGTGCACCTGCGGGAGAGTACGTGGATCGGAAGGTTGACCGTGCCTATGTCCATGATGGCACGGGGGTGCTCACGCTTGAAGCATGGAAAAACATGGGTTCCAAAGGGCTCTGCGATCCGTCGCGCCTTTCAGTAATATTCGATCACATTGTCCCGGCGAACAACTCGACAACAGCAACGCTTCAGCACGAGCTGCGCGAGTTTGCAAAGAGTTCGTTCCTGCATTTTTCCGATATCGGCGAAGGCATATGCCACCAGTGCATGAGCGAAGGGGTTGTACTACCCGGAGAGGTGGTTGTCGGTGCTGACTCGCACAGCTGCACTACAGGAGCGTTCGGTGCGTTTGCAACCGGTGTCGGTGCAACCGATATGGCGGCGATCTGGCTGACCGGTGAGACATGGTTCCGGGTGCCGGAATCGATCGGAATCCACCTTGACGGAAACCTCAGCGATGCCGCAGAAGCAAAGGATATTGCACTTACGTACGTTAGCCGGCTTGGTATGGATGGGGGTACTTACAAGTCACTGGAATTCACCGGTGATGGCATACGGAGGTTAAGAATGGACGACCGGCTCGTGATCTGCAACCTTGCTGTCGAGACCGGTGCGAAAGCTGGGATGTTTTATGCCGATAGCATTACCACGGATTACCTTGCACGGTACGGGCAGTCAGCAGAACCTCAGGTGCAGGAGCCCTGCAGTTACGTGCAGGAGATGGCAATCGACCTTGCTGATGTCGTGCCCCTTGTTGCCGTCCCGCCACGGGTGGATACCGTAAAACCGGTGCGTGACCTTGCAGGGCTCCCGGTCGATCAGGTGTTTGTTGGTACCTGCACGAACGGCAGGTATTCGGATCTCGCCCGGTTCGCCCGTGCTGTAAAAGGGAACCGGGTTGCCATCCGCACCATTGTCATCCCCGCGTCGCGCCAGGTCCTCAGGGAAGCGGCAAAGACCGGAGTGCTTACCGATATCATTGAGGCAGGATGCACGATCGGAACGCCGGGCTGTGGCCCCTGCCTTGGAGCCCATATGGGTGTTCTCGGTGAAGGGGAGGTCTGCCTGTCGACCGCGAACCGTAACTTTAAAAACCGGATGGGGACCGGCGGGGAGATATACATTGCATCTGTGGCGACGGCAGCGGCAACCGCACTGGAAGGCGAGATCACTGAACCGGGGGTGCCCTGATGCGGGGAGCCGGGCATGCGGTAAACCTCGGGGTTGATATCGACACCGATGTTATCATCGCGGGTCGCTACCTGCGCACGAAGGACCGGAGCATCTGGGCAGCCCATGTCTTCGAAGACTTTGATCCTGCCCTTGCCCCGCGCCTTTCAGGCGCGGTTATTGTCGCCGGCCGGAACTTTGGCTGCGGGTCATCGCGTGAACAGGCGGCAATCGCACTGAAGGAGGCGGGAGTTGTCGCGGTAGTTGCGCCAAGTTTCGCCCGTATCTTTTTCCGCAACGCGATCAATATCGGACTCCCTTTGATCGAAGCCGACCTTTCGTGTCGTGATGACACCATAGTGCGTTTTGACCTCGAATCCGGCTGGGTGGAAACTGGCGGGAAACGCAGCCCTGTACGTCCGCTCTCGCCGCGGATGCTCGATATCCTGCGTGCCGGGGGGCTTGTGGAGTACTGGAAGGTGAAACGGTGATATTTCCTGAGCACTGCAAGCAGATCGGCTTTGCATCGACAAAACCCTGCGGGGAAAAGGTGTATTTCCTGAGCCGGTATCTCGTCCACCCGGTAGGGGAGGGCTACGAGGTTCTCGAAGTCGCCCTTGATCCCGATAAGAAGGGCATGATGCGCAGCATCATTTCTTCGAAGGTGATCGCGCCTGCCGGTGAGGTGTACCGGTATCCCGGAAAAGTACAGCTCCATGACAGGACCCGGCTCATCCAGCTTGCGCTTGATTCCGGCTATAGGTGCACGCTCTTTTTCGGGCACGATGAGCACATGACGTTCGTGCTCGACCCTGACCTGACAGGACTGTTGCGGGTGCACGTGTATGACGCAAGCCCGCCACGCCCGAGCCTTTCTGCCTGCATTCGCGAGCTGGAAGCGTGCGGGTTGTTCGGTGAATTGCAAATCACCTTCTGCCACCATATCCTCGATCTGGAGCAGGTTAAAGCGGATGTGTATCCCTGCCGTGCTGCGGGATTTTCAAAGACCCTTGATGCAGATGCGATACAGGGAAGCGAACGGGTTGCCGGGTGCCTGACCAGCTCGCAGCTGGTAAGCGAGTGTTACGGAACCGGGTTTCAACTGCTCAATATCTGCCCGCTTGCAGAGGTGCAGGAGGAACCGTTCATCGCCCGCTGCTGCCGGTCGGAGCGGGAGGGTGTCGGCAGGTACAACGGGAAATATGGGGCGGTTGTGCACTGGGGTGCATCCCCCCGGCAGATCGCGGATTCTGTTACAACCTTGGTCAGGCAATGGAGGGTGCATGAAAAAGATCGCAGTCGCTGAAGGGGATGGTATTGGTCACGAAGTGATTCCGGTGGCGCGGCAGGTGCTGGAACTGCTGCACCCGGAATACGAATTTTTCAGTGTGGAGATGGGATATGGCAGGTGGGAGAAGACCGGCTGCCCGTGCAACGACCACGAGATTGCGGCGTTAAAAAGTGCGGACGCCGTGCTGTTCGGGGCAGTAACCACCCCCCCGATGAAGGACTACCAGAGCGTTGTGTTAAGGATCAGGAAAGCCCTTGACCTGTACGCGAACCTCCGCCCGGTGAAAGGAGAAGGTTTTGACATCATGATTGTTCGGGAGAACACGGAAGGGCTCTATTCCGGGATCGAGGAAACTGGCACCGACCGCGCAACAACGCTGCGGGTGGTGACCCGGACGGGAACAGAACGCATAGCAAAGGCAGCTATCCGGCTCGCCAAGACCCGGCGGCTCCTGACGATTGGGCACAAGGCGAACGTGATCAAGTCTGATGTATTTTTCCGAAATATCTGTATTACCGAGGCAAAAGCAGCAGGTGTATCGTTTGATGAAAAATATATCGACGCCCTCGCGCTTGATATTCTCCAGCACCCGTCTGCGTATGACATAGTCGTGACCACGAACATTTTCGGGGACATCCTTTCCGATGTTGCCTCATACCTCGTCGGCGGGCTGGGACTTGTACCAAGCGCAAATATTGGTGACCGGTATGCCCTTTTCGAACCAGTTCACGGCAGCGCTCTTGATATTGCAGGGAAAAATATTGCCAACCCGGTTGCAGCAATCCGGAGCGCTGCGATGCTGCTGAATTATTGCGGGGATAGTACCGGTGCAATGATGATAGAAAACGCAATCCAACAGATCCTCCTTGACGGGATCAAAACCGCTGATCTCGGCGGCACTGCCGGAACCCGGGAGTTTGGCGAAGCTGTCGCAAAGGAGATCGGGCGCAGGATAAAACGATAATCAGTTTAACTCTCTACAATATCCCCGTTATAACTCCGTCGGGAAAAGGGGGAGAATAGTACATAACCGGATAATTACAAACACTACGACCATAGCGATGGCGAGAGTAATGGCACGGCGGTTGATGGTTGACACAAACAAGGGTTCAAACCGGAGATCATGCATTGCCTGCCAGACGGGGTGAATGAGCAGCAATCCGAAGGGGATAAACACAAGGATCCAGCGCAATGGCGGGTGGAACAGGGTGAACAATGCCGTTGTGCCCAGCACTGCCGTCATCAATACCAGCGTGACCGCAAACGCTCGATCCTTCCCTGCAACAACAACGAAGTTTTTCCGTATAAGGCTGTCCTTTGCAAAGTCCCGGATTTCGTTAAAGATCTCGGATACCGCACCAAAGATAAAGACGAGCGAAAAAAAGACAGCGCCGGTCAGGTCAGGCGACCCGTACAGGAGGTACCCCATCGCAGCGTATAGGGAAGGAAACAGCCCATGATAGAGAAGATCCAGCCCTGCGATGTTTTTCACCTCGATCCAGACCGAATATGTAGCAAAGATGAACAGTTCAAGACCCCCGAGAAGGATAAGGGGAAGTGGAAGGAGTGCGAGACAACATAAGGAAACAACAAGGAGCAGGCCGCAGATTTGATAGGCTAAGGTGAGCGGGCAGGTACCGTCCGCAAGCGGGTTCCGTGGACTGGGTTCGTGTGTATCAAGACTCCGGTCGGAGATATCGTTGAGGACAAAACCGAACGCAGCAGAGGTGGCAATAAAAAGTTCCAGCACGGCAATCTTCCCATTGAGAGGGGTGAGGGTCAGCAGGGCGCCGAAGAGTCCGGTAAGGAGAAAGAGCGGCCCGTATGCCGTAAAACGTATCAGCCGCAGGATTGTATGAGCACGGGAACCTCGGGTAAAAGCGGTTGTGGTACAATGCATTTCTTTAGAATTTCTGTCGGAAAGTTATTGAATGTATGGCGGAAGGGAGCGGTAAAAGTTTCCTGATTTTTTGTCCTGCGCCCACGCCTTTAATGACCATAACACCCCACCTATGACACAAGGGAGTTGTGCTCAACCGATGGGAAGTGTCATGATATCTCCGCTGAACTGGGGTCTGGGTCATGCCACGAGGGATATCCCCCTCATCCACGAACTAACAAAGCGGGGTCATGATGTCACCATCGCTGCCTGCGGGAATGCGCTGTCTGCCCTGCAACGGGAGTTTCCCGACTGCCGTTTCATTGATTTTCCGGATTACCCGGCACCTTACAGCGCGGGCAGCATGTTCCTACCGAAGTTCTGTGCTTACCTTCCTCTGTTGCTGCGTGCACTGGAAGCAGAGCGGCGGGCTCTCGATCGCATATTGAACCAAGATCGTTACGATCTCATCATCAGTGATAACCGGCTCGGTGTATATTCCGATCGGGTACCTTCGCTGTTCATCACGCACCAGATCCATTTCCATTTCCCCCCTGTCATCTGGCCTGTGGAATTGTTTGCGCTACTCCTGAACAGGAAACTGCATTCCAGATTCGACCGTGTGATTGTGCCCGACAACCTGCCGGGTCCCGGATCACTTGCCGGAAAACTCTCCCGCCCGCTCCTTTCCTCATCCCTGCGCTACATGTATTTTGCCGGCATCCTTGCAACTGCCCGTAAAATGGAAGTGGAAGAAGACCTTGATTACCTGATCATCATCTCTGGACCTGAACCCCAAAGGACCATCCTTGAGCAGATCCTCCTCCCACAGCTTCCTTGCCTGTCAGGGAGCAAGATGGTGTTATTGGGTAGCCCGACTGACCATACAGCAACATGCCCCGACCCGGACACCACCGTCCAAAGCTACGTTGATACCAGCGAAAAAATCTCGCTCCTCAACCGGGCAAAATTTGTCATCTGCCGGTCCGGTTATACAACGATGATGGAGCTTGCCGAAGTGCAGAAACGGCACGGACTCTTGGTCCCGACACCAGGGCAGACCGAGCAGGAATTTCTCTCGTCATATTACCGGCAGAAGGGTTGGTTTTTGTCACAGAGCCAGTACCGTATCAATCTCGCCCTCGATGTCCCTGCAGCACTACCCTATTCCGGGTTTCCTTCTATGCCCTCAACTGCGCAGAATGTCCAGACCCTGTATGAGGAGGTGCTTGCCCCGTATGTTGAATGAGGCGGGAAGTGCAGCAGGAGATAGCAGCAGGATGTCAGGTCATAGGAGTGCATGAGGATGGATGATCTGGTACGGTATGGAGTTCTTGCTGTTGCCCTGTTCTATGTTATCCTCGCCGGTATTGCAGCCGGAGTTTTGTACGGGCTATATATTCTTGCCATGGCTTTTGTGACGGGAAATTATACCACGGTTTTTCAGGCACTTCCACCTTTGGTGATTCTTGTCCTTATCTACGGGGTTACGGGCCGTATCTTGAAGAGACAGGGAATCATATGAGCCCGGATGTAAGGAAAATAATTATCCCCCCACAGTGCCGTTACCTTTGATTATTCATGCGGGAATACCTTAAGGTAGAAATGGATGATCGACTGATGACTCCTGATTCTTTTGCAGATCTACTCGCTGAGCTAAGGTCAAAACGCCCCTTGGTTCACCACATCACTAACTACGTGACCGTCAATGACTGCGCCAACATCACGCTCTGTATCGGTGCAGCGCCGGTGATGGCAGAGGCACCGGAAGAGGCAAGGGAGATGGTAGCGATGGCAGACGCGCTTGTCCTCAATATCGGGACGCTTACAAGCTGGCAGATTGGTGTCATGCTGGAAGCAGGAGGCAGGGCGAACGAATGCGATATCCCTGTCATTCTCGACCCCGTCGGTGCAGGGGCGACAACAATGAGGACTGATGCATCCCTGTTGCTCCTTGACCGGCTTGAGATCGCGGTTCTGAAGGGAAATGCGGGGGAGATCGGTGTGCTTGCCGGTGCAGGCGGGAAGGTCAGGGGTGTTGATTCGCAAGGGTCCGGTGGGGACGCGCTTACAATCGCACAGGCATTTGCAGATAATGAGGGAATTATCGTGGTCGTCAGCGGTGCGACCGATATCGTAACCGATGGCGCCCGCGTGCTGTTGGTCGATAACGGGCATGAGATGATGGGGAGGCTCTCGGGCACAGGCTGCATGGCGGCCTCCCTTGCAGGAGCGTTTGCCGCGGTCTCTGATGATTACGTTCTCTCATCGGCCGCAGCACTTGCAGCATTCGGGCTTGCAGGTGAGAAGGCTGCACTCCATTCTGCCGGCCCTTATTCGTTCAGGACGTCATTGTTTGACGAACTGGCTACACTAAGTCCCGGTGACCTTGCACGGGGCGCACGGATCCGGACGGCCTGAATTCATGAACTGCGACCTGTATGTGATCACGGACACCACACTTTCGGGTGGAAGGTCGCATGAAGAAATTGCACGCCTTGCTATCGATGGGGGAGCCGATGTCATTCAGCTCCGGGATAAGATGTGCAGTATACCGGAGCTGGTTGCAATGGGAAAACGGGTACGGGTAGTGACCCGGCGGACTGGTACCCTGTTCATTGTCAATGACCGGCTGGATGTAGCCATCGCATGCGGTGCGGATGGGGTGCACCTCGGCCAGGATGACATGCAGGTAAGTTCAGCCCGGGCAATAGCGCCGCATGATTTTCTCATTGGCGTATCGGTGGGTTCACGCGATGAGGCGCAGCGGGCAATAAAAGAAGGGGCTGATTACCTAGCCGCAAGCCCTGTTTTTCCTACAGCACAAAAAACAGCAGATAAATTCTGTGGGCTTGACGGGATACACCGCATCAGCGATGGGGTGGATGTGCCGGTGATTGCCATCGGGGGCATCGGAATGCATAATGTCTGTGATGTCATGCGGGCGGGAGCTGATGGCGTCGCGGTGATTTCTGCCGTTGTGGGGCAGCCGGATATCAGGGGTGCGGCGCGGGCATTGAAAGACCGGATCATTGCGTGCAAAAATGAACTGGTGCCCCGTGACAGATAACTGGTTTGCGCATGGCGCTAATGTAAAAAGTGGTGATGGGGTTCCTGCAGAATTGGCCGGAACCGTACGTTCACTATCTCATGAGGTGCGTAATGGACGTGTTGGTATTGCAGGATAATTTGTTACAGGGATGCCGGATCCTGCGTAGCGGTTGAAGTTGTCGGAACCGGCACTTGTCCGGATATCATGTTCTTCCCGCGGGATGTCCTGACTGTGTCCTTGAAGATGTCTCGGTATTCCTTGACGGTTTCTCGGAACTGCTTGTTGAGTTCCTTTAACTCTCCGTTTGCGGCTTTTCCGTTTCCTTGTCATAGGCGGCGAATCCGGCCTCAAGCAAAGCGCCCTGCTGCTGGATCCGTCCCTCGATATTCTGTACCGGAGAGACATCGATGCCTTTTGCCGTAAGGTTTGCAGGCACTCCGTTGCGCGACGCCCTGCATTGTTGTCAAACACGCCCATACGTGCTGTCTCGTAGTCCTGCTAGGCACTGTTTTTCAGCGTCTCGAGTGTTGCTGCATCAGCCTTAACCGAAGCGTTGATGCTCATTCGCAGGTCGCGGGCCGACCCATTGTATGCCTGCATGATGCTTCTGGTATCCGCCCGGAATGTCTGGGCCGCAGTCTTCATCTTGCTGCGGGTATCCCTGATCCCGTCTACCGTTGTGGCGGACTGGGCACCGTCAGCTGCGGAAACGAATGTCGTTTTATCAGCCGTAAGTGTCGATGCACCGCTGGTACTGATCGAACCAATGTACTGGATTGTACCATCCAAGTGGGCTTTTCCCAGTTCAGCAAGGTACGCTGTTGCTGCTTTTACTGCAATAATGGCATCAGGATTCTCGTTCCCTGCCCATTTATGCTAATGAGTCGGAGTTATACATTCACAGAAAATTAAGAAAGACAGGATTTTATATGAGCCAGAAAAAAAAATCGAATAAAATTATATGATTATCCCAGTTCATCCCAACGTGAACGTTTGCGATAAATGATAACACCGACAACAACCAGCACAACGGCAACGACACCAATGATGATGACAAGGGTGCCTGAACCAAAGAGTTTTCCTATCGCTCCCAGCGGATTGAACCCTTCACTGATCTGCTTTTGTAAATCAAGGGCATCCGTATATGACTCGTTTCCTTTGGTATATGCTTCGTCTGCTTTCTCGCGGGCGCGTTCATAGTTACCGGCAAAGATCTCGTCATTTGCCGTGGAGATGAATCCTGCTGCAATCTCCCGTTTGGATATTATTGGGGAGAGGCGGGAATCAGTGCTGCTGATATTCGGTTTTACAAAGGCAATTACCAGATCGACATTCGTAATCGGAACCTGCGCATCGGCAACTGCCTTTTCCGCCCATGCTTTGTCAAGGGTCTTTTCACCTTCGGCAATGAGGTTCTGAGCGTTAGTGAGACTTGACTGGGCCACTGAATATTGCGAGGACGGTTGGGACCTTGCGCTGTCGATGGCTGCCTTCGCCTCGTTATATTTTCCTTCCGCTGCAGAAGTATCGACCTCTATTGCATACTTCTCATCGATGTGAGTCCTGAAGATCTGTAAATTTGAATCGGCTAGAGAGATTGCATTATTGATATCAGCGATATTTACAACAATGGCCTCTTTGAGATAGCCTGTTGTCGATATAGGTTTGCCATAGGAGTCCAGCTCGTTGACCCTCAGTATCGTTTTATTCTGGGTCTTATCAACTTCTGGTGCCACACCATCAAGAGTGACCCGTATAGATAATTCACG
>CAZNIL010000032.1:0-17533 GCA_964573085.1 uncultured Methanoregula sp.
TCTTCTCATGCTCCTTCACAGTCGCAGATCGGAGATGTCCTGATGGACATCTTCTCCAGTTTGCCCTTCCCTGCGGAAACGGCAAACAATCCCAAAATCCCAATATCTTAAGGATTTTTTTTAAAAGAAATACACATGACACAGTGTGTTTTTTATATTCAGACGTAGACTAAATTTTCATGGGAAGACTTACCGAATTCTTGGATAACTATAACAATCAAAGCACGCGTGGGGGCTACCGGTCAGGGATTTTGGCATTCATTAAATTCATTTACGGTATAACTGACGGGGATAAAGGCAGGTTGGAAGAACTGGTGGATCAGTACTTCGATGACTCGCGTGATCATAAAACCGACTTGATGAAATTTGCCGTCAGTCTTCAAAAGCGTCCACCGTTATCTGCTCGGCAGGTCTTCAACCAGGTTAACGAATTTTTGTCAATGAATGATGTCGTAATCACCTCAAAAGACATCAAACGTGCGAGAAATAAGCTCCCAAAAGGGGGTGTCGCAACCCAAGAAAAAGATATGGATCTCGAAACGATTCGGTCCCTCCTTGCGCATACTGACGTTAAAGGAAAAGCCTTGATATTAACCCTCGCATCCAGCGGTATGAGAATTGGCGAACTTCTGACGGTCACACTAAAAGATATCGACCTCGATTCAAAACCGGTAAAAATCAACATACGAGGGAAGAATACCAAGACCGGATATCAACGATTTACATTCATCAGCACCGAAGCAGCGCAAGCGGTCAAAGAGTGGTTGAAAGTACGCGCGAAATATCTCGATGCATCATTAGAGAAAGGTATGCATTTGAATGGACGAACGACGGCGAAATCGTCTGAAGATGATCGCCTGTTCCCCTTCTCTGACAACATTGGAAACCAGCTGTTCGAACAGGTAGTAAAAAGTGCAGAGTTATTTGAGCGGGATGAGACGACGAACCGCATGACATTGCACATTCACATGTTCAGAAAATTTTTCCTTTCTCAATTGTCACTGAAGGCACCGAAAGAAATTGCCGAAGCGCTTGCCGGTCATCAGGGTTATCTCACGAGCTCATATCGACGGTACACCGAAGCGCAACTTGCTGAGAGATATCTTGAAGCAGAGTATCTCGTGACCATTCAGACACCCAAGGATCTTCAGGAGATCGAGAGCGAATTCAAAGCAAAAATGCAGGATCACACCGATATCCTTGAATCCATCGTAAAAAAGAACCTCAGACTCGAAGAAGACTTGAATAAATTAAAATCTGAAGTACAATCCTCTAATGAGCTGTTCCAGAGTATTTCAGAAAACCCGGCGTTATTAGCAAATCTGAGAGAAATGGTTGAGCTGGCGCGAAAAATTGAGAATATACCAGACTTGAAAAAACGTTTTACCAATATATAATCATATAAAATAAATTTATTTTATATCATATCATCCCATCTATGCCTCAGTGGTGGACTATAAGTTATTAGTGATTGGATAGTGTTGTAGGCTTCCTCTAATTTCAGTTTAATTTCTGGATCTGGATCATTATTCTTGTCGATTAATTCATAATGGTCTTGGAAACGTGAGCAATTTGTAACAAGTTTCTCTCGCTTTTCATTATTATTATCTTTTTTCCATTCTTGTATCATTTTTTCAATGGTATCGATGATTTCCTTTTTCTTTTGGAGATCTGTCCTATCGGTATAACGCTGTGAAAGAGCTGTTTTCAGTTCCTCCAATACCGTCTCATATTCTGTTTTCACGTCAAGACGTTTTCTTTCCCTTATCAGAGATTCGGCAAATATTTGATAAAATGTAAAGTACGGCGGAGTCTTGAATGCCTTCTCTCCCCCAAAAGAGTTTGGGACAAGATACGGGCTGCATCCTTGTGATAATTGATCATATGTTTGTTTTTCTAAAATAACCTCAAAAAAATCAGGAGATAGCCGTATCATTTTTATCAGTATAGGCTTGATATCTTGGGGTAAATCAGGGAATGCACCAAGAACCGTTTCAGCAACCAGGTCAGATGATCTCATACCAGTGACGACAGCGGGATACCGCTTATCGTGAAAAAGTTTGATTAATAGTTTCTGATAAGTTAACGGTTGATCTCCGATTTTTCATCTCGTAAGAAAATCCCTATCAACCGACAACTTATCAGAACCGACCGTCGTCTCTGCCGCTTCATCGAACGTCCAGAACCGGATTTTCCCTGCAGGGGTGATCTCTCTCCGCATGCATGTGCGGGAGAGTGGTACGCGTACGATTATTCTGATGATGTGTTGCAGGAAACCGCGAAAATCCTTGCGGAAGCTGGCCCGGAGCGGCTCTATGTCTTCTTCAATAATGATGCGATGCTGGAGAATGCGAGGTTAATGCGTCGGTACCCGGGATAAGGTGATATGGGTATGAACCCGATATCCCTTTAATTATGGTGGGTGAGAACTTCCGCAACCTTCCAGAGCCGTTCCTGAATGGATCGATCATAGGACAGTTCCGACGAACGAACCGGCTTCTTTTCCTCGAAATACCGACCAGATACTCCTTCCACTTCCGGGGAAAGTGCAAGGTACACGGAGGTTTCGGCCCCCTGTTCCGAGGGTATTCCGGCCATACCGGGAAAGGCGGTCCTGAGAATCTTCGTATTTGTGACACCCGGGTGAAGACAATTAGCGGAAATTCCGGACCTGTCTATATTCCGTGAGAGAGTATAAGTGAACGTAACATCCGCAAACTTGGAAAGGGAGTAAGCATCCCACGGTTCGTATCTGGGCATCGCAGGAAGATTACCCCAATCGACACGATCCACATCGTAATGTGCGCTCGACGCGACCGAGACGATACGGGAGGGAGCGTTTTTGCGGAGTAGCGGGAGAAGAAGGTTCGTAATAAGAAACGGGGCCAGGTAGTTTACGGCAAAGGTCAGCTCAATCCCGTCTTTCGTTAGCTTCCTTGTCTTCTGGAACGTTCCTACGTTATTTATCAGAACGCTGAGTCGCGTGTATCGTGAGGAGATCTCGTCTCCCATGGTGCGGATCTGATCCATATCTGAAAAATCCGCAAGAAGGAAGTCCGGCTTTCCGGATCCGGTCTTCTCTTCCAGTTCCCGTTGAACAGCACGGATTTTTTCCGTGTTCCGGCCATGCAGGATCACTTCGGCCCCGCGCGATGCCAGTTCCAACGCTGTCTCCTTCCCAATCCCGTCCGTGGAACCAGTAACCAAGATGACTGGCTGTGACATAGCGAGGCTATCGAAACCGGAAGAGATGAATCTTTCGTACGGGACATTCCCTTCAGGAACTTTCATCATTATCAGCAGGCAGATCCCGGGAGTGGAACTCGTGATGTTCCCGGGCGCCGGGCATGGTCTCATGTACCAGTACCCGGACCGGTTCAGCGATATCATAGTGGACTTTCTTGACGGGTCAGGGAGAAGAAGGAAAAAGAGGGGTAGTTATCCTTCCACAATCGGTTAATTCAAATTAACCGAAAGGATAGGGCGGGCAGGATATTTTTTTAAATAATACAGTGTTGACAGTGAATAATTGCAAAAATTATCTGGAGGATCCGCATCAAAGATGAACTTTGGATAGGGGGGTTCTAACCCCCTCAAAACAGGATTGGTTCAAATCGATGTTTGAACCTCTTTTCATGAAGTGAACCACCTGGATTTCAACCATATGTGGCTGGTTTGTGGGGATAAATGTAGCGCGCATAACGTTTGATCTGTTAACTGCCTGATCTCAGACCGTTCTGTTGCATCTGCGAGACGTTTAAATACTCGACATTGATGGGTTATGACAATATCATTTCCGTTAAATCCCGTTAACGCAACAGTACCCCACCCAAGTTCATTTTCGATATATAACATCGAAAAGCCTAATATAATGGTGGATAAATGAGACTATTCATTATTGGTTGTATACAGTCATGTGAGTAGGATGATGAACTGTGCTTAATGAAATAAAAGCCGATGTAACACTGGAACGTAGACAATCTACCTGTTCTGGTCCCATTTTCATGATAACTGATAAAATGAAAGAGCTCAAAACTGGCCAGATTCTGAAAGTGGATACGGACGAACCAGCTACAGGTGAGGAAATCAACGACATGGACCGTGCTGCCGGCCGTGCCGGTGGTGGAGCGGTAATGGGGTCGAAAAACGTGAACGTCTCGTTTGCTGTTGAGCCGGACCCGCTCAAAGCGGTCGACCTCATTGCCGAACATATCGAGAGAAATAGGTTGGACCTCGGGATATGACGGGGTTTCCATTCTTCTGAGAGCCATGGATCCTTCATCACGCGGGAAATCCCCCGAAGGGAAGATGCGCATCGTGATCACAGGAAAGGGTGGGGTGGGAAAGACGACACTGACCGCCCTGCTGGCACACTGCTTTGCCAGGGAAGGAAGCGAGGTTTTCGCGGTCGATGGCGACCCCCAGCAGAACCTCGCAGCTACGCTGGGAATTCCACTGTCCGAAACGGAAGGTATCATCCCGCTTTCGGAGAGAAAAACGTATATCTCCGAAAAGATTGGCGCTGGATCGGGGCGGGGTGGGTTCATGGTCCTCAATCCCGAAACAGCCGATGTAGTCGACCGGTTCAGTAAAAAGGTAGGAGACGGGATACGCCTCCTGGTATTGGGAGGAGTGAAGAATGCGGGTTCGGGGTGTCTCTGCCCGGAATACACTCTTCTCTCCGCAGTGTTGAGGAATGCAGCGTACCTCCCCGGAGATGTCGTGCTTCTTGACACCCCCGCCGGTCTTGAGCACTTCGGCCGATCAATCGCCCAGGGATTCAATATTGCCCTTATTGTCTCCGATTCTTCCTACAACGCTGTGGCTGTAGCAAAGGACCTTTCACGGCTTGCGAACCAGTGCGGGATTCCAGAGGTAATCTTGGTGGTGAACAGGACTGGACCGGTGACAGGAAGAAACTACATCAAGGACCTCGGAGCTGCGCATTTTACGAAGATCTGGCGAATTCCCGATGACACCTGCATTCCGGAACATGAGCCTTCCGTACTCCCGGCCGTTGAGAGGGGTTCCCCTGCGGCACAGGCTGTCAGAGGGTTAATACATGCGATTCTCACCTTAAAGGCGGATAAACGATGAGGTCTATGATCAGATCGTTCGTATTCAAAAGAGAACTGTCCTTGAAACGTATTTTGTATGGATACGGAAAGAAGCAACAGGAACAAACACGTTCATGGTGCCGCTATCGGATATCCTTCCCGGATGGGTGTCGATATCTCGGTTCAGCGTTCAAACCCCCTTTCAGAGTTTACAGGCCGGGAGATACTTGGTGACTGTCTGCGACTCTGCCCGGGCCCCCGCCCTGTATTTTCCTGGTCGAAGCAGACACTGCATAAGGATTCCCTGAGCCTGCCGGAGTTAAAGGGACAGAAGAGAAGATATATGCACGGTTGTATACATAAAAAGAATTAAAACGAAGATATCATGCGCGGCATTCCCGAATAATTCTTCCCTCCTTAAACTCACAGGAACGATCCTTGTGGATATCAACGAGGAATGAATCACAGGCCGGCGGTATTTATCTTTCCCAGGGGAGATATCCTGTTAGGACACAGGAGCGGAAATTACAACTTCTTAAGTACACTATCTCACCTGTTCCATGGGTAATTGATACTGTCCTTTCTGTTGCTCTATAGATATTCGAAGTCTGGACCAATTCTCTACCGGTCTGTACAGGAGCGGCAGGGGTCCACCGATGCCTGAATGATCGGCATATTTGAAAGCTGTTCCCGGATGCATATCACCTCGATAGAGGGGATGTTCATGAAAGAGGGGGTACGGATCTTCACCCGTTCCGGTATATCGCTCCCATCCGACCGGAGGTAATAGATCAATTCGCCCCGAGGTGCCTCGGTTCGGACAAACACCTCACCCTTTGGGATAACGGGGAGCAGGTCTTCAATCCGGATCCGCCCTTCCGGAATATCCCGTAGGGCCTGTTCGACAAGCCGGGCACTTTCCAGCATCTCCTTCGCACGGACTATGATCCGGGCACGGATATCTCCTTCTCTGGCAAAGACCGGCTGGAAATTCAGTTCCCTGTACGCCGCATAAGGATAGTCCCTCCGGGTATCGATCTCCACTCCGGATGCTCTCGCCGTTGGTCCCACCACCCCATATTCCTCTGCCTGCTGCTGGGTGAGGACCCCTATCCCTTCTGTGCGGGCCTTTACCAGGCGGTTCCCGGTAAAAATGGGGACGATCTTCTCAACCAGTCCTTCCCTGATATCCTTCATCACCTCCCGAAGCATGTCAGAGTGGAGGATATCCCTGTTGACTCCACCAATCCGCTGCATTCCATAATTCACCCGGTTCCCCGAGACCGCTTCAAGGGCGTCCATCACCCTTTCCCGCAGATAATAAATTTCCATGAATAAACTGCGGAAACCCATTACATCGGCCCCCACACCAGCCCATAACAGGTGGGAATGGAGGCGTTCCAGCTCGGCCATGATGACCCGGAGATACCGGGCCCGGTCAGGTACCTGAATCCCGGCAAGGGCCTCGGCAGCCATGCAAAAGGTGGTGGAATGGATACCGGAACAGATGCCGCAGACACGTTCGGTAAGCACCACGTTCTGAACATAGTTTCGCCGTTGGGCAAGAAGCTCGATCGAGCGGAGTACATAGCCAACCTCGATCTCTGTTGACTCAATAACCTCTCCAGTGCATGAAACCGTGAACTTGATCGGCTCTTCAAGGGCAGGGTGGTAGGGACCCAGAGGAATACGATAGGGAATCTTAATCACCCCCAGTTTCACGCTGCTGTTTTCCGGCTTTTCCCCCCGGTTCTCGGAAATATCCCGGGGCTAATCCCGGCGGTAGGAGCAGCCGCCGCAGGTCGGGGTGACCCTTGAACTCAACTTCAAAGAAGTCATGGATCTCTCGCTCTATCCAGTTCGCCGACCGGGTAACCGGTGCGATGGAGGCGATGGAATTCCCCCGTGTCCGGGTCTTGAAGGTAATGGATTCACGGTTCCGAATGTAGTGATAGAGGATTTCGGTCTCTTTGTTCTCTAACGCAATACCGGTCATGGTCGCCAGCCGGAACCGCTGTTCGCTCATCAGGCGGGCCATCGCCAGAACATCTAATGCGGGTGCTTCCATCCAGATTCCCTGGTGCCGTTGACTGACCGGTCCTGCTCCAGGTAAATCCTGGAGGATTCTTTTAAAACCGTCATTCATGCGGGCTCACTCCTTCCCGGGATAGTTCCGGGCAATTTTTTCACCGTATTCCTTGCGCCGACAGGCCTCACAGAGCAGGGGCAGATCGCGGGTCTGCTCCGGAAGTTCTGCCCCGTATACCCTATCCTCGATCCGGGGGGGCAACGGGATATGGGGGCGGCCACAGGCCGGACATGCAAGATAGGGAATGACAGCCCTCTTATCGTGACTCCAGGAAAAAATTGCGACAGATGGTGCAGATGCCTCGAGCCGGATGGCCCCTGTAGGACAGAATGCAGCACATTGCCCGCAATAGGAGCAGTGCGACCCGGCATAAGTCCAGATCATCCCCTCCCCTTTCACTTCCCGTACCCTGAGAGCAGACGGCGAACAGACGTAAACACAGGTCGCACATCCGGTACAAAGTGCCGGATCATGGGAGAGAATCCCGCGGTAACCTTCCGGGAAAGGGACGGTTTCTTCCGGCCTGCGGGTCCTGGAACCCTTTCGCATGTTATGTGCCAGTATTCTCAGGATGCCCACATTCATCCCCTCCTGTCCCCGATAAAGAGAACTGTCCACTGTTCTGTCATCCCAGCACCGCCACAATAATTGCAACTGCAGCAATAAAGGTCCCTGTAATCCAGTAAAACCGGAATGCCCGGTGAATGTTGGATCGGGCGGTAGCTACGGCAATGACGGAGAGGAGACCTGCCACCGCAATCATCACCACCAGATACCCGGCAGCGGTCAAAAAGGGATCTCGAATTCTTGGCATGAAGAGTATCGCGAAGAGCCCTGTGAGTGCAACCAGCCGTAATGCCCGCGAAAGATGGAAGAGTGCAAGCAGAGGCCCACCATACTCCATATGAGGCCCCTCGATGATCTCCTGCTCTGCATTTGGCAGGGAAAAAGGGTTCATCTGAAGCATGGCCGGCAGGACGAGGACAAATACCAGCGCCACCAGGGCATACACCGGTGTAAGAGGCGCATCTGCCAGGTTTGTCAGCTGGAAACTTCCCACCTGAAGTGGGATAGTGAGAACGGCCGCCAGGAAAGGCAGGTTGAAGCTAAAGGAGACCATCGCCTCCCTTGACGCACCCACTTCTGCATACAGAGAATGAGAAATATGCCCGGCCAGAATGTTGATAAACAGGGGCACTTCCAACAGGAAGAGCATGAGAATCAGGTCGCCGCCAAATGACTGAAGAGGGGAACCGGGGAAGGGAAGCAGGGTGACTGCCCCGGTCACTGCTACCAGCGATATCACAGGTAATGAATAGAACGCAATGCGGTTCGCATTCTTTGGCACTACCACCTCCTTGCCCGTGAGCTTAACAAAGTCAAAGAACGGCTGGTAAAACGGAGGCCCCCTTCGTCCCTGACCCCGGGCGATAGCTTTTCGCTGGATCCAGAGCAGGAGCCAGCCAACCAGTGCTCCTCCGATCAGTCCCGGCCAGATAAGAACGGCCAGGATACTGTTCAGCGGTCCGCTCATGATCTTTCCTCCTGTAAACTTTTCTCTGACAGGATCTCTGAAGCCCTGCAAAGACCGGTAATAATCGTCTGAGGACGCGGCGGACAGCCGGGTACATAGACATCCACCGGGATGAAACGGTCAAGCGGGGCAGCAACCGACGGACTTCCTGCAAAGACATCCCCAGAGGCAGGGCAGGAACCAACAGCAACCACCACCTTCGGATGAGGAATCTGGTCATAAATATCCAGAAGAGGCTTAATATGGGGCAGACAGACGGGCCCTGTCACCAACAGGATATCTGCATGTTTGGGGCTTCCCGTGTGCAGCATCCCCAGCTGCTCAATATCGTAACGGGGTGAGAGACAGGGGGCAAGCTCAATGTCACAACCGTTACATGAACCGGTATTGAGGAAGAATATCCAGGGAGATTTCCTCCTTGACCATTGATGCAGGGATTTAACGATTTGCATTCACTTCACCTCACGAAATCAGGGCCGATATCAGGCCGGGAAAGAGCCCCAGTATAATGCCAAACACCACCAGGGTTACCAGTATTAACTTAGTCAACAACGGCTCTTTCGCGAACTCTTCCCGTTCAGGTGCTCCCAGCCATACATGATGCACCACCCGGAGATAATAAAGGGTGGTCACTGCACCCACCACTGCCATCGCGATGACCAGTGCAGCTCCCCCGAATTCTGCTCCGGCCAGATAGAGCTGCCATTCTCCCACGAACCCCAGCAGGGGAGGAATCCCGATAATATTCAGCGCTCCCACGAGGAAGGCCAAGCCACTGATGGGAAAATTCGCGGCGACTCCACGGTCTTTCATGGTAAGCGAATGTCCGATCCGGGCTTCCACCACTCCTACCGCAGAAAATAGTATGGTAAAGGACAGTGCATGTGAGAGACTGCCGATAAAAGCTCCCTCTATCCCGATATCCGATCCGGTGAGCACCCCGATCAGTAAAAACCCCATTCCGGCAATGGTGGAAAAGGCGAGCATCCGTTTGATATCACTCTGGGAAAGTGCCAGCACCGCTCCGCCAAACATGCTTACGAGTGCAATTGCCAGCCAGACAGCGGCATATTCGGTGAAGACCCAAGGCGTGGCTGTTATAAGATGGAACAACTCGCCAAAGACTGAGATATCGACCAAGGCAACGATAACCGCGGTGGTCAGGGGGCTCGCATGCTCTGCCACTCCGGGCAGCCAGAAAAAGAACGGGATAAGGGCGAGCTTTAGCCCGAACCCCACTACGATGAGCGCAACAGTAATCCTAGCAAGGGGGAGAGCTGAGAGCAGTTCCCCAAAGGCGAAGAACATCCCGGCTGCAGTCAAAAATACAGCTGCCAGAAGCATAACCAGATAGATCCGGGCCGCGTTTTTTGCCGGGGCTGTCTTCCGGTCCCATACCATCCCGACGGTGACCAGAGCAGCGGAATCGAACATGATCATGTGAATCCAGGCATCAGTGAACAACTGGCCTGCTATGATCAGTACTCCTGCCAGGCCGGCCAGTGCCCACCACCGCCGACTTCCCTGCGGGGTCTGGAGGGCGATAAAAAGGATGGAAATAAAAAGAACAGTGAATGCCACGCTATAGATGAGGTGCCAGTTCCCCCCGGTGAGTGGCAGGATGATGGGTTCAGGATACATGCTATTCTCACATGAAGAGTACTGCTGTTATTACCAACCCGATTATCAGGGTTGCAAGCAGGGGACATCGTTGTTCAATAAAGGTGACAGGACGGGCGATTGTCCTGGCCGATTTCTCCAACGCATTCCATATCGCATGGTAGGCAGGATCAGGATCGGTGGCAATGTAAAATGGATGGAACGTTACTTCTGCTTCATGCACGAAATCCTCAGGCCCAACGCGTTCTCCCGCGTGAGGAAGGGGCATGCCCCCGGTAAACACGTTCACCTCCCTTGGCCTGGGCCATTTTGCCACCCGGGAGAGTCCGAATGCCACCGCGGCCCCGATGAGCACGGAGCTGACCACGATCAACGCCACACCCGTGAAGGCAACACCCCCCATGGATGTCTGCACCCCGAACAAAGTAAGGGAAATCGGCACGGCAAGCGAGAGGGAGCTCACTGCCGGGGCGATTATCCATTCCAGCATGATCTGGGGTACTATACCAAATACAAGGCATAGTACTCCCATAACTCCCATCCCGATCAGCATACTCAGGGGGGCTTCAGATGTGTTCTCCCGGGAGATTCCTTCCGGCAGATCCCCAAAGAACATCATGTTTGTAGCCTTGAGCATGGAGTACGCGGTGACGATGCCTACCAGCCAGGCGATGATCGCGACGATTATTGCTCCACTTTCAAGAGATGCACTGATCACCAGCCATTTTGCCACAAACCCATTGGTCAGCGGCACACCGATGATTGCAGCAGTCGCCACCACCCAGATCCAGGTGGTATGCGGCATCAGACCGGCAAGGCCTCCCAGTTTCCGCATATCACGCGTCCCGGTGGCCTGATCCACTGCACCTGCACAGAGGAACAGGGTGCCTTTGAACAGGGCATGGGCGAAGAGATAAAAAAGCCCTGCCGTAATGCCAAGGCCGGTATTGAGACCTAGGGCAGCGATAATATAGCCAAGCTGGCTGATGGTATGGTAAGCCAGAAGACGCTTGACATCGATCTGAATCAAGGCAAAAAGTACTCCGATGATCATTGCCGCACTCCCGATTGCCATCACCAGCAGACTCCAGGAGGGGTGCCAGGGGACAATAGCGTAGATGCGTGCGATCAGGTATGCCCCTGCCTTGACATAGCAGGCTGCGTGGAGAAGGGAGGAGACCGGGGTCGGAGCGGCCATCGCAGCAGGAAGCCAGGTATTGAGGGGGAACATGGCTGATTTAGCTATCGCCGCGATTAGCATAAGCAGAAAAATTCCGGTCGTGAACGCCGCAGAGATAGCAGGCGATGTCCACTGGAAAGTCCCGGTGGAGAGGTAGAGCAGAATAACCGCCACAAGGAGCGCGTAGCCGGGGACATGGGTATAGATGAGAACCTTTCGGGAACCAAAGTTTGCGTCCTTTTCCTTGTACCAAAAAGCGACCAGGAAGTAGGAGCAAAGTCCCATCAATGCCCAGCTGAAGTATAGAATGAGAAGGTTCTCCGAAGAAACCATATTAACCATGGCCAGGATGAATGCGATCATCAGGACATAGAACCTGGTTGCATCTCCTTCTTCCCGTTCGATATAACGGACAGAATACAGCAAAACTGCTGCTCCGAGACCGGTTGCCATCAACAAAAAAAGCAGACTCAGACCGTCGATATAATAACTGAAGGTTACTCCCGGGCCCCAAGAGTAGAGGGTAAAAGTCAGAACACCCCCTGCAAGAATTGTCGGGACGAAAAGAAGAGAGACCGCAAAGGCACCCAGTGAACTGAGCAACGCCAGCCAGCCCTTGGCAGTCCGGGAGAGCACATGACCAAGCAGGAACTCCAGCAATATTCCTGCACCCAAGATCAGGATCGGAACGACCGCAAGCAGGGTCATAATGCAAGCATTATCTCATCGGTACATGCCTTGGTCCGGGCCCATACGCTCACAGCTCCTCAAGCGGTTCCTTGAACCTCTCCGCATAGGAATACCTGCGGGAGAGGGTCGATTGTCTGTCCTCCACCCATTCAAGGGCATGCTCCGGACAATTTTTTACACACTGGGGATCTCCCTGGCAGGTGTCACATTTCAGTATCACATCCTGTCTGGCGCTGTATACCGCATCCCCGAATGGACAGGCCTGTGTGCACATCTTGCAGCGGATGCAGCGGTCACTGTCCCATACAACATAACCTGCATTAGGATCCTGGTGCATTGCACCTGTAGGGCAGACAGTCACGCAAGGAGCGTCGCCGCATTGCTGGCACACGGTAGGAACCGATACCCCGGAATCTGCCCAGGTAAATATATGGATCCGGGAGGATCCGAGAGAAGAATCCGTTCCCTTGGCTATAGAACAGGCAAGTTCGCAGTTTTGACAGCCTATGCACCGGTTGGGGTGAATCATCATCATCTTCATCGCACATTCCCCGGGAGAACCTTTATATTCCCAACCCCGCCCGTTTCTCTTCGATGATCTCGAGGATCCGGTCAGCCGCCTTCTCCGGGTCCGGTTCGACCAGGAAGGAGGCATGGACTGCCTTCGACAAGTCTTTGGTGAGGAGATTTACCACCCCGGCACTTCCGCCTATATTGGGCATTGGGCCAAGCACCGTAGTCACTCCCGACGCCACAAAGTAACTCCCGATAGCAAGGGCTTTCTGGGAGTAATATTCAGGCGCAGCACCTACCACTGGGAGCTGGTGAATACCGACATTGAGAGTATTTGCAATTGCCGCACAAATAAGAAGGATCCGTGAGTTGTCTACACAGGACCCCACATGCAGGACGGGAGGCATTCCCAGTGCCTTGCATACTGCTTTCAAATTCCCTCCCGCCATGTCCGCTGCTTCCGGGGTCAGGAGCCCTGCTTTTCCAGAGGCGATTGCCGCACACCCTGTCTCCACACACAGGACATCCTTTGCGATCAGTTTTTTTGCCAAGATGACATGAGAATGGTCCTGTCGCAGTTTGGGGTTATTACACCCTACAATCCCGACAATTCCCCTGATTGTCCCTTTTTTGATTGCATCGATGAGCGGGTCGAGCGTCCCGCCAAGGGCATTCAGGATGGCCTCTGCCGAAAAGCCTGCATAGAGGGTGACTGGGTCTCCGGGAATGAAGACTTTTGCCGGATCCCGTCTGGAATAGTTATCGATTGCTGCCCGGATAATGGTCCGTGCAACATCTTCTGCATTTTCCGGCTGGAACGTGATGTGATAGGACCCCGGGATTATGGATTTCGGACTGGTGGTGATGACCTTTGTGTGATAGCATGCTGCAGTCTGGGGGAGGGAGGGGAAGACACACTGGTAGTCGACCACCATGGCATCCAGCACACCGGTTGCGATCAGGAGCTCCTGGTTGAGGAGATTACCGGCAATCGGGACACCTTGCCGCATGAGAATCTCATTTCCGGAACAGCAGAGCCCTACCAGATTGATTCCTTTAGCTCCGGTTTTTCTGGCATATTCCTGCAGTTCGGGTTCTCCGGCCACCCGGATGACGGCTTCGGAGAGGAGAGGGTTATGCCCGTGAAGGGAGATATTGACCTGGTCTTCCTTTACTACCCCAAGATTCACCTGAGATTTTACGATGGCAGGGGTCCCGAAGAGGATGTCTGAAAATTCGGTTGCAATCATCGACCCGCCCCATCCGTCGGCGAGTGAAGTCCGCAACCCGTGGAGGAGGATATTGGTATAATCAGCTCCTACCCCCATGTGGATGCGGTGCATGGCTTCCACAATTTCCCGGTCCACTCCACGGGGAATGATCCCTGCTTCCTTCCAGAGGGCAAGGGTTTTTGGCGGGACCCTCCGGACAAACTTGAGTTCCTCTTTCCGGGACCCGAACTCTTCAAGAACGGCGTCTCCGACAGTACGGGCAATTTCCTTTTCATCCTTTATCGATGCATCGATCCCGAATTCGTGGGCAAGCGACTGCAATTTTTTTGCATCAGTTATGGCGTAGCCCTGTGCTTTCCCCTCGCCTATCTTTAGCAGGGTCTCTACGATCTCCCGCCCATGGTCAGAATGCGCCGCGGCTCCGGTAACAATCGCGTCCAGCAGGTTCCGGGCAACGATCAGGTCCGCATCGGCACCACACACGCCCCGGGTCTGATCGTGTTCGGGGTTAATTTTGCAGGGCCCCATGGTACACCGGACACAGCAGATCCCGTTCAGACCATACAGGCACTGGGGCTTCTGAAGGTCCAAACGGTCCCATGCAGTTTGTATCCCGTTTAGCATGCAGTTCTCCAGACACTTTTGTGCCAGAGTATCTGCAGTTCTTGCCTCCGCCTGTTTCTGGATGGAAGAGGTTTTTATGGGATATTGAGGGGGAATCTCCTTCGGTTTCCCCTTTTGTTCGACCAGCTTAAGTTCAGTCTTTTTGGCCATAGACATCACTGTGGGACTGTTATGAGTAATGTCATATTTAACTATATTGACTGTGCGTTCTGTTGCATCTGCGGGACGTTTAAATACTCGACATTGATGGGTTATGACGATATCATTTCCGTTAAGTCCCGTTAACGCAACAGTACCCATCTGCGGGACGTTTAAATACTCGACATTGATGGGTTAGGTCGATATCATTTCCGTTAAATCCCGTTAACGCAACAGTACCTGAGCTGCAAATTTCTAAATATACCTTTGATAGATATCCACATGCTCTGCCTTGATATGACAGTTCAAATCCGTATAAATTAGAGGAGAACTTCCATACTATATCCCGATATCCGTCATATCAGGGAAGTTCCAGTAAGAGGTTGTAACATATTATGGTCTCAAAAAGTAAAAAGAAGTCAAAGATACCAGTCCACGATAAAGTCGAACCTGCCCGTGTGGATACATCCTTACCGTCAGATATTCCCGTAGAAAAATCCGTTGAACAACTGATTCAGGACCTTAAAGATCCTGACGAAATTGTCCGTTCTTCCGCAGCCGGGGCACTTGGACACAGCAAATCGGAAAAGGCTGTTGAACCGCTTATTCTGGCTCTGAAAGACAACCATGTCTATGTCAGGCATGGGGCTGCATGGGCGCTCGGTGAGATAAAATCAGAAACGGCAGTAGACGCACTCAGGCTGGCGTTGAATGATGAGGATGAAATAACACGGGGGAAAGCAGCCGAAGCATTAGGAAAAATTCAGGGGAACTGACGAGTATAATTAACGGATTCTGATGCGTTGACGGTTATTGAATGATCTTGCACTTCATAGCACTTCATAGCACTTCATAACTAATGATCGAACCAACCGCTGACGAATCAAAACCTCTACTGACAGCGATTACGTGATGTGGGGTAACAGAAGGTAATTTCGTACCGGTCCGCCGGCAAATAGTAAATCAGAATTAAAAGGGGGCCGGGGGCTGCTACCCTCAACCCCAACCAGCCTCACATCCCTGTCAGAACCCCGACTACCTGCTGAGCTGTCTCCGGGTCCACTACCCGCGCCAGCACCAACCCGGCCATCGCGATGAACAGGGTCCAGAACACTTTCTTCACGTGCTCATTCTTCCCGAACGCCTCGATCGCTGCATCCGCATCCGCCTTCATCGCCCGCTGGATCAGCTTCGGCAGGAACACGAAGAGCGGCAGAAACAGGACCGCAGCACCGATGAACGCAAGCGTGATCTCAGCCCGGCCTGCAAGGAAGATCCCGAGCGGGACCGCAAACACACCGGCCAGCATCGCGGCCATCCCTAGCTCCCCGAACCAGAAGTAATGTTTTTTCTGAGCATAGTTCACGTTCTCAGCATCGGTCAGTGTTGAAATGTCAAAAATGCCGAGCGTGTTCAGCATCCCGTACCACACCGCATGGGTCTCTTCTGGGTCCGCAACGATGCCCAGGAACAGCACCGCGACCGGCACCGTCGGCAGGATTAAGGGAACGTTAGCGAACAGAAAAACGAACCCAAGCAGGATCCCGGTCCCAATTGTGGCATCCAGTGATACTCCATAACTATCATCGTCCGGATCCGGTTTTCGGGCCGGATTTTTCGGCGGTTTTAGGGGGCAGGAGACTCTCTAAAATTTTGGATTTTACGTCGTTCCTTTAATTACAATTAAAGGACGATTTCTTAATTGGGATTAAGCGAAATCAAGTACTTCGTTGTATTGACGAATAAATGTATACTGAGGGTTCTGATAAGATGACGGTTGATAGGGAATTTTTTAAGACGTGAAAAATCGGAGATCAACCGTTAACTTATCAGAACCGTTCGGGGGTTAGCTCAAGTTTAAACAGAGGGAAGGGAAACCCTGTTTTTTCAGTTACATCCGCATCTATTCATGGCATGTCAATAAAATTAAAATGACAAAATCTATCAATTAAAAGAAGTAGTTATTAATTTATTTAAAAAAAAGGATTGTTGGAGTTATATTGAAAATCAGCCGGAACTTCAGGTTATTATCAATAGAACTCGTGGCACCTTGAGAAATTTTTACATGGAACATCTCATCGGAATTCATGAGTGAGAATCCCGGTTTGCTTTTCGATAATCCCCCGATCTGGAAAATTATGTAATCTCAAGATGTTCCCACGATGCAAGCTCAAACTCCAGTTCACGGTATAACAGAATTAAAACACGGTGACCATATCTGCGGTATCTATGATACTGATGAAGAGCACCGGAATGTAATTGTGCCGTTTCTCCGCAAAGGTCTGGAGCAAAACGAGAAGTTATTATATATCCTTGATACCCGAACCAAAGACGATGTGATAACCTATCTGAAAAATGATGATGTTGATGTTGAACATTACTTATCAAACGGACAGCTCAATTTCCTCACGTTTGCTGATACCTATGTGAAGGGGGGGGCATTCGATCCCGATCGGATGGTTTCTCTCACCTCACATGAGACGCAGAAAGCACTTGATGAAGGATATAGTGCACTGAGGGTGACCAGTGAGATGTCATGGGCGCTTCGCGGGTATCCAGGTTCTGAACGGTTGCTTGAGTATGAGATTAAGGTGGATCAATTTTTCCAAGGAAAAAAATGCATCGCTCTCTGCCAGTATGACCGGCGTCGGTTCGCCCCGGAAATATTTCGTACTGTGCTTTTAACGCACCCGTTTGCCGTTATCGGAACCCGTGTCTATGACAACTTCTACTATGTTCCACCAAAAGAGCGTGTGGGAGGAAAGCATTCGGTGGGGACCCCGAATTCCTGGATCCCGAATCTCGTATCCTATACTGAGGCAAAGGAGGCATTACAACAGAGCGAGAAACATCTCA
>CAZNIL010000033.1:0-17081 GCA_964573085.1 uncultured Methanoregula sp.
TTTTTCTTCCTGTGTTTTTCCAAGGTCAATGAACATCATGGCCCTCCTACCCGCTTGTAATCCACCATACTACTTCGGGAAATAAGTATCTTATCAGTTGTTTGTTCCGGTTGATTTTTTTAAAAAAATTCTGGTTGTTGAAGGATGACAAAGACGAAAAAAACTCTGATGCATACATGTCTGCATGGATGATTGATAGTAAAAATCAAACGTTACAACAAGAGCCCCGATGATGTTCTAAATATATATAAACTGTCATGGCATATCCGGTGCTGTGGGAGTATGGAAATTATTCCGGGGGTTCATCAGATCGAAGGTATCAACGCGAACTGTTATCTGATCATTGGTGACGGAATGATCCTTATCGATACAGGATTACCCGGAAATACCGGCAAAATTCTTAATTATATTAAAGATACCCTTCACGGCAGCCCTTCGGATATTGAAACTATTATCCTGACGCATTATCATCTGGACCATACGGGAAATGCATATGAACTGTGGGATATTACCGGTGCAAAAATTGCAATCCATGCAGATGATGCGGATTATGTCGGGGGAATAAAACCCATGCCTGTCCCCTCGGGACTTATCGGGATACTTTACAGGATGTTTAAAGTATTTTTCGCATTCAAACCGGTCCAGCCGGATATCGTTCTCCATGACAATGATCAGATTGCCGGCCTTACCTGTATTCACGCACCCGGGCATACAGCGGGGAGTATCTGCCTGTATGATCCAAAATTCAGGATGTTGTTTTCCGGTGATGCAATACGTTTTTTTAAAGGAAAACTCGAAGGACCGCCCCCCCAGTTCACACCGGATATGAACCAGGCACGGCAATCGATCAAGAAAATCGCTGCCCTTGATTTCGATATACTCCTGTCAGGCCATGGCGAGCCGCTCATGTCCAAAGCTTCAGAAAAAGTCAGGGAATTCTCAAAGTCGTTTCCCTGAATATGGGATTTATTAAAAAAAAGGAAATCGATCAGCATTTCAGACCTGACGGGTACCGGACCGTTTCACGGCCGGGTATTTCGCAATGATATTGCATTTTTGATATACTGTAACAGGCAGGCGGCGACGAGAAGGCCGGACTCAAGACAGGTTTTGCAGCCCACTCCCTTCAGGTGCTGTCCATGCTGCTGGGGCCATCGGCCCTGCGACCGGTCTGACCGCACCGGATTCGATGGTCATACACGGACGTTTGCAGGGAGGAGGAAAAAAACTGCGGGCGGTGAACTGTGACGCCTCCAAGAGTTGAATACCTTGCCCTCCAACATAGTGAAAGGAGATCCAATCTTTCCCGGAAGTGGTGATCATGTTATACCGTAACGTCCCCAAAACCGGCGACAGCCTCTCGATTCTCGGCTTCGGGTGCATGCGCCTGCCCCTGACAAAGACCGGCGGTATTGACGAGCAGCGTGCGATACGGCAGATCCGCTCTGCCATCGATAACGGGGTAAACTACGTGGACACTGCGCCGGTATACCATCTCGGAAAAAGTGAGCTGGTGCTGGGTAAGGCGCTTGCTCGCGGCTACCGGGAAAAAGTCCGGATAGCGACCAAACTCCCGCCGTGGTCTGTCCACAAGAGAGCAGACATGGATCGGATCCTCGGTTCGCAACTCAGGACATTAGGGACAGATCACATCGATTACTACCTGCTCCACAGCCTTTCAAAAGAGGCTTGGGAAAAACTCAAAGGTCTCGGGGTGCTGGAATTCCTGAGCACCGCAAAAAAAGACGGGAGGATCCGGAATGCGGGTTTTTCCTTTCATGGTAATACAGCGACCTTAAAAGAGATCGTGGACGCGTACGATTGGGAATTCTGCCAGATCCAGTACAACTACCTTGATGAGCATAACCAGGCAGGAACCGAAGGGCTGAAGTACGCAGCAAAAAACCGGCTTGCGGTCATGATCATGGAGCCCCTGCGGGGCGGCAACCTTGCCGGGCCGGTACCGGACGAGATACAAAAGATCTGGGACGGGGCTCCGGTGAAACGTTCACCTGCCGAATGGGGGCTGCGCTGGGTGTGGAACCATCCTGAGGTCACGGTTGTCCTCTCGGGTATGAACAATGAAGCCCATATTGAAGAGAACCTGCGGGCTGCCGCATCAGCGCTTCCCGATTCTCTTACTCTGGATGAATCAGCACTGATCGCCCGGGTGAGGGACACCTACCAGCGGTTGATGAAGATCGGGTGCACTGCCTGCGGCTACTGTATGCCATGTCCTTCCGGCGTCGATATTCCCGGCTGTTTTGCAAGCTACAACACACATCACCTGTTTCCCCACGACCGTACCGCAAAATTCCTGTACATCGGGAGGCATGGGGGGGTTCTCGGGGACAAATCATATGCCGGGCTGTGCCGGCAGTGCGGGAAATGCGAGAAGATCTGTCCCCAGCACCTGCCTGTTCCGATGCTTATAAAACAGGTGTCCCGCGAGATGGAGGGGAGAGGTCTCGGTCTCAAAATACGTCTGGTGAAAGGTGTGCTCTGGTGCTATGATCTGGCAGAGCGGATCAAACGGAAGTTCGAGAAAAAGACCCGGTGAAAAGATCCTGTGCGGCTGTAATCTAAAAAATCCGAAGCTGGATCCTCTGTAAATATCGATCAACTGACCCTGACGGACAAATCCAATAATGAGCTCGTGTACGAAGTACCGTCGGCGGTGCCAAAAACGACGGTGTAACCGGCCCGCACGGCATAAAACTCTGTTTTGATGATCCCGGTCTGACCTGAACAGGCTACACCAGGGGCGTCTGCAGTGAATACCATGCCAGTCCGGCAATACAGACCGCCGAGCACACGACTATCAGGGAGATATTTATTGATTTTTCAGAGCGGGTCATTGCTGACCACTCCTGCTTCTGTTTCCTGAGTGCAAACCCGATGAAGAGCCCGATCGCGGTTCCCGCCATGGCGCCAAGAGAGATAACCATCAGGATCGCAAACATATCGGTGATCATGGTGTGTCCCTCATCCACGTTACCCACGATCTGATATAAATTAGCCCGCTATATCCATGCTGCAGTACATCGCTTGACTTTCAGCAAACCCGGCTGGTACCGAAGTTCCATTTTTATGGAGTCTTCCCTTGAAGTATTGAACCGGTTTTATTGCCTTTTCTGATTCTTTATAAAAGCGATCACTTCCCCGATATCCGGCACCGAATGAACCGGATAGATCCTGACAAACACAATCATCTGCTGTTCGTCCACGATGATATTTGCCCGCTCTAAAGAAACCATTGTCGTCCCGAAAGATGCCGTACTGCTGCGCGACTTTACCGTGCGGCCAGAAATCGCAGAGCAGCGGAGTGTGGGTGATACCAAGAGTCTTTGCCCATTCCAGTTTACACGGCCGGGAATCGACGCTGATCCCGACCGCAATGGTGTCAAGCGATGCGAGAATGTCCCGGTTGTCTTCCAGTGACTTCATCTGGGCGGCACAGAATTCTGTCCATGCAAGGGGGTGGAAGGAGAGGAGTACCTTCCTGCCGGAATGTTCGAACAGGCCGAAGGTTGTATCGTTCTGATCTTTTAAGGAAAAATTCTTTGCGGGGTCCCCGGGGTGTACCAGTCGTGATTGTCTCATAATCATGCCCTTAGTACTCCAGCTCTTTTTCATCGGATATGAGCTTTTTTGTCAGGGTAATGGACCAGGAATCATGAGGCTCTTGATAAAATTCCAATTGTGGGATGTGAAAAAAGATGCAGGATAGGGAAATGATGGTTTTCGGTTTTTTAACTACGGACCTTATTTTTTCACGATAAGCTTGTGCTCTTCAACATCAATGGCGTAGGACTTGGGACGATCCAGCAGGTCGAGGGCGTTGATCTTCATGTCGATAAGCTCTGAAAAATTGAAGGAATCGTATTTCTTTTCATCCTTTTCATGCCAGAAAACGACGATGCCGTTCTCCATCTTCTTGCTGCTCACGATCAGGTGCATACGATCCATTCTTATGACCGTAATAATCAAACTATCTGATCCCGAAGATCCAATTAATATCCCGAATGAGTTTTTCTTATTTAGGGTATTTCTTCAATTTAGTTAACCCGCTGCTGGCTGTATTTATCATGATTAATTATTAATAATTGAAACGCCGATTATAATGTGATGTTCTGCCTCATAACAAGGATCAGAAAAGTCGGGCAGGCACATGCCGTTCTTGGTAAGCGGCAGCCGTTTTTCGTAGTTTAATATTTATTTAATGGTTTGCCGGAATGCTGGCAAAACCTGATTAGAGATTTCTGACGAATGTTTCGGTGATATGTTCATGGATATGTGCAGGGAAGAAACGGTTGGTGGATGGTCGGGTTTCCTGCCTGAACCGGGCGGGATCTACCATCTCATAGAAAAAATCCGGGGCAAGACACAACAACAGGACCGTATCGATGCGGTCAAAGCCATGGGAGATAGTGGAGATCCCAGGGTAGTGCTTCCCCTTGTAGATTGTTGCAGCGATGAAGACCCGGAGATCCGGAGGCATGCGACGGAGGCGCTGTCTAAACTAAAAAGCGGTCGTGCGGTACATGCACTGATCGGGCGCTTGAAGGATAAGGCCGAGCAACCGCAAACCCGCCAGTGTGCGGCTGCGGCGCTGGCTGCGATACGGACGTACAGTGCAATTGAAGGGCTCAAGGACCGGTTCTCTGATGCAGACGAGGATCCCTTCATCCGTTCCTATATCGCAAGAGTGATGGACCGGACGAGAATCTGGTAAGGGATCCGGGGATATTTGGCCATGTGAGGAAGAAAAATCCCTTCTCACTTTTTTTTAACTCAAAAATATGGGACTGAACCGGTGATTGGATCTCAATCATTCCAGTGTCCGCCGGTATGTTACGATACCGAGAAGGATCATTGCACCGGAAAATACCATTAATGCAATAAGATCGATGCCAATAACATCGAGCCCCTGTCCCCGGAGGATAATACTCCTGAGAGCATCCACACCATAGTACTCGGGATTGATCACCGTGATCCAGCGCAGCCAGCCCGGCATACCGATTACCGGGTAGAATGCCCCGGATGTCATGAAAAGGATGAGGTTAAGAAATGCTACGACCGAGGCGTACTCCTGCTGGGCAGAGAACCGCGATGCGAAGGATACGACAAGACTGGTCACCCCGACACATGCGATAAAGATAACGAGAACGACCAACAGGAAGTCTTCCACGCTCTGGATAATAATCCCGGTGATGAGAATATCGATCAGGAAGATCATAAAACCGGCGATAAACGCACGGACGGTGCCGCTGGAAATGATCCCGGCGATGATGCTTGTACGCTGCACCGGAGTGACCAGGTACCCCTCGTGGATCCCATTCTCTCGGTCCTTGATGAGCGCAATCCCGCCCCCAAACATGGTGGAGGTAAAAATCGCCATCATAATGACACCAACACCGAAGAATTGAATGTATTTGATATCGCCGTAAATTTTCGTGACCAGCACCGGATTGTTCGCTTTGAGCGCTGCAAGAACGCCCCGCACTGCTGATTCGACGAGAGCAGGGACTATAGAGTCCGAACTGTCCACATACAGGCGGACTGCATGATCATTGGATACTTCGGACGGGAAAACGACAACCGCGGTGATAAGTCCTTTTGAAAGATCCCGTTTGGCTGCAGTTTCATCGGTATATACCGTCACATCCAGCAGTTTTGGATAGTCTTTCTGGGTAATATGATTGAGTGCTGTCACTGCGTTGGTGAAAAGAGGAGTGTCGTTATAGGGTGGTACTTCCTGGACAACACCGATAGGGATATGGCTGATGGTCCCTCCCATTGCGTTGCCAAAGATTACCAGATACATAACCGGCATCAGAAGGGTCATTATGACAACAAACGGGTTACTCAAAAATTTCTTGAAGTCCCGTTTGAATATCGCAATCGCGCCCCGGATCATGACGGGCGCCCCCCGCCTGCAGGTTTTGGCTCATGATTCCCGCCTTCATCCAGTTTTTTTCCGGTTAGATAGATAAAAACGTCTTCCAGTGACGGAGAGCGTATCGAGATCGAGGTCATGGGAATGGAGAATTTTTCGAAGATCGCAACAATAGCAGGCAATACTTTGCTTCCGTTCTTTGCCGAGATGTGCAGGTGATTTTCCTTTACTTCAACCGAATTGATCAGGGTGTTCTCCCGGATCGATACCAACACTTCCTCACTGATCTTTTCAAAACCGATCTCGATAAGGTCACCGGCAGGAATCAGCCGTTTGAGGTTCTCAAGGATATCAAGGGCAATCAACTTCCCCTTGTCTACAAATGCAATGCGGTTACAGAGTTTTTCCGCTTCATCCATGTAGTGTGTGGTCAGGATAATCGTCGTGTTCTCTTTGTTAAGCATGGAGATCTGCTGCCAGACTTCACGCCGGGCTTCCGGGTCGAGACCGATGGTTGGTTCATCGAGAAACAGGATGAGCGGGTGATGAATAAAAGCGCGGACAATCTCAAGTTTCCGCCGCATACCCCCGGAAAATGTCTGGACTTTCATATGGGCACGGTCCGAAAGTTCGGCCATCTTGAGGAGCTGCCATATCCGTGCGTCCAGGACGCGGTCGTCAACATTTACGAGTTGTCCATAAAATTCAAGGTTGTCATATGCAGTGAGTTCGACGTCAAGCGTACTGTTCTGTGGACATACACCGATAATAGTGCGTATCTTTTCGGGGTCCTTTGTTATATCGTAGGTATCGACGCATGCCGTACCGGAAGTCGGCCGGAGCAGTGTGGTCAGGATACGTATCAGCGTGCTCTTTCCTGCACCGTTTGGACCTAAAAGACCGAAGATCTCCCCTCTTTGAACCTCAAACGTGATGTCGTTGACAGCGGTTACGGTACGGTTTTTCTCGCGGAAGATTTTCGTCAGGTGATCAATACTGATGATACTTTCGCCAGATCCCGTACCCCATCCACCAGTTCCCGGAATGCGTGGGGTATATCCGCGTATTCCCGCTTCGTCCAGTGTCGGGTGGTCTGTATTCCGTTCTTCGGGTAATGGCTCCATGGTTACAGCTCTCACGGGATCTTTCCAAGGATTGCTTTTAAGGATTCAAGCGATGAGCAGAGTTCTTCAAGGTCATGTTCGTTCAGCGTAGAGAGGAGATCTTTTAAATCATTTTTGTACAGGGTGATTGATTGTTTCAGGTGCTTTTTGCCCTCTTCCGTGATGGAAATGTTGATGACCCGGCGGTCGGCCAGATCAGGCTGGCGCTCTACCAGCCCATCCTTAATCAGGGTATCGATGAGCGCTGTCATGTAGGGTTTTGAGATATAGAGGCGCCGCCCGATCTCGGACATGGGGAGCGTTCCTGCTTTCATGAGCACCCCAAGCACCCGGTATTGTGCAGCCTGCATGCCGGTGATGCCGTATCCCGTCTTCATGATATGTTTATGATAGAATGGCATCAGGGTCAGCAAATTTTCAGCAGCCTTGTCATGGATATCATAAGCCATTGTGTGTCCCTGATCCTGATTAGTTCTTTTTCTTAATAGTTTTTTTTATGAACTGTTTTGTAATAAAACCATTTACAAGAGATTTTTTAAGAGAAGAGTCCGGGTGTCGGGTGCTTGTTGGGGAGAGATTTTGAGATCTTTTCTCTCCCGCAAAGAAAGCGTTCACAGAATGATGCCTGCGATCATCATTATTTAACTGTTTTTAGTTCCCGCGCCACAAGCGCAGGTGAATCCTTTATCATCCCGCTGTACAATAACCTCACATACGAATACGATGGATCAGAACCCTTATGACGATCTCCTCGACGTCATTAAGTCCAACGCTCCTGACCTGGCAAAACCGCTGCCGGTGATGCGCCGGGAGTACGCTGCATTCTACGAAGAGATGCAGCAGGGTGCAGGAGAACCGCAGTTTTTGGAACGGGTTTTAATCGGTGAGGGTGGTGTGCAGGGTTTCTGGATTTCTGTCCCGGAATCGGTTCCGGACCGCACCGTTCTGTTCTTCCATGGAGGAGGGTTTACCATCGGGTCGACTCAGGACCACCTCGGGCTCTGCACCCGGATAGCACGGGCTGCCCGGGCGCGGGTGTTCTCGGTCGATTACCGGCTGGCACCGGAACATGTCTTTCCCGCTGCGGTGGAAGATGCTGTAGCTGCGTACCGCTGGCTCATCACCCATGGGTATCCGCCGCACCGGATTGTGCCGGTCGGTATTTCGGCAGGCGGGACACTTGTACTTGATCTGCTCCTGTCAGCACGTGACCAGTCAATAGCCCTTCCCCGGGCAGCAGTCTGCATGTCACCGGTGGTCGACATGATGTTTGAAGGGGCATCGGTGCACAAGAACGCGGACAACGACTCGATCATAGCTGAGCGCTTTCATAGTATCCGCACCATGTACCTTGCGGGGCATGACCCGGCTGGTCCGCTTGCATCGCCGGTCCATGCCAATTTCTCCGGGCTTCCCGGGCTGTATATACAGGCGGGGACGCATGAACTCTTATTCGACGGGATTGCAGGGTTTGTTAACAAGGCACGATGGGCCGGTGTGCCGGTCCGGTTTGAGATCTGGCAGCAGATGTTCCATTGCTGGCAGGTATATGCGGATCAGGTACCGGAAGGCGGGGAAGCAATAGCCCATATCGGGGCTTTCGTGCAGGATGTACTGAGCAGGTAGCACAGTGCTGTGAGAGTCCCCCACCTTTTTATTATGATCGTATCGGGGAACATGGTATCTTGGGGGGGCACCGTGGCCCCTCAGGCTTTTGACATTTCACGCCCAAGTGATATTGTATGGCCGATTCTTAGTTCCTGATCGGGCTCTACACTATCGGTCTCACAATACTTAGTTTTGATAACAATGTGACAGTCGCTTCGCTGGGGTGCGGGATATTGTCCGGCGTGAAGAGATCACATCCGCAATCCTTTCTGAGATTACTCGCTGGTTGAATATCAGCGGGAAACGGTGAAGAAAAGGCTTTATTTGGGCCGGGTTTTTTAGCCGGGTGTTCAGAAAGGATTTTTTTACAAAACCAAATTATTTTTCAATGCACCATTCACGATATCGCATAATTCCGTGCGGCGCACCGGCTTCATAAGATACTGGTAAAAAAGGCTCCCGTACTTCGCACGCTCATGTTCTTCGAGGGGCTTTCCCGTGACCATGATGACGGGGATCGAACTGGTCTTTGGATTTGATTTGATAGTTTCAAGGGTCTCCCACCCGTCCATGGGCGCCATCATGATATCGAGAAGGATGAGGTCAAATTTGCAATGCTCTACTTTTTCAAGGCAGATCTGTCCGTCCGATGCGGTGACTGCCGTATGCCCGTCCCGTGAAAGGAAGATCTTGAAAATGTTGGCGATATCCGGATCATCATCAACAACCAGGACTGTGGACATGTTTTACAAAACACCTGTGGTATCTGATATGATTGTATTCTCTGGGCAATATCATAACCTTTCCTTATGTATATCGCTCTTTTGTGGATCTTCATGCGGGATCAAAAAAAGACTTTTCCCTTTAACACTGTTTAAGGGCGATAGGGTTACGAAAAGATCCGATGAAAAGAGGCTCTCTTTAAGAGCAAAAACACACAAGAATGACTAAAAAGGGGCGCAGGGATGAGGGGACGTTTAGTCCAGCGGGATCGTTTCCAGCTTGGAGACCAGCTCCCAGATACGCGTCCTTGCATGGACCGGCATGTTGGGGTCATTTGAGATCTCGTCAATCTTGGAGATCGCTTCAGCCGCACGCAAGCCCAGTTCCTTGGAGTCATTTGTCAGCAACTGCCGGGTCTCGTCCGCCACGCGCCGGATATTTCTCGGGATAGTGCTGTCATCCATGATGTGCTGCAGCATCAGGATACAGTTTTCAATGGTTTTCTGTGGGTTCGGCATCGTGCCACACCTCGTACCTTTAGTTAATATGCAGAACCTCCATATATAGGTTAAATATTGATGCGACGGTGATCCCTTTTGGCAGCAAGAAAAGAAGACGAGATCATGGCCGAGTACCTCCTCAAGGGAGGCAAGATGCTCGAAAAGTCCTGCAGGCAGTGCGGCTGCCCGATGTTTGAAGTCAAGGGTAAGACCTTCTGTGTTGTCTGCGCAGAGAACGAGCGGGATGCACAACCTGCAGAAAAACCGGCTGACGAACCGGTTCACGCCCGTGAGCCGGCAAATCCACGCGTACGTGGTGAAGGCCATGGCGAAGACTCCTGCGAAGGCGGAATGCTTGCCGACGAACTTGCGATGGCCATCCTCTCGCTCTGCGAGCGGATCCACAACGAGAAGGACCCCGACCATGTCCTCACCCTCATGAACTCGGTGAAGGTGGGGACGGAAGCGCTCCGGATCCTCTGTCAGTTGTAGGGACGGCGGCAGAGGTCGTGGATCTTCTGTGCTGTCTTTTCTCCTATCCCTTTTATCGCGACAAGCTCCTCAGGTTCAGCGTTTGCGATCGCCTGCACCGATCCGAAATGCGCAAGCAGCAGTCGTGCGTTTTTTAAGCCGATCTCCGGGAACGCGGAGATGATGTACTCCTGTTCTTCCTTTAGCGAGCGATGGGACTTGTGGGGGTGAACTTTCCGCCCGCCCCGCTCGCCCTCCTCGCGTTTTGCAAGCACAAAGAGCATCTGGGCGGTATCCTGCTCGTCTTTTGTGAACAGGAGCGAGACCCCCATGTCAACGGTGAGTGCAGCGAGCACGCCCCTGATTGCATTCGGGTGGATGTCCCGCTGGATGGAGAGATCACCGCCTTCGATGATGAGGACTGGGCGGGTGACCGACTCGGCCATTGCTTTCACCTGGCCCAGCAGGTCGCGGTTGATCAGCGTGTCCACAAAGTCCCGGGAGGTCTTTCGCTCAACGAGGATCCGGTCGCCAATCGCATAGTCGCCGTGCGCGAGGCGCTCGAGCCTGATTGCCGCCCCCATCCCGCTCAGGACCTCGACAACTCTGGATGAGGTCTCACGGTCATCGATGATGATCTTCGGGCCCTGTGGCGTGAATGCCTCGATGCTTGCCTGCTCCGGTTCGACCGGTTTTTGTGGGACTGATGCCATCCTGCTCATTGTTCTCATGCTTTTGTGCATCTGTTTCTCTTTCTGCTGGCTGACGTGCCGGTACACTTCATCCGCAGTCCCCTTGGTCACGAGCACAACGACCCGTCCCGCCCCGGACCTGCCGGTCCTCCCTTTGCGCTGGATGGAGCGGATCTCTGATGGGACCGCCTCGTAGAAGATTACCATGTCTGTCGCAGGGACATCGAGCCCTTCTTCGCCAACCGATGTGGCGATCAGGACTTTAAATTCTCCTTCCCGGAACCGCCCGAGCGCTGCAATCTGTTTCTTCTGGCTTAGTCCTTTTTCTGCATCCTTGGTTGCCTGCCCGACGAACCGTTCGCACTGTATCCCGTTTTTTGTGAGGAAGTCAACAAGGAGCTGCACGGTGTCCCGGTATGTTGCAAACAGGATGATCCGGCTGTCGGGGTGGGCGACAAGCTGTTCTCGGATAAGGTCAAGCGCGATTTTGGGTTTGGGGTGTAATTCCTGTGTCCATCCCAGCGAGCGTTCGAAAAAGTCGCGGAAACCGGGATCTTTTACCAGCCGCTGGCTCGCCTTACTGCCCCCCGCACCGGTACCCTCGGCGACAAGTTTTGCGATATAGCCTTTGAGCACCTCGCTTCCCTGCGATTCCGCAAGCGTGACCGCGTGCCTGAGTTTCATGCATTCGGCGTAGACCGAAGCTGCCGAGTATGCTGCCGGATCACGGTCTGCGATCCGCTGCTGGATCTGGGCGTTGATCGCAGCGAGTGCCTTCATGGTCAGCTTCTCCCGTTTCGGGACAGTAAAATGGAGCGAGGCAAGGAGGCTGAGCCTGTCCTCGGTGAGGGCGTTAATGGTCGTGATCGCCGCTTTGAGGTCCGGGGGAAGGTCGATGGTGATGACTTCCATGTCACGCGCAAAGACATACGGGCGGACATCGGGGTCATCCTCGGTCCGTGTCTCGATGTGGGCGATCCCGAGGTTGGCACAGACTTCCTGCACCTTCTCCTGCGCCCCTCCCGGTGACGCGGTCATTGCAAGGAGGAGCGGCTTGCCTGCGGTGGAGAGATACCGTTGCGCGAGGAACACGTACGCATAATTGCCTACCGCACGGTGGCACTCGTCTACGACCAGAAGCGTGACATCCTTCAGTGTGTACCGCCCGGCAATGAGGTCGTTTTTGACGACCTGCGGGGTTGCAAGGATTACCGTCGCCTTCTCCCAGTCAGCAGTCCGTTCGTCCGGCGGCGCTTCACCGGTAAACATGACAAACGGGGAGGCAGCGGGACCGGTCGGGCTCCTGACCAGAAGATACTTCTCGAAAAAACGCAGGTGCTGCTCAACGAGGGGTTTTGTCGGGGCGAGCATCAGTATCTTTCCCCCTTCGTTATAGAGCCGGGATGCAGCGGCAAGGAGCGCGACTGCGGTTTTTCCAAGACCGGTCGGGAGGATCACCATCGTGTTTGCATCGAGGGCCCTCATCGCGATTGTGAGCTGGTACTCCCGCGATTCGATGCTGTCCGGCCTGATGAGGGGGTGGGTGATGCAGGTCATGTCCTAGAGCGCTGAAAACTCTGCACTCCCGTTTACCAAGGCGCAGATCGTTTCCGGTATCTTTTCGATTGCGACCCGTACCTGTTTCATACTGTCCCGGTCGCGCACGGTCACGGTTTGGTCATCCTTTGTCTGGTAATCGATGGTGATCGCAAACGGGGTGCCAATCTCGTCCTGCCGGCGGTACCGGCGCCCAATGGCGCCCGAATCATCGTACTCGGCAAGCACGCCCCGGCTTTTGAGCGTTTTGGTGATCCCTGTTGCGATCGAGTCCAGTCCGTCGCGGTTCATGAGCGGGAAGACCGCGACCTGTACCGGGGCGACACAGGGGGCGAGCCGGAGCACCGTCCGGGCTTCACCGTCCGCAGTGTCCTCGTCATACGCCTGTTCGAGCACTGCATAGCACATCCGGTCGATGCCATAACTGGGTTCGATGACATGGGGGATGACCTCGTCGCCCCTGACCTCGATGACCTCGTCCCGGACCTCGAAAAGATCTGGCGGGATATGGATCTTCTCGCCGTCGACCACAATATCCGCACCTTTCTCATCCGGTGTTGCCTGAGCCAGCGCCTCAAAGACCGCTTTTGCCTTATTCCGGTACTGCTTCCCCAGCACGCTCATGTTCGGGACGATGCGCCGGCGCTTAACCTTCTTTGGCTGGTCATACTGGATGAACACCGTCATCGGAGTGCCACTGTGTTCTGCGTGGGATTTCAGGTCATAGTCGGTCCGGTCAGCGATGCCAACGGTCTCAACCCAGCCGAACCGGTCAGAACGGACTTCTGCGTCCCAGCAGTCAGCCGCGTAATGTGCGAGCTCATCGGGAAGGTGCTGGCGGAACCGGAGACGGTCAGATTTTACCCCGATCTTTAGGAGCATCTCATGGGTGAGTGCAAGGTAGTAGGCGACATATTCGTTGGCGATGAGATTTGTGTCGACAGCCTCGCGCATCGTCATCGTGACGGCAGGCTCCTTTGCCAGCTGCTGTGCAGAGGTTAACAGCGGCATGGTATACTCTGCATAGCGGGAGAACTGCGGGTGATCCTTCTCATCGGGGTGCACGAAGATCTCCGCTTCTGCCTGTGAGAACTCCCGCAGCCGGATCATCCCCTGCCGTGGCGAGATCTCATTGCGGTACGACTTGCCGATCTGCACGGCGCCGAACGGGAGGTGGTCGCGGTAAAACCGGAGGAGCCGGCCAAAGTCAACAAACATTCCCTGTGCAGTCTCGGGGCGCAGGTAGCCGGTGCGCTGCGAGCCCGGGCCGATGCTCGTCTTAAACATCAGGTTGAAGTTGAACACCTCAACCTTGCCGAGCGTTTTTTCGCATGCCGGGCAGGTACAGGGAGCGATTGCCGCCGCGAGCTCCTCGTTTCCCATGGTAGCGGCGCCCGTAATCCCCGCGCCATCAGCAACATGGTCTGCACGGAGGAATTCCCTGCAGTGCGGGCACTGGCACATCTTATCGGAAAAACCCTTGACATGCCCCGATGCGACAAAGACCGCTTCCTCCCCGATGGTGGGGCACTCGATCTCGTAGTATCCCTCCCCGATGACGTAAAAATCCCGCCAGATATCCTCAACCCGCCGCTTCATCATCGCGCCGAGCGGGCCATAATCGATGAAACCCGCAACCGCCCCGTAGCATTCCGATGTGGGCCAGATAAACCCGCGGCGTTTTGCCAGATCCATCACTTTTTCGAATACATCGCTCATGGTGATCACAGGACAATTTAGATATTCGTCCAATATAGTACGACGACTGGCACAAAAAGGATGCTGGAGGGAGGGGTGGATCTTTTTAAGAAATCCTCTCATGTGGGGAATGAGGATGTAAGGTTGAGGATGAAATGAGGCTATAATGAACCGGTTCTCCTAAGAAATGAAACCGGTCCTTTGGAAAAATCGCAATCCAATTTAAAGAGTTTTTGGTCAAATAACCAATTACAATAGAATTAAATAGTCTGCCTAATATTGTATATCCTAATCCCAAGAGCGGGGTTCGCAAATGACTGAAGAAAAAAAGAAAGCACAGCTGCTTAAACTGTTCAGCATGATGTCCGGCAAGACAAAGATTGTCGAGCCGATGAAGAATATCCACGGCACCCTCAGGGACAGCGATGCCATTGAACGTGAGGTCGCACTGGTCATGCGCGAGATCACCGAGCAGGGGATCTTCAAGACATCCCTAAAACCGATCCAGCTTGCAAAACTCGTCACCATGTTCTATGCGCAAAAGAACGATACCGAGATCGCCCGCGAGCTTGGCGACGAGAAACTCAGCAAGACGGTTGCACGGGCGCGGGTCCGGCTCAAGCTCTTCCGCGAGCTTGACTTTAAAATGCCGTTTGACCGCGAGAAGATGAGCGACCTTATCGATTCCGGAAAGACCATGAAGGAGATCAGCGAGGAGCTTGGCATCAGCCCCTCCACGCTGCGGGAGTACCGGCATGTGATTGAGGAACAGGAAGACCCGACCATTGACCCGTATATTGCACGGATCAGGGATGTCATGGAAGACCGCGACCTGACCGAACAGATGACCCGTAGCGTGACCGCTGACGGGTTTGGCGATTCGATTGACATCACCGAAGCTGAACTGATCGATGTGACCTGAAGCGTTGCACCGGTTCACCAGGAAATACATCCATCATTCTTTTTTAGTGCCTACCCACACTCGATGTGGAATCGTTTCACTGCTTTTTCTGGTGAGTCAGTCTCTCAAACATCTCAGGGCCGACACACTCTTTTGCATGCTTACACTACTGGATACAGGACGCAATATCGTTATACACCACGAACCCGCATGTTGTGCATTTCACGGCGACATCATGTGAAAAGACCTCGACCTCGTCACCGCACTGCGGGCATTTTTTTACAGTGAGCGTGGGCGTCCGCAGGTTCGCAGCACCCGGGCAGTGGTCGTACATCCGGCTATCCCTCTCATTAATGGTTGTCGTTTGCCGGTAAAGAGCCTGCTGGTTTTTTTTAAAAAAAATAGTGAACTCCCTGATCGGGCAACCGCAACAACGTTCATACACCTTCAGTACGATCTGCATATATGCAGATTACCTGGCTGGGGCACTCATGCGTTCTTCTTTCGGGCAGTAAAAAGGTCCTGATCGATCCGTTCATTGATGGCGGGAGCGTTGCGTGGACAAAACCTGATTTCGTTGCCGTTACCCACGGGCACGCCGACCACATGGGCGAGGCGGTCTCGATCAAGCGGCCGACCGTTGCAATCACCGAGATCGCCAAATACTTAAAGGCACAAGGCGTCCCGTCCGAGAGCATGAACATCGGCGGGACAATCGAACTCCGCGGGGTTACGTTCACCATGACGCCCGCGGTGCACTCCGGCAGGATCGAGCAGACCGGGCAGGGGTACGGCGGGGGCACTGCGGCAGGTTTTGTCATACGGATGGACGGGGTGTCGGTGTATCATGCAGGGGATACCGCGCTCTTTTCGGATATGAAACTGATCGGCGAGCTCTACCATCCTGATGTTGCGATGCTTCCTATTGGCGGGAGGTTTACGATGGGCCCAAACGAGGCGATGATGGCGGCAAACTTCATCGGTGCAAAACTCATCATCCCGATCCATTACAACACATGGGACAGGATTATGCAGGACCCGGTTGCGTTCAAGCAGGCGATCGAGCGGACGACGGATCTCAAAGTGCAGGTTTTGAAGCCGGGGGAGTCATTCGAGATTGAACCGGTGTAGCTAGAGCACGCTGGAGGACTCATGCATCTGCATCTCTTTGCAGGGTAATGGTCCTCCGACGGTAGCATGGATCCGGGTATGCTGTTCTCACAGCGTCAGGAGCGGGTTTCAGGCACTAATTCGCTCAAAACTGTCCCAATTGTTTTACGAAATTAACGATACGCCATCCGTTTGGCTGGAATCGGCACCCGGCGGTCTCCAAAAAGTCCGCAAATAGCACTAATTGCGGGCACGATCTCAGGGGGGATCGGACTGTAATATGCTGTAAGAAAAAGAACCCCTGTTTTTGGGACGAAGGTATGACGCATGTCATACCCGAGTGGAGAAGATGCCGAAGGCATCTTCGACTCTCTGCATCCCGGTTTTCCTCGGACGGGCACCGACGAGGATTTTGGGTATAGGTCAGGCGAGTGTCTGTCAACCCATACGTACGGGGAGCTGCGAAAAGCCTGGGAGAGAGCAGTACTTTTCCAGATTGCACTCTCCGACGGTGGCACGATCCGGGAGGTATTCCGAAAGCACGGTCCGGGCCCGGATTCCGGGCATAATTCGCGAAAAAGCGGGCATAATTCCCACTTTTCCACCATTTCTCCGACGTAAAAATCAGGACGCAAATAGCTCTAATTGCGGGCACGATCCCAGGCCGGATCGGGTTGTAGTATGCCGGAGGAGGAAAAACCACTGTTTTGGGAAGGAAGGTATGACTCCTGTCATACCCGGGGGGAGAAGATGCCAAAGGCATCTTCGACTATGCCGGTTTTTCAGGCTTCTGTATGA
>CAZNIL010000034.1:0-16423 GCA_964573085.1 uncultured Methanoregula sp.
AGATGGCGATGGTCAACTCCAGGATCAAATTCGAATCCTCCTGCAACAAGGCGGACTGCCGGAGCTACGAGCTCTGCCACCCTGACGGGATCGTGGAAGGGGAGAAGTACATCATCGCGGACGTACTTGGCAACGCCCCCGACATCTGCGAAAAAGGGCGGGCGCTCAAGCTGGTCGAGCTGAAGAGCGGGTGATTTGAGTTCCTGTCCTGTTTTTATAAAGAGTTGTAAGTAGTTTTTTCATTTAACGCTCCAACAGGCCCCGCCTGTTCCGGAATCGCCGCCGGTTGCCGGTGTCCCGTTGCCCGGTGTCCGTTACAATCAGATCCCTTTGATGAGGTTCCGCTGCTGGATGGCCCGTGCACAGAGCCAGAATATGAGGATAACGATTATGAGCACGAGCGAGTCGAGCCATGGAGAGTGGACCTCGTCGCCGAGGAAAGCGGCATGGAAGAGGTCGACAAGGTACGTGAGCGGGGAGAGCGAGGTTGCGGCCCACATCCAGCCGGTCAGCTGCGATAACGGGATGAAGATCCCGCTTATGAAAATCAGGGGGAGCCGCACAAGGCTCGAGAGCATCATGATGTTTGACGGGTTATCGGTAGTCGGCGAGGCAAGCAGGGTCCCGAGCGCAGCAAATGTGACCGCACCGAGAACTATGCCAACGGCAAGGAGAACGGGGTCCCGGAGCGGGAGGTGGAGCAGGGCAGAACTCGCCACCCAGACGATCGACGTGATCCCGGCGCCGAAGGCTGCACCCGCAAGGACGTCCCCAACGATCAGGCTGTCGAGAACGACCGGGAGCGAGAGGAGCCGCTCGTAGGTCTTGTCCCGCTTCTCCCACGGTGTGATGAGGGGGCCGACCGACGATGAGGTGAAGAAGAGCATCATACCCAGAAATCCCGGGAAGAAGAGGACGAGATCGAGGCTCCGGCCGATAAAGAACGTAAGAAACATGAGGAGGGGGAAGAGGAGGCCGAAGACAACGACCGGCCCCTTGAAGTAATAGATACGCATGTTCTTCTCGGCAACGATTGCAACGCTCCGGGCAAAGAGACGGGGATCCACTATGCACCTGCCGTGAGCTGGACAAAAGCCTCTTCGAGCGTCGGGTTCGACGTTGCGATCGAGACGATGGTCAAATTTGCCCTGCCCGCCGCTGCAACGAGCTCCTTGACCGCCCTGTCAGGATTGCCCGAATACACCCGCCACTTGTCTCCCCACGGTTCTGCCCTTATCACCCCTTCGACTGCAAAGATCCCGGGCCCGACCTGTTGTTCGAAGGCGATCTCGATGTACCTGCTGGTATCAAATGTCTTCTTGAGCTTCTCGGGGCTTTCCGTAGCCACGATCTTTCCCTGGTTGATGATGCTGATGTTCGAGCATAGCGTGTTTGCCTCTTCGATGTTGTGCGTAGTCAGGAGCACGGTGCTCCCTTCCCGGTTCATTTGCCGGACCGTATCGATCACGAGCCTGCGGGAATAGACGTCCAGACCTGTTGTCGGTTCATCGAGAATGAGCACCTTTGGCGAATGGACGATGGCGCACGCGATGCTGATCCGCTGCCGCATCCCTTTGGAGAAGGTCCTGACGACATCATGCCGCCGCCCGTCAAGCCCGAGCCGGGCGAGGATCTCATCCGCACGCTTCTTGCAGCTGGCCCGGTCCATCCCGTAGGCCTTGCCGGTCCAGAGGATGTTCTGTTCCGCCGTGAGATCCGAGTAGACCGTGCCGTTCTCCGGGATGACACCCATGAAGTATTTTGCCTCAAGGGGGTTCTTGTGGATGTCAACCCCCCGGATCCTGACGGTGCCGGCATCGGGGGAGAGCACGCCGGTGAGCATCCGTATCGTCGTCGTCTTTCCCGCTCCGTTCGGGCCTAAGAATCCGAAGATCTCGCCTTCCGCAACCGATATGCTGACATCGTCAACAGCGAGGACCTGCCCGAATGCCTTGCGGAGGTGATGCGCCTCAATGATATCCATTGATAATCGTCCTTTTGAGATCGTTTCTCCGCCAAGCTATGTGCTTGTTTCGTTTTTTGGTTTCTGTGTATCCCCGGAATCTTACCATATCTGTGGCAGGTTCCGCACCAGTGGCTGACTGCCATGACCAGCGCCACTTCAAACGAATGCGGACCCAAATGGCAACAGTTGACCGGTTTTTTAATTCTCTGCTGCCATCGCCAGCTCCCACGCTATCGAGCTGATGCGGGGATAATCCACCAAATCCTTAATCCACCGCAAGGGGATCGCATCCATCCCCCAGCACGCGCCGGCAAGCGCCCCGCAGCATGCGCCGACCGTGTCCGCATCCCCGCCGAGATTGATGGCGGATATCACTGCGTCCTCAAATGAACCGGCGTCCATGAAACAGAAGAGGGCGGCATGGGCACAGAGCAGGGCATCGAGGGACGGGTCCGGGGGATAGTCTTTATAGCCCCCCAGCATAAGGAACACGTCATCGTTCCGACACGCTGCGTAAGCCTGCCGGAATGCTGTCTCCCTCGTGCTCCCGCGGCACATCGCGCTTGTCATCGTGTTGAGCCATGAGGACGAGTGGGCGGCGACCATGTCATGGTGGGTCAGGCGCGAGCAGGCGATGCTCATTGTCCCGACAGAACCCGGGGCATAGAACACCCCGAGAGGAAATCCACGCATGACACTGCCATTGGTCCGGCTTGAACCCAGACGCCCGTGCGCAGCATCGGCAGCCTTGAGTGGCGGGACACCGCTCCTGACGAGCTCGAAAACAGCGGATGAGGTGGGGCCAAACCACTGCGGGTTGTTGTGGTACGCGGCAACAAACCGCACCATCATGTCATCGGGATCGAACCTGCGGCATGCGGTAAGCGATGCGGCAACTGCCAGCGCCTGCAGGGTATCATCGGTGACTTCCCCCTTCGTCCTTGGATGCCTGCCGCCCGGAAGCATGTCCGTCACCATCTTCAGGGGTGCCGGGAACCCTTCAAGGGGCGCGCCCAGAGCATCTCCAATTGCGAGCCCGATTATCGCGGCACAACTGCGTACGTGATCTGATATAAAGGTCACCAAAAAGATATATCAACCGCAAAAGACATGTAATTTTTTGCGGAAGGTGATTGTGTGCAAAAAGAAGAATTACTCCATTTACATATGCTGATGATTCACATCAAAAAGTACTATGAAGGTATCACCAGTGAAGAAATTCCTACAAACCGTTATAGTTCCCTTGCAATCTCTCCTGTCCACATTCATAAAGATAAGAAAGCCCACAAGGAAGCCCTTCTTGTCCTGGGCGATGAAATTGTTACTCACATCCACGGGCACCGCATCCCTGTGATGTCCTATTCTTCTGAAACTGCATCGACACAGGTTGCAGCCGAACATTAACCCTTTTATGGACGAGGCGAAGGCGTACCGGGAGATCATCTCCCGCATCATCTCCTTCGAACCCGGTGATGAGCGCATCGTTGCAGAAAAGATCGACGTATGCCGGAAGTACCGCCTCGCCGCCGTCCCGAAAAATTCTGCACTGCTCGCCGCCGCTCTCCCCGGGGAACGCGAACGCCTGCGCAGGCTGCTTCTGGTCAAGCCGTCCCGGACGCTTTCCGGCGTTGCACCGATCGCGGTGATGACCTCCCCTGCCCCCTGCCCGCACGGCAAGTGCCTGCCCTGCCCCGGCGGGCCCGATCACCCGTTCAAATCCCCCCAGAGCTATACGGGAGAAGAGCCTGCTGCACTGCGTGCGAGGGAGCACGGGTACGACCCGTACCGGCAGGTGCAGGCGCGCCTTGCCCAGTTCGAGCTGCTCGGGCACCTCGTGGACAAGGCGGAGCTGATCGTGATGGGCGGCACGATGACCGCACGTCCCGTGGAGTACCAGCAGGAGTTCGTGTCCCAGTGCGTCCGGGCGATGAACGATTATCCAAAAGCTCCAAGTGCCGACAGCCCTCTCCCAACTATCGATCAGGTCTATTCAGCAAACGAGGAAGCGGACGTCCGGTGCGTCGCGATCACGTTTGAGACCCGCCCCGACTGGTGCAAACGGGAGCATATCGGACTGATGCTCTCACTTGGGGTGACCAAGGTCGAGCTGGGCGTCCAGCATACCGAAGACCGCATCCTCACGATCAACCGCCGGGGCTGTACGGTACAGGACGCCGTTGATGCAAACCGGCTGCTGCGGGATGCAGGGCTCAAGGTCGGGTTCCACATGATGCCGAACCTGCCGGGCGCAGACCTCGCATCCGACCGCAAAATGTTCGAAACCATATTCTCTAACTCCCGCTTCCGGCCCGATTTCCTCAAGATCTACCCCACACTGGTTACCCCCGGCTCCGAGATCGAATCGCTCTGGCAGAACGGGGGATACGCACCGTATTCCGAGGACGAGATGATCGATCTCATCGCGTATGCAAAGTCGCTGATCCCGGAGTATACCCGGCTCCAGCGGATCCAGCGGGATATCCCGGCAAAACTGATCGTGGCAGGGTCAAAGCACTCCAACTTCCGGCAGCTTGCGCAGAATCGGTTACACAAAGCCGGGAGACGGTGCCGCTGCATCCGGTGCCGGGAGATCGGGCGCCTGCCCTCTGATGCCAAAGCTGAGATACAGACACTCCGCTACGAGGCTTGTGGCGGCGATGAACATTTTATCTCAATGGTCTCCGGAGATTCGCTGGTCGGGTTTGCACGCCTGCGATTCCCCTCGTCCGTCTTTTCACCGGAACTGGACGGTGCCGCACTGGTGCGGGAGCTGCACGTGTACGGGAGTATCGTCCCGCTGGGAAAGCATGCAGAGGACGAGGAGTACCAGCACCGGAACCACGGGAAGGTGCTCCTCGCCCGTGCCGAAGAGAGTGCACGCGACGCCGGGTTCCAAAGACTTGCGATCATGAGCGGGATCGGCGTACGCCCGTACTATCGCAGTCAGGGATATGAGAGGAGAGGCCCATATATGGAAAAGGAGCTGGCCCGCAGGAGTTCGCGTCCTGCAGGAGCTCACTCCACGGGGGAGTTCGCTAGATGAAACCCGCCACGCTCGAGTTTGTAAAACAGCGCTTTTCAGAATATTATCAAAAGACGGTGCACCTTGCCCCACCTTCTATCGAACAGCGCGAGTGGGGGTTTGTCCTGTTTTCCCCGGGGTATCCCGAGATCCACATGCGCAGGCACATCGGGTTTTCCAGCCGGGACGAGCTCTTCGGGTACGTAAAGAACCTCGTTCCCGCCCATGCATATTATTCCGTAGCTTATTACGAGCGCCCGGACGCCCCGACCATGAAGGAGAAGGGGTGGCTGGGAGCCGACCTGATCTTCGACCTTGATGCCGATCACATCATGCGGGGGCCCTACGACGTGATGCTTGCACGGGTCAAGGAGGAGGCACTAAAACTCCTCGCGATGCTGACAGAAGAGTTCGGCATCGATCCAAAGACGATTGACGTTGTTTTCTCGGGTGGCCGGGGGTACCATATCCATGTGAAGGATATCGCGTTGCGGACATGGGGGAGCGCGGAGCGGCGCGAGATGATCGACTACGTCTGCGGGATCGGGATCGACCCTGCGGCAATGCTTGCAAAAGCCGCCCCCGCCCGCCCGTGCTGGCAGGCACGGTACCAGGCAACGCTGGTTGAGTACCTCACGTGGCTGGGAAAACTCCAAAAAAAGGAAGCGCTCGCCCACCTGTCTGCAATTCCCCAGATCGGGAAAGTGACCGCAGAAGAGCTGCTTGAACAACGTGAGGTGATTGTCGCTGAGCTCACCCACGCGCCTGTTGCCGGGCTGCTCATGAAATTCCGCGGGCTCTCCCAGATCGTTACAGCAGAAGAGGGGGAGTTCAAGAAGCGGCTCCTCGAACGGGCGGCTCTTGCCGATGAACCGGTGACCACGGACACAAAGCGCCTGATCCGGATGCCCACCTCCCTGCATGGCGGGAGCGGGATGCGGGTGCAGCAGATCGAGATCCGTAACCTTGCTGCATTCGACCCGCTGACCGATGCAGTCGTGTTTGGAACCCGTGATGTCAGAGTCGACGTGACCGTCCCCCGGCCAACGCCGATGCTCGGAAGCACTTATCAGCTCCAAAAAGGGATCACTACAGTACCCGAAGCGGTGGCGGTATTTTTATGCTGCCGCGGGATGGCGGAGATCGCGTGAGGTATTTCCATGGTGGGGCTTGATGATCTGCGGAAGGCGCTCCTCTCTGAACGGGAGGCAGGAAAGCTCATCCCGATAGGTCCGGATTTTTTCGAACGCACACACAAGACGCTCCACACCATCCGGGAGAAAGTCCAGATGTCCGAGGATCCTTTCTCGGACGATGTCCAGAAGCTGATCCTTGAGACACGGAGCATCGAGCAGACCCTCTTTGATCTCTTTACCATAAGGGCCGCGAAGATTGTCTCGCTTGCCGAAAGCCAGGCAAAGGGACAGTATATCGACCGCGAGGAGATCAAGAGAATGAACTCCCCGGAACTGGAGATGTTCGAGCGGATCTCCCAAGCGATCAGTGCCTGCCAGCGCAGGCTTGTGCAGGATAGGGAACAGGCCACCTTGCCACTGGAACCGGAAGTGCCGTTTCATGAAGCTCCTGAAATGTCACCTGTGCCGGCCGGGGAATCCTTCCCTGCCAGACCGGCCCCCTCCTCCCCTGCTCCCGTATATGCGATCGTCCGGGTGCTTGCGGATATGGACGCGTTCATGGGCGTTGATGGTAAAACCTATGATCTGGAGAAGGGCGACATCGTGACGCTGCCGGAGCGGAATGCAGAGGTGCTGGTCGAGCGCAACATAGCATTAAATATGAATCTTAGTAAATAGTATTGGTATTCGATATAATAAACGGGGTAATTTTTCATGAAAATGCCAGCAAAATTCAAGACCTACTGCCCATTTTGCAGAACCCATCAGGTGCATGAAGTCGAGAAAGTAAAGAAAGGTAAGACGACCGGGCTCCACTGGATTGACCGGCAGAAAGCGCGCAGGGGAACCGTGGGCAACATGGGCAAGTTCTCCAAGGTGCCTGGCGGCGACAAGCCAACGAAGAAGATCAACGTGCGGTACCGCTGCGTCACCTGCGGAAAGGCGCACCTGCGCAAAGGGTACCGTGTAGCGAAATTTGAACTGACGGAGTGAACGGCATGGTACGTGAAGTTCGGGAGAACCGGAGCGCATTTTTTAAAGTGAAGTGTCCGGACTGCGAGAACGAGCAGATCGTCTTTGAAAAGGCGAGCACGATTGTGAACTGTGTGGTCTGCGGAAAGGAACTTGCCACCCCGACCGGTGGAAAAGCGAACGTAAAGGCTGAGATCCTCGCAAATCTCAAGTGATTGTGACGATATGCAAGACAGGGAATGGCCCCAGGAATCAGAACTTGTCGTCTGCACCGTTGAGAACGTAAAGGACTTTGTTGCGTTCGTCTCGCTGGACGAATACAACGGACGGCAGGGGCTCATCCCTATCTCTGAGATTGCAACCGGCTGGATCAAATACATCCGCGACCACATCCGCGAAGGGCAGAAGATCGTCTGCAAAGTGCTCAACGTGGACCGGTCCCGCGGTCATATAGACCTCTCCAAAAAGGACGTCAACGAACACCAGCGGCGCGAGAAGATCCGCGAGTGGAAGAACGAGTCCAAAGCAAAGAAGTGGATCGGGTTTGCCGCAACGGCTGCCGACGAGCCCGCAAAGGCGATCGAGGACCTGATTTTCGAGAATTACGGAGCCCTCTACCCTGTTTTTGAAGACCTTGTCATTGAGGGCGAGCTGGCAATAAAAAAACTGGGGCTCACAAAAAAGGCTTCTGAAGCGCTGATGCATGTCGCGCATGAGAACGTGAAAGTCCCCAGAGTCGAGGTTACGGGAAACCTCATCCTCACCTGCACCCAGCCCGACGGGATATCCGTGATCAAAAAAGCGCTCAAAAGTGCCGAACCGAAGATTACCGGCGTGGATATAGAACTCCTCTACCTCGGTGCACCCGCGTACCGGATCAAGGTGACCGCACCGGACTATAAAAAAGCGGAAAAGGCGCTCGAAAAGGCAGCATCCCTCGCCATCGCGGTCGTGGAAAAGGCAGGCGGCGAGGGCAAGCTTGTCAAGAAACCCAAGTCAGGGAAGAGTCAATGACCGGCCGGATCCGCCGTTGTCCTGTTGACCGGACCTATACCCTTTTACTCACCTGCCCCACCTGCGGTACACCGACAGAGACGGCGCATCCTGCACGTTTTTCACCCGAGGACAAGTACGGGAAGTACCGGAGGATGGTCCGGTGATCGAGGACATCAGCGTCCGGTTCCTTGAGGACTTCAAGGACCGGAAGCTGGAATCCCCCGTCATGATCGAGGGGCTCCCGGGCATCGGGCAGGTCGGCAAGCTTGTCGCGGAATACATGATCCACATGCTCGGCGCAACAAAAATCGCCGAGATCCATTCCCTCTATTTCCCCCCGCACGTAATCATTGAGGAGAACGGAGTCGCACGGCTCGTCCGGAACGAACTGTACCTGCACCACACCGATACCCGCGACGTTGTATTCCTTGTCGGCGACTACCAGAGCACCTCGAATGAGGGGCACTACATCCTCACCGACCAGTACCTTGACATCGCAGAGGAGCTCGGGGTGCAGCGCATCTACACGCTCGGCGGGTTCGGCGTGGGGCACTTTGTCGAGGACCCCCGGGTGCTCGGTGCCGTGAGCCGGGCGGAACTGCGCCCTGAGATCGAGGCGGCGGGGGTCATCTTCCAGCGGGACGAGCCCGGCGGGGGCGGTATCGTTGGCGCAGCAGGGCTCCTGCTTGGTTTGGGCTCCTTCAGGAACATCGACGCCGTCTGCCTGATGGGCGAGACAAGCGGCTACCTTGTCGATCCCCGGAGTGCGACGAGCGTCCTTGCCCTTCTCTCCCGTCTCCTCAATATCGAGGTCGACTCCACCCAGCTCAATGACCGTGCTGCAGAAATGGAGCGGATGATCGAGGGCCTGATCGAGGGCGAGAAACTGCAGAGCCAGGACGAGCTGAGTTATATCGGTTAATCGTTCCGTAATATTTTAACAAAATCCATAGGTGAATTCATTTTTCCCGGGTCTGTACTTCCACACTTGTCGGCATTTCATAATTCCTATACAGCAAACCCGTAAAAGGCCCATCATTCGGGTGACACCGGAAGAAGTAAGAAAAAAGTCAAAATTTTATCCTATGAGATGGAATTTTTTTATGATGAAAACGATTGTGCTCGGTGCAATAATCCTCTGCATGATTCTTGCCGCCGGTTGTACAACCGGTCAACCAGTTTCCGGAGTACCGGCTCAAAGCCTGAAGATGAATGAACCTGCGGTTTTGCAGAACGGGAGTTACAGGATTACTACTCAGATCGATCACATTGATGTCGACTCGTCAAAACCCGATAAAAAGATCATCGATATCTATATCAGGGCAGTAAATTCCGGGACATTACCGATCCAGCTGGTCTGGTACAGCAGGATTACGGATCCTGCCGGTGTTTCGCATGGCGGCATCGGCGTCTCCCATGGCGGTTCGGGGGCAAAGACCACCCCGCTTGATCCGGGATCATCGGCGACTGTACGGGACTACGTTGTCATTGAATCTGACGCGGACTTTGCTGCACTGGCACAAGGGGGAACGCTTGATGTATCATTCATCGGACAACTGCCGGAAAGCGGATCAGACGTGAATTTCCATACATCCTGGATTATTGATCCCAACCGTATCAGGTAAATCCCTTTTTGGATACAAAATTTTTTCCCCCTCATCGGGAGACTCCGTAATCCGGTGATACATGAGAAAAGCACAACTAAATCCTGCTCTAAATGATCCCGTTCCCGGTTGTGTCAGAGACAAAAAAAGGCACGACGTTCAATTCATACAATACAATGCCTGCCAACGCTGATCTGCACATCCGCTCTCCCTTTAATATCTCTTAAACAACGGCAGAATCGATCAAAACATTAATCGATGAAGCCTGTAATGTATGCGTATTAACAATGTACTTCCCCCTGCATCGTAACATTTAATCTATGTTATATAAGTCGATGAAAAACAGCCATTCGCTCATTATATAATCCATGAAAAAAACCGTTCGGGAAAAAACCAGCATCACTGCTCATGAAATCCTCCTTACGGAACGTGATTTATCGCTTGCCCTGGCATCGGCTTCCACACTTGATGAAGTGTTACCCCGGTGCCTTGACACAGCCATCCGGCTTTCCGGAATGGATAGTGGCGGGATTTACCTTGTCGATCAGAAATCCGGTGACCTTGACCTTTCCTGTTCATCCGGCTTATCCGGGGGATTTGTCCGGGAGATTACTCATATCCCGGGCGACTCAGCATCTGCCCGTATGGTTTTTACCAGAAAAAACATTTATTCGACATATCCAGCGCTGGAAGTCCCCCACAAGGGGGCACGGGCAGAGGAAGGACTGCGCGCTATCGCTATACTGCCTGTACTTCATAAAGAGCGCGTCATCGCCTGTTTTAATCTTGCATCACACGCTCTGGATTCAATACCGGAGCAGAGCCGATCGATCCTGGAGGCCATTACCTCAATCATCGGTAATAGTATTGCACGGATACAGGCAGAAGAGGCGCTGCAACAGAGCGAGAACCGGTACCGGAGCATTGTCGAGAACCAGACAGAATTCGTCTGCCGGTTCACTCCTGACGGGAACCTCACATTTGTAAATGACGCATATTGCCGTTATTTCGGGTTGAAACGGGAGGAGTGCATAGGGAAAAGGCAATCCGTTGTCATTCCCCCTGACGATGCACTGCGGATGAGGGCACATATCAAAGTACTTACCCCAAAAAACCCGGTCGGTGAACTCAGGCACCGCATCGTCATGCCGGATGGCCGGATCCGGTGGCAGCGCTGGAGCGACCGTGCAATCTTTGATAAGACTGGTCATGTGGTTGAATACCAGTCCGTCGGAAGGGATATCACTGACGTTATAACCACAGAAGATGCTCTCCGTGACAGCGAAGAAAAATACCGGACCCTGATTGAGCGGGCAAATGATAGTATCGTAATTGTACAGGACAGTATTGTCAGATTTGCAAACCGCCGCCTTGGTGAACTCTGGGGAGGCCCCGTTGAAGAGATTATTGGCAGACCTCTGACTGATTTTGTCCATCCGGATGCCATGCAGGAGGTTCTCGAGCGTTATAAACAGAGAATGGCGGGAGGAACTCCGCCGCCGGTTTACGAGACGATACTGAAGCACAACAACGGGAGCAGGTTATATGCTGAGCTGAACGCAGGAGTTATTCTGTACGAAAAAAAACCCGCGGATCTCATTATTATACGTGATATGACCGAGCGCAAGCGGGCAGAAGAAGAGATCCGCGCGATGAGCCTGTTCCAGGAAAGCGTTATTTCCAATGCCAATGTCTGGCTCATGGTTCTTGATAAAGAAGGAAAAGTCCTGATATGGAACAAGGCTGCCGAAGATATCAGCGGGTACCGTTCCGATGAGGTTGTTGGCAGGACAACGATATGGAAACAGATCTACCCGGACAAGGAATACCGGAAAAAAATCACTGCAAACATCGTCAATATTATTCAGACCAACAATTTTTTCGAAAACCTGGAGACGACAATCCGGTGCAGGGACGGGCAGGAAAGGGTCATTTCGTGGAACACGCGGGGACTTTTGGATTCATCCGGTGATGCTTCGCAGTATATTGCAATCGGGCGGGACATAACCTCGCTTAAGCGGGCGCAAGAGACCTTACGGGAGCGGGAGAGTCTCTATAATTCTACTTTAAACGATATGCTCACATTTGTAGCGGTACTGAAGCCTGACGGTGAAGTCATCTTTGTAAACAACACGCCCCTTAAAATCATCGGGAGGTCACTTGACGAAGTAAGGGGTATGAAATTTTATGATGTGGAGTGGTGGACGTATTCAGGTGCTGTTCAGAACCTCATCAGGGAAGATATGAAACGTTGTGCATCAAAAGAGATGATCTACCGCGAAGTGCAGGTATGGACTCTTTCAGGAATGATTTGGATCGATTTCAGCATTCATCCGGTCATTGGTGAGGACGGTAACGTACAGTTCCTGATCCCGGAAGGGCGTGATATTACTGAACGCAAAAAAGTCGAAGATGCACTCTTGGAGAGCGAGGAACGGTACCGGAGCGTCGTTGAAGACCAGACGGAGTTTATCTGCCGGTTCACACCGGATGGAACGCTTACGTTTGTCAACGATGCATACTGCCGGTATTTCGGATTGGACAAGAACGAATGCATCGGGCAGCATCATTCTGTGGTCATTCCCCCGGATGATGCCAGAAAGATGAATGAACATATCAAAGCACTGAGTCCGGAAAACCCGGTCACCGAACTCAGGCACCGCATCGTCATGCCGGACGGCCAGATCCGATGGCAGCGGTGGAGTGACCGTGCAATCTTTGATAAGGATGGTCATGTGGTTGAATACCAGTCCGTCGGAAGGGATATCACTGATATTGTACAAGCAGAAAAATCTTTGAAAGAGAATGAAGGAAGATTGGATACTATCATCCAGGGCTCGCCGATTCCTCAATTCATTATTGATAAAAATCACCGGGTTATTAAATGGAACGAGGCATTGGAAAAGTTCAGCGGGATCAAAGCTGACGAAATAATTGGCACAAACCGGCAGTGGCAGGCGTTTTATCCGGAGGAATGCCCCTGCATGGCTGACCAGCTGGTCGATAATGTAATAGAGAAGACCCCGCAGTGGTACAAAGGCAAATATACAAAATCCAAAATTGTTGACAGAGCGTACGAGGCAACCGAATATTTCCCCAATATTGGAAAGTCTGGCTCATGGCTGTTTTTCACTGCCGCACCGATCCTGGATTCACAGGGTACTATTATCGGGGCTGTAGAGACCCTCGAAGATATCACCGAGCGCAAGCGGGCAGAAGAAGAGATCCTCGCGATGAGCCTGTTCCAGGAGAGCGTTATTTCCAATGCCAATGTCTGGCTGATGGTGCTTGATGAAAAAGGCAATATTCTGCTCTGGAACAATGCAGCAGTTGAGATCAGTGGATACCCTGCAGACGAAGTGATCGGTACCAACCGGATATGGAAATCCCTCTATCCCGATCGTGATTACCGGAAGAAGATTACCGATACGCTCACCGGATTATCAAAGAAAAGAAGTTCCTCCAGAATTTTGAGACAACTATCAATTGTAAATCCGGTGAGCAGAAGGTTATCCTCTGGAATACCCGGAGTCTGGAGGTCGAAAAAGGGCAAGGCGCCAGATTCGTTGCAATCGGCATTGATACCACCAAGAGCATCAAGGCAGAGCATGCCTTGCGGGAGAGCGAGGAACGGTACCGGGACGTTGTTGAAGACCAGACGGAGTTTATCTGCCGGTTCACACCGGATGGAACGCTCACGTTTGTCAACGATGCATACTGCCGGTATTTCGGATTGGACAAGAACGAATGCATCGGAAAGCATCATTCTGTGGTCATTCCCCCGGATGACGCCAGAAAGATGAAGGAACATATCAAAGCACTGACCCCGGAGAATCCGGTTGCTTTGATCGAACATCGCATCATCATGCCCTCCGGTGACATCCGGTGGCAGCGCTGGAGCGACCGTGCAATCTTTGATAAGAATGGTCATGTGGCTGAATACCAGACTGTTGGAAGAGACATCACTGAACAAAAACGGGCAGAAATAGCATTACAGGATTCAGAACGCCGTTTTGCTGATATTATCAGTTTCATTCCGGATGCGACTTTTGCTATTGATAGGGAAGGAAAAATAATCGCATGGAACCGGGCGATTGAAAAGATGACCGGTGTTGCTGCGGGCGATATGATTGGAAAGGGGGATCATGAGTACGGCATCCCGTTTTACGGAGAGAGACGCCCGATTCTCATTGATCTGATATTTGGGGATAATGAGGAAATCACGAAGAAGTATCCGGCCATCCAGAAAAAAGGGGATAAATTTATCTCTGAAATCTATATCCAGCGTCTTTATGGCGGAAAGGGTGCCCACCTCTGGTTCATCGCATCCCCGCTCTATGACACGAATGGTAATGTCACAGGAGCAATCGAATCGATCCGGGATGTCAGTGATCGCAAACAGGCGGAGGAGGCGCTCATAAAATTGAATGAAGGACTTGAACAACGGGTCAAAGATCGTACAGAGCAGATTAACGCTTCTCTGGAGGAAAAAGTAGTCCTGCTCCGCGAAATCCACCACCGGGTGAAGAACAACCTCCAGATTATTATTTCATTACTGAAACTCCAGTCGCGGTATATGACGGATGAAAACACGATTGCCGCATTCAGGGAGTGCCAGAACCGTGTCATGGCAATGTCACTTGTCCACGAAAAACTGTACCAGTCCGAAGACATCTCGAAGATTGACCTTGGAAATTATGTCCGGTTCCTAGGCAACAGCCTTTTCCAGTTTTTTGGCAGGAGTGGGAAAGGAGTCACGTTCACTACGGATATCCGGAATATTTCCCTCGATATCAACACCGCCATCCCGGTCGGGCTGATGATCAACGAACTGGTCTCAAACTCCTTAAAGCATGCATTTCCCGACGGAAGGGCAGGCGAGATCTCTATCGCAATCCACCAAAAGGACCGCCAGCTCACTATCGTGTATAAGGACAACGGTGTTGGCATTCCGGCGGATTTCGACTGGCTCAATGCAAAATCACTGGGGCTCCGGCTCGTGATCTCGCTTGTTGAGCAGTTGCAGGGCACTATTGAACTTGACCGGAGTGCGGGAACCGCGTTCACTATCGTTGTCAACGAAAAATAAAAAAAAGTCTCTTGAGAAATCCGTCCTGATAAAAAAATGCGGTTTGCCCACCCGCCATGATGCTTATTAATTACTTTCAAGAACCCTGTAATATTCAGGCCATCCCATGCTTGCCAATGCCGACCTGCACATCCACTCCCCGTACGCGATCGCCGTCTCCCGCTCGATGGTGCCGGAGCGCCTGATCCCTTCCTGCGTAATCAAGGGCATCACCGTGCTCGGGACCGGAGACGCTTTGCACCCCGCATGGCAGCAGGCATGGCGCCCCTTTTTAGAGAACGACTCCGGTATTGTTGTTGTCCCGACCGCTGAGGTGGAAGACCAGTCACGGGTGCACCACCTGATCCTTGCGGAGGACTTTTCGCAGTTCGATGAGATACGGGAGCGGCTCGCTCTTCACAGCAGGAGTCTCGCATCGGTTGGCAGGCCGCATGTCTATCTCCCCGGTGAAGCAATCGCAAAAATTGTCCATGAAACCGGCGGGCTGATCGGCCCGGCGCACGCGTTTACACCGTGGACGGCGATGTATGCATATTTCGACTCCGTCTCTGCCTGCTATGGCTCAGAACCGATCGATCTCCTTGAACTCGGGCTCTCTGCAGACAGCAGTTACGGCGCCGGCATTCAGGATCTTTATGGCATCCCGTTCCTCTCCAACTCCGATGCTCACAGCCCGGCGCCCGAGAAGTTTGCCCGCGAGTTCAACCGGCTCGAACTCTCTTCCCTGACCGTAGGTTCGGTCCTTGATGCGGTGAAGAACGGCAGGATCGTAATGAATGCCGGGTTCTTCCCGGAAGAAGGGAAGTACAACCGCACCGCCTGCATCCGCTGCTTTACACAGTTTCCACTCAAAGAAGCGGTCCGTCATGCATGGCGGTGCCCGAAGGATGGCGGCATCATCAAGAAAGGCGTGTACGACCGGGCACGCGAGCTCTCAACCGGGGACGCCCTCCCCCGCCCCCCGTATCTCCACATGGTCCCGCTCGGGCAGATCATCCAGACCGTGGAAGGGGTATCGTCGCCGCATACCAAAAAGTGCCGGGCAGTCTACGACGCGTTCATCGTTGCCTTCGGCAATGAGATCGAGGTGCTCACCAGCACTCCCGTTGCGGAGATCCGGATCATACATCCGAAAGTGGCAGACGCTATCGACGCGCTGCGCAACGGCAGGGTAACGCTGCATCCGGGCGGGGGCGGGAAGTACGGCACATTTTCGTATTATAGTGTTGAACACAACAATTATGACCAATCGTAGCCTCAAAAGAGGCAAAAGATTGGTCTATTTAGGGATTGGATGTGTTAACACCACTTCGAAGATTCATTCAGGATCTTCTCGTGGCCGTTTGCTCCGGCTGTGGCAAACAACCATTTGAGAAAACCCAAGTTGTATTAAAAGCAAGGTTTTCGACTATAATTAGTTATGTCGCCGGAGCCGGACCTGCCCTTCATACGTAAAGATTAATGAAATTGCGCTCCAACATTTACCGCAATGCTCAAAGTACATCGGGATATCTGTGGGTATTGCGGGTGTTGCGTGTCGGTCTGTCCGGAAGGAGCCCTCGAACTGATCGACGCATACCTCTGCGTTGAAAAGAGCTGCACGTTATGTGGCATCTGCGCCAAGGTCTGCCCTCTGGG
>CAZNIL010000035.1:0-15937 GCA_964573085.1 uncultured Methanoregula sp.
CTCGGCAAGTACGTTGTATAATCCTATTGTACAACCTGCCGGATCGGATGCAGAACTATACTGCCAATCACGGCGGTATTCCCAAACTTTTTTATTTTTTTCGTAGGGTTCCTGAAGGATTCTATGAAAAGTGCTATCATACTATCGCACGATATGAGAAAAAGGGGGAACATGTTTACTGTTCATGATATTCCGGTCAGTGGCGGGGGGATATTACAGGAACGAAAAGAACGATACACTGGGCTCCGGTGCAAAATTAGCCCGGAACGATTAAAACGGCATATCGACCAGTCGGTATCATTACCTGCTGATCCTGCCAATTGCCCGTTCTGTCCTGAACATGTCCTGACCGTTACACCGACATTTTCTGATAATTCACGTGTCATAAAGGGAGAGAGCGTCACATTTCCCAATCTCTTTCCGTTTGCCCAATGGCACACCGTCACAGTGATAACAAAATCTCACACAGTCAGAAAATTCTCGCATCATCAGATTGCTGATGCCCTCTCTGCACAAATCGAAACCCTCCGGCGTTTTGATGGCTACCCGAGCATCAACTGGAACTTTTTACCATCAGCCGGAGCCAGTCTGATACACCCTCACATGCAGGCACTCTCTGATAAACGCCCATCTGCGATTGCAGAACGATACCTCAATACGAGCAAACGCTATCGCAACAACCACGGCGAATCATACTGGGATGCAATAAGGAGAGAGGAACGCGGTTCAGAAAGGTATCTCTTCGGGGATGAGATTCTCTGGCACGCCCATGCAGTCCCGCTGGGTGAAAAGGAGATACGGGGTATCCTCCCTTTATCCGGCATTGGTGATCTTGAGAGCTATGTTGACCAGTTGTCAAAAGATCTCCTCACGATTATCTCTCTTTATAAAAAACTTGGTACACATGCTTTCAACATGTCGCTCTTTTTGGATAAAGCCGGGGATGACAATGGATTTTGTGCGTTTTGCTCTTTTATATCACGAATCAATCCCAATCCCCAGTCTACGAGCGACTCCGCTTTTATGGAACGTCTGCATCTGGAGCCGGTGATCCTTACCCTGCCGGAGGATCTCGGGAAGTACTTTAGAAAGGACTAAAAAAAGGATCGGATTAATTTAATCGAATTTTGCGACCAGTTTAGTCTTTGCAACCTGCACGCCGTCTTTCTTGTGGGCCTTGCGGTGGATGCCGTCGCATCCCTTCTCGATCTCGCGTGCCTCATTACAAAGATTAGCTGCGACTTTCATCATCTCGTGTGCACTTGCAACAATCGGGATGTACTTCTCCCATTCCTTGGTCATGAAGCACCCCTTGACGTTGACCATGGCGACTGCTGATGCAATCTCATAGGCCGCGCGTGCCTTTGCGAGTGCATACGGGTTGGTGAATTCACCATCGACAGCCTTGTCGCTTGTCATGACGATCTTCGGGAGCTCGAGTGCATCGCCACTCTTGCCAGCTTTGACCTGGTCGATGACCTTGTCGATGCCTTCCTGAAGTTTCCTGAATGCACCGGTGAGCGCAAGGACCTTGACAAGATTTCCGTTGTAGTCCGCCATCTCGATGGGGTCGAGGAACTCGCGGCGTGCGCCGATCATGGAGTCGGCCTTCATGATGATATAGCCGAACTTGCTGGTCTTGATACCTTCCCACTCCTTCTTGGTGGTAACATCATCGGTGATGACGATGCAGGGGATGCCTGCTGCGGCAAGCGCTTCGCGTGCACCGGTTGGACCGGGAAGCACACCGTTGGGGGAAACAACAATACAGAAGTCCGGTTTCCAAGCCTTCATGTTGGATACAACACGGTCAATGTCCTCCGGCTGGAGTTTTGTACCGCTCGTTGCCATGAATGTCTGCATATCTTCACGGTCTGCTCTCTCATCAAGGAGCAGTTCGGCCATTACGCCGCTTGCAATATTGCCTAATTTGGCAACTCCGACTTTTACAACCATCGTTTACACCTCGTTTTGTAACACGATATTATGACCGAGTTTCGATATAAACATTTTGAATTGACCTTTCCTCGTGACTCTCTGTGAAAAATTATTATTTTTATTTTTTAAAAAAATCATGACAATTTTCTTGGGATCCTCATAATTTGAGATAGTAAGTTAACGAAAGGTGTTTAAATTTTGGTAGTTGATTAAATAGTATGAAAGACGGGTTGCTCACAGACCGGCAGATGGAGGTGTTGAGGTACCGCAAACAGGGATTGACCCAGCAGCAGATTGCTGATATCATTGCCACATCAAAGGCAAATGTGTGCACGATAGAAAAATCTGCAATGGAGAATGTCCGCAGGGCAAAGGAAACACTTGACTTTCTCTACACTCTCGACTCAACACATCTCTGTACTATCTCCTCAGGTACCGATCTCTTTGATATACCGGCCTTGATCTTCTCTGAAGCTGAAAAAATAAGTATAAAGGTGAAATACGATACCATTGCCCTGATCAACCATTTGAGGGAATCCCGTCCTAAAGGCTATAAAGGAAGGTCTCTTTCAGAAAATATTGATGTTTACATTACCAGCACGGGAGACATTTATTTTGGATGAGCTGGTCATTTATTCTCCGGCACTAGGCACTATAATCCTAACTGAATTGAGAGCATACTGACGGTTCAAGGTCTTTCTTGTATTAAACCAAAAGATATGGATATCTTTATAATGTTTTTTATACAATTATAACCGAAGCCGATATGAAGAAGGCCTAAGGATTGATGCAGGCAATCGTATCCGGCATCAAATCCTGACGGCGGGTTTTGGGATCAGGATATCAAATCCCGCCCTGCCGTGGGAGTTCTTCGATTGGTGAACTCCGTCCATACAGTATGGCCGGGGAAGCCGAGAAGGAGTTGTGATCCGTCACAACGGGCTGACAAGGTAGGTCTGACAAAAGCGCATGGGTGGACGTCAATAAGACGAGCCTGTTCCTTTGGGTGCCAGCGTGCAACCTGAAGGATGCGTTATCGTCAGGGTCCTCTTTCGCGAGACAGGAATGCCGGTTTATCCGGCAGCACTGCGGAAACGATATTCGCAGGCAGTTCCAGGAACGGTCGATATTTCAGCATCGTCAGGCATGGGTGGACGCGCATCGAAAGGACTGCGCCAGCCGAACTGACAAAAAGCACAGGGATCGCCCGGGTTCCGCGTGTTAGCGTCTGTAATGAGCGTAATAATGCACTCATTCTCGGAATAACCGCAATTCGGATCGAATTGAGAATAACCTACACGCAAAAGAAGGATTGATGAACAATGGCAAAAACAAAAAGACCACGCAGGGGTTCTCTTGCATACAGCCCGAGAACGCGTGCAAAGAGCCAGATCCCAAAATACCAGTCATGGCCTGCCTATGAAGGCGCGCCAATTCTGCAGGGGTTTGCCGGCTATAAAGTAGGTATGACGCACGTGATCATGGTGGACGACCACAAAGACAGTCCTACTGAAGGCAAAGAGATCATGATACCCGTCACCGTGATTGAGGTCCCTGCCATGAAGATCGCAGCCATCCGTGCCTATTCACGGGATACCTATGGAAAGCACGCGCTGACTGAAGTCTGGTCAGGAAAGCTTGACGATGTCCTCGGGCGCCGCATCACCATGCCAAAGGAGTATAATCCCGAAAACGCCAAAAAAATCCTCGCGGAAGCAATCGCCGCAGGAAAAGTTGCGGAACTCCACGCTGTTATGTACACCCAACCGGTGACCCTGTCAGGAGTACCTAAAAAGGTGCCCGATCTCATGGAGATCAAGGTAGCCGGTGGAACGATCGACAAGCAGTCCGAATTCATCATGGGGCTGCTTGGAAAAGAGGTGAACCTGACAAACGTAATCCAGATGGGCACGTATGCAGATATCACCGCGATCACAACCGGAAAGGGGACACAGGGTGCAGTGAAGCGATGGGGTATCATGCTGCGCAAGCGCAAACACTCCCGTGGGGGGAAGAAGAGGCATATCGGCACGCTCGGTCCATGGAACCCGCACCACGTCCGCTGGCAAGTCCCGCAGATGGGACAGATGGGATTCCAGCAGCGCACTGAATTCAATAAGCGCATTTTGAAGATCGGAGAAAACGGAAGCGAGATCACACCTGCTGGAGGTTTTCTCCATTATGGTGTGCTCAACAGCCCGTATGTCCTGATCAAGGGATCCATCCCGGGCCCCGTCAAGAGACTGGTGCGTATCCGCCCCGCAATACGACAGGGTGAACACGTTGTCAGAACGCCTGCGGTTCAGCATGTGAGCGTTCAGAGCAAGCAGGGGTGATCAGACATGAAAGCACAGATTAAAACCATTGAAGGCGGAGTTTCACGTAATATTGATCTCCCCGTCATGTTCTCAGAGGAGTACCGTCCCGATCTGATCAAAAAAGCGGTCATGGCACTCCAGAGCACCCGCAGACAGCCGCACGGGACATATCCCTATGCGGGTATCTGCTCCTCTGCAGTTGGCTGGGGAAGCGGACGAGGCGCATCGCACGTGCCGCGCATCAAGAACGGTTCGCGTGCTGCCAAAGTCCCGCAGGCAAAGGGCGGGCGTGAAGCACACCCACCGGTTGTTGCAAAGGTGCTTGTTAAGCAGATCAACCAGAAGGAAAAGCAGAAAGCATTCCGATCAGCAATTGCAGCGAGCGTACAGGAAGAACTTGTCCGTAAACGGGGACACCTCTTTGAAGGGGCAGTGCCGGTCGTTTTTGAGGACAAGTTTGAGACACTCAACCGCACTCTGGACGTTATCTCCGCACTTACCGCTGCCGGTGTATTCCAGGATGTCGAGCGGGCAAAGGAGAGCCGTAAAGTCCGTGCCGGAAGAGGCAAGATGCGGGGTCGCCGGTATAAGCAGCGCAAGAGCCTGCTCATTGTTACATCTACCTCACCCCTGCGTTCCGCACGCAACCTTGCCGGTGTCGATGTCGTAACAATCGATCAACTCAACGTCGAACATCTTGCACCAGGTATGCAGGCAGGAAGGCTCACCGTCTGGACGGAAAGTGCGCTCACGCGACTGGAGGGGAAATAAATGATTCTCAAGTATCCCTTCGTCACGGAAAAGGCAATGGTCCTTCTGGAGAACCAGAGCAAACTTCAGTTCCTTGTCCGCAAAGAAGCGACAAAGACCCAGATCAAGCGCGAGATCGAAAAAGCATTCGACCAGAAAGTGACCAGCGTTCGCACCCTCATGAATACCCACGGGGAGAAAAAAGCGATCGTGAGTTTTGAGAATGAAAAAGCCGCCGAGGAGATCCTCAGCCGGCTCGGAATTATGTAGGTGGGAACCATGGGACATCGTATTACAACACAGAGCAGAGGCAAAGGAGGGCCGACATACCGTGCACCATCCCACCGGTATAAAGCCGAACTTCGGCACATTGGGGATGGCTCCAAGACGGTTAATGGCTCGGTGATCGATATCGAGCACGATCCGGCACGCAATGCGCCGATAGCACTCGTCAGGCTCGAGGACGGGACAAAGACATACATGCTCATTACAGAAGGCATCGGTGTCGGCGCTGCTGTCGCATGGGGAGCGGATGTTGAAGTAAAGAATGGCAACACCCTGCCCCTCGAGAATATCCCTGCAGGATCGTATATCTGCAATATTGAATCACGGCCGAACGATGGCGGCAAGTTCGTCCGCTCAACCGGCGTCCAGGCAATTGTTGTTGACAAGACCTTGGATCGCGTCGGCGTCCGGATGCCAAGCGGCAAGACAAAATGGTTCAATGCCCGGTGCCGGGCGACAATCGGTATCGTTGCGGGCGGGGGACGTGTTGACAAACCGTTCGTAACAGCCGGCAACAAGTACCACAAGATGAAAAATACCGCGTCCAACTGGCCCCGCGTCCGTGGGGTTGCAATGAATGTAATCGACCACCCGTTCGGTGGCGGGGGTCACCAGCATACCGGTCGTCCCAAAACGATCGCACGAGGTACCTCACCAGGAAGGACTGTTGGACATGTGGCTGCACGCAGGACAGGTAAGAGCAGGAAGTGATTGGTATGGCAGCACCTAAAAAGACACAGAAGAGAATGCCCAGAAGGCGTGAGGAGTTCACCTATCGCGGGTATAAGATCGACGAGCTGAAAGCGATGGGGATGAGTGAGCTCCTCCCCCTCATGCCAGCCCGTGCACGCCGCAAGGTAACACGAGGTCTTTCCCGTGGTGAAGAGACGCTGCTTGGGAAGATCCGCGACGGTGACCAGAAGATCCGGACCCACCTTCGCGATATGATCGTCATGCCGGAGATGGTGGGAAGAACAATCGAGATCTACAACGGCAAGGAATTCTTAAAAGTCGAGTTCCAGCCCGAGTCGGTCTTCCACTACCTCGGAGAATTTGCATTAACGAGGCACAGGGTTACCCATGGTTCCGCAGGTATCGGAGCAACGAGGGGCAGCAAATACGTTCCGCTGAAGTGATGGACATGGCACGAGTTGCATATTCACAAAAACTGGAAGGCGAAAATTTCGCCCGTGGAAAGGCGAACGAACTTAACATGTCGCCAAAGCATTCGATCGAGATTGCCGGTTTCATCAGGCACAAACAGATCAACGAAGCGATTGCGTATCTCAACGAGGTCATCGCGCTCAAAAAGGCAATCCCGTTCAAGCGCTTCACTCGGAACGTCGCGCACAAACGCGGGCTCCCCGGTAACTGGGATGCAGGCAGGTATCCTGTCAAGGCATCAAAAGCATACATACGGCTCCTTGAGTCGGTCAAGAAAAATGCAGAATATCTCGGGCTTGACGCAGAGAAACTTGAGATCGTTCACGTCACGGCAAACCGTGGAAGGGCCCAGAAAGCGTTCTTTCCCCGCGCCATGGGCCGCGCCACTCCCAAGGTGCGCGAATCCGTGAACATTGAGATTATTGCACGGGAGGTGGCGTAATGGCAGTAGAACGGAAGTTTATCACAGAAGGTGTACGGAAAGCCCGCGTGGAGAAGTACCTGACAAAGGAACTGAAGCGTGCGGGATACGGTGGCATGGATATTGCCAGGACGCCGCTTGGGACCCAGGTTACCATCTTTGCAGAAAAACCCGGCATCGTGATTGGGAAGGGCGGAAAGCTGGTCCACCAGTTGACCCTTGACCTTGCCCAGAAGTATAATGTCGAGTCCCCCCAGATTGAGGTCCAGCAGGTGACAAATCCGAGCTTCAACGCCCAGATCATGGCAGAACGGCTGGCAAACGCTCTCGAACGGGGCTGGTACTTCCGTAAAGCGGGAACAAGCATCATGCGACGGGTGATGGACTCCGGCGCGCTGGGATGCGAGGTTATCATCGCAGGCAAGCTGACCGGTGCCCGTGCACGAACCCAGAAGTTCACAGAGGGGTACATCAAGCACTGCGGTGAACCGAGCAACACCATTGTCGAAAAGGGCTATGCGGTTGCGATTAAGAAACTCGGGGTTATCGGCGTGCAGGTCAAGATCGTCCCTGCCGGTGCGAAGCTTCCTGACCACTTTGAGGTCATCGTGCAGGAGAAGGCAAAACCGGCTCAGAAGGGCCCGGCCACGAATGCCGGTAATGATGTGGACAATGAACCGGCGCTGCCTGATGATATTGATCATGTGGAGGGACAGTAATGGCAATATTCAGGGCGAAGGACGTCCAGCAGCTTTCCGATGTCGAACTGCAGGAACAGATGGGGAAGCTCCGCATGGAGCTGGTCCAGCATAACGGCAAGGTGAGCGCCGGTGGTGCCACAGAAAACCCCGGTCATATCCGCGAATTGCGCAGGACGATAGCCCGCATGATGACTGAGCAGAACCGCAGGAGAACTGCATGATCTCTCTCCAGAACGTCCTGTCCCATGAACTGATCGGGCTTGACGTTCTGGTAGTTGCCGCGAGCAACCCCACTCATATCGGGGTGAACGGATGCATCATCGATGAAACAAAAAATATGTTTGCCGTCAAGACAGCGCAGGGGATTAAACAGATCCCCAAACGGCACTGCATATTCCGTTTAAGCCTTCCAGAAGGCCGGATTGTTGAGATCGATGGATCAGTAATCTCGCTGGCTCCTGAAAAGAGGATCAACCTGCAAATCAAAAGAGGATACCATAATGGCACAAAACATAGGATTGAACGTCCCGGCTCCCAAACAGGAATGCAAGGACGTTAATTGTCCGTTTCACGGCAGTTTACCGGTGCGCGGCCAGGTGATCACCGGTAAAGTCGTGAGCGATCGTATGATGGGAACGGTCGTGGTTGCACGTAACTACATGCACTACGTCCGGAAATATAAGCGGTACGAAAAACGCAGCTCAAAGATCCATGCGCACAACCCCCCCTGCATCCAGGCAAAGGTTGGCGATATGGTGAAGATTGCTGAGTGCCGGCCGCTCTCGAAAAGCACGACATTTGTCGTAGTGGAGGTCGAGCAGCAATGAAGGCAAAGCAGTCAAAAACGCCCCGTGCACTTGCCACAGGGACGAGGCTTGCATGCGCCGATAATACCGGTGCCAGGACAGTTCAAATCATTTCTGTCTTTGGCTACCATGGTGTCAGGCGCCGTCAGCCCAAGCTGGGACTGGGAGATCTCGCCACGGTGAGTGTCCAGAAAGGTACACCCGACATGCGCCGCAAGCTCGTACGGGCTGTCGTTATCAGGCAGAAGAAAGAGATGCGCAGACCAAACGGGCTCCGGGTCTCTTTTGAGGACAACGCAGTCGTGGTCGTGGATGAAAAGAACGAGCCAAAAGGAACCGAGATCAAAGGACCGGTCGCCCGCGAAGTGGCAGAGCGGTTCCCGAAACTTGGCTCAATGGCTACTATCATCGTGTGAGGAAAAAAGCATGGTACGAATTGAAAGTCACCAGCCCAGAAAACAGAGAAAGGCACGGTACACGGCAGCATCACACGAAAAGAGCAAATTCTTAAACGCCCCGTTATCCTCCGCATTACAAGAGAGATACGGAAAAAAGACCCTGCGTGCAGTCAAAGGCGATACGGTCAAACTGACACGGGGGGATCATGTCGGCGACGAGGGCATTGTCGATTTAGTCGACACCGGAAAAGCAAAACTCACAGTCCACGGTGTGTCTTTAACCAAAGCTGATGGTACTGAAGTGCCTAGGGTGGTCGATGCATCTAAGGTACAGATCACGAAGTTGAACCTGAATGATAAACGCCGCGAGGAAAAACTGGGGGAGGGCAAGTAATGTCAGACCATTTAAAGCGCCTCAATGCCCCGGACTCATGGCATATCGCAAAAAAGACCAATACATTCATCACGAAGACATCTGCAGGGCCGCACAATGCGAACGCATTGCCGGTTGCAGTCTGGCTCCGGGACCGGATGGGCTTTGCCCGGACAATGAAGGAAGTCAAACAGATCCTTTCCCAAAAAGATCTCATCATCAACGGGAAACCTTGCAGGGATCCGAAGATGGGGATCGGGATCTTTGATGTTCTCACGCTCCCGAAGATCCAGAAATACTATCGGATCCAACGGGATGACCATGGTCGGCATGCTTCTGTGGAGATCAGCCCGGATGAGGCAAAAATACGACTCAGCAAGATCCGTAACAAAACTATTATTCCCGGGGGGCGTGTCCAGCTCAACCTCCGTTTCGGCGCCAATATAATCGCCGATAACACCTATAAGCCTGAAGATACGGTAGTCCTGTCGCTTGAACCTGAAACCCGGTTTAAAATTATCGATCATTTCCCGTTCGCGAAGGGTAATGTAGCAATGGTCACAGGAGGGCGGCACTCCGGGAAAGTAGCCCGGATTGTGGATATTATCAAAACCACAGGAAGTGTCCCGAACAAGGTGATTCTCGAAGATATAGAAACCAAAGGCCAGTTTGATACAATCACTCCCTATATCTACATGATTGGCAGGGAAAAACCGGCGATTACCAATTGGGGGAGTAACCAGTGACTTCCATGCGTGATATCTACGTCGACAAGGTTGTCGTCCACATGGGAGTCGGCGAAAGTGGCGAAAAGCTTGTCAAAGCCGAAGAGATCATGAAGACAATCACCAAACAGACTCCGGTAAGGACCATTGCAAAGAAGACCCAGCCGGCGTTTTCCGTAAGGAAGGGGGCACCAATAGGTTGTAAGGTGACACTGCGCGGAAAACACGCACAGGAGTTTGTCAAAACATCCCTGGGTATCATTGAGAAGATCCTCTTTGAAAACCAATTCGACAAAAGCGGTAACTTCTCATTTGGTATTGAGGAGCACACGGATTTCCCCGGAATGTCCTACGACCCGCAGATTGGCATCTATGGAATGGATGTCAACGTTGTCCTTGAGCGAAGGGGTATACGGATCACCCGCAGGCGCATGGAGCAGAAAAAACTTCCTGAAAAGCAGCGTGTGAAAAAAGCGGATGCAATTGAATTCCTCAAACAGAACTTTCAGGTGGAGGTGCGCTGATGGCAGGAGAGAGAAAGAAGAAATACGGTCGTGGTGCGAGTGAATGCAAGATGTGCGGGCGCAAACAGGGACTTGTGCGCAGGTACCACATCATGTTCTGCAGGCAGTGCTTCCGCGAATGGGCCCCGAAGATGGGCTTTAAGAAAATGAGCTGAGGGTGAAATAATATGACACGTTTAAATCCAACAGCAGACGGGATGTGCACCCTCAAGAACGCCGGTGATACCGGAAAGTCTGAATGCATCATCGAACCCGCAAGCAAACTGCTCGGCGCCATGCTGCGCATCATGCAGGAATCCGGCTATATTAAAAGTTTCGAATTTATTGAAGATGGCAGGGGAGGACAGCTGGTTGTTCACCTGACCGGAAAGATCAACAACTGCGGTGCGATTTCACCGCGGTTCTCGGTACAGCTTGAGGAAATGAAATACTGGGAGAAACAGTACCTGCCGGGCAAAAATTTCGGCATTCTCCTGCTCTCCACTTCGCGCGGCGTCTTATCACACGAACAGGCGAGAAAAGAGGGTATCGGCGGGGAACTCCTCGGGTATGTGTATTGAGGTGGAGCCATGACAACAGTACGGAAAATCAGGATACCCGACGGGGTCAAAGTGCAGCTGGATGGCCCCCTGCTCAAAATCACAGGACCCAAAGGACAACTCGAGCGCAACGTCAGGTTCCCGCAGGTGACTGTAACAAGCGATGAAAAAGAAGTTGTTTTTGCCACGGAATCAAGAAAAAAAGCGATCACGGCAATGGTTGGTACCTTTGAAGCACATACCAAAAATATGTGCAAGGGTGTTCTGAGCGGATTCGAATACCGCATGAAAGTGGTGTACGCCCACTTTCCCATCCAGCTCAAACTGCAGGGCAGCAAACTCGAGATCAACAATTTCCTCGGGGAGAAAAAGGCACGGTATGCCAAGATTGAACCGGGTGTCATGGTAAAGGTCGCAAGCGATGAGGTTGTCCTGACCGGCATCAACCGCGAGCTGGTCGGCACGACCGCAGCGAACATTGAACACGCCACCCATATCCGGAACCGCGATCCGCGGGTGTTTCAGGATGGCATATTTATCGTTCAGAGGGGTTGAAACCAATGGCAGATGAAATTAGACGACTGATTCAGATCCGCACCCGTAAGGGCGCAAGATTCAAGCGCGACGGCTTTGGCAAGAAATCCCAGATCTCTGATTCATGGAGAAAACCCCGTGGGCAGCACAACAAGCAGCGGGAGCAGAAAAAGGCAAAGGGGAATCTTCCGAAACCCGGATTTGGCAGCCCGATCGCTGTCCGCGGCATGCACCCAAGTGGCTTCTACGAAGTGCTGGTATATACCGTCGATGACCTTGAAGGACTGGATGCAAAGACGCAGGCAGTCCGGATTGCTGCAAAGGTTGGTAACCGCAAACGTACAGGAATTCAGGAAAAAGCCCTGTCCGCAGGTCTTAAAGTGCTCAATGCGCGGGAAATAACCTCTTCCTTAAAGAAAACACCGGTAGCCCCGGTAAAAGTAAAGGCAAAGAAAGAGAAGCCTCAGAAGAAAGAACAAAAGAAAACGGCTAAACCCAAGTCCATGAAAAAAGCAAAAGAGGCACCTAAGGCAAAGGAAGAGAAGAAAATACCGGCAAAACCCGTTTCAAAGAAGACGGTAAAATCCGAGCCGGCAGAAGAAAAACCAAAGAAGGCGGAAAAGCCCAAGGCGCAGAAAGCAAAGGCAGAAGCCACTGCAGAGAAAAAACCTAAAAAATCCTCAAAACCAAAGTCCGAGTCAGCAAAAGAGACAAAGACAAAACCAAAGACTGCACCAAAACCGGCAACCAAACCCAAGAAAAAGACCGGTACAGGGGTGAAGGACAATGAGTGACCTCGCCAGTCAAAAGCGAATTGCCGCTGCAATCCTCAAGTGCGGCGTGAACCGTGTATGGTTCAATCCAGAACGATTATCCGATATTGAAAACGCCATATCGCGCGATGACTTACGGGGACTTGTCACCGACGGCGCAATCAAAGCGCGCCAGAAAACCGGTGTGAGCCGCGGCAGGGCACGGGCAAAGATTGCAAAACGTTCGTACGGGCATTGCAAAGGACCCGGGCGGCGGAAGGGTGCAGCAGGCGCCCGCCACCCAGGCAAACGGTCATGGATCCAGAAGATCCGCGCAATAAGAAAAGCGCTGGTTGCGCTCCGCGAAGCCGGGACTATCGACCCGCACATGTACCGGATTCTCTACCGGAAAGCTGCCGGAGGGCAGTACAGGAGTGTCGCACACATGAAAGCGCAACTGGAGATCCTTTCAGGGAGGATGAAGTAACATGGCGACAGGAGCACGGTATTTCGTCCCCTTCCGCAGACGGAGGGAGGGCAGGACCGATTATTATCAGCGGACAAAGCTGGTCGTCGCTGATGTGCCACGGATGGTTGTACGCAAGACCAACCGCCACATCATCATCCAGCTGGTCACTGCCGAGATGGACGGCGACCGCACACTGGTTGCGGCAAATTCATCGGAACTTGCAGAATTCGGTTACAAGGGATCTGCGTCCAGCACGCCGGCAGCATATCTCACCGGGCTGCTCTTTGCGGCAAAAGCGCGCAAAGCAAACTACGGGGCAGCAGTGCTTGATATCGGTCTGAACCGCGCAACCCCCGGTGCACGTGTCTTTGCGGCATTGAAGGGAGCAGTCGAGGCGGGGTTTGATATCCCTCACGGCGAGGAGATCCTGCCCGACGATGCACGGGTAAAAGGAGCGCATATTGCTGCACATAACAAGAATGCAGGCGATCTCGTACAGAATGTCGAACAGGTGGCAGACGCCATAAAAAAGGAGCTGGTGTAAATGGCATATGAAAAGGAAGAGTGGCGCCCGGTCACCGGTCTTGGCAAACTCGTCGCCTCGGGCGAGATTAAAAGCATCGACTCGGTGCTTGAGAGTGGAAGGCCCATCAAAGAACCCCAGATCGTGGATATGTTCCTTCCCGATCTCGAGGACGAAGTCCTCGACATCGCCATGATGCAGCGGATGACTGACTCAGGCCGCCGTGTACAGTTCCGTGCGGTTGTCATTGTCGGCAACCGGAATGGGTACATCGGTTTTGGGCAGGGAAAGGATGTCCAGGTCGGAGATGCGATCAAGAAGGCAATCGTAAAAGCGAAAATGAATATCGTCAAGGTCAGGCGTGGTTGCGGCAGCTGGGAATGCGGATGCAATCTCACCCATTCGATCCCGATGCAGGTGAAGGGGACTGCCGGCAGTGTACGTGTCACCTTGAAACCGGCACCTCAGGGTATCGGTCTTGTCACCGGTGATGTAAGCAAGAAAGTGCTCGAACTTGCAGGCATTAAGGACGCATGGACATTTGCCCGCGGGCAGACCCGAACCACGATCAACTTTGCAAAAGCAACGTTCAATGCGCTTAAGCAGACGAATATGACGAGAATCGGGGGGTCACCGTAATGTACGCGGTCGTACAGGTACGTGGGGTTGTCAATACACGCCGGGACATCAAGGACACGCTCAAGATGCTCCGCCTGCACCACATCAACCACTGCGTGCTCGTTTCGGACACTCCTGAAAACCTCGGGATGATACGGAAAGTCAAGGACTATGTTGCCTATGGAGAAGTGGATGCAGTAACCATCGAGACGCTGCTGCGCACCCGCGGGCGCGTCGTTGGTGATGCAACGCTGACTGATGAATACATCAAGGCGAATTCAACCTATAGCGGCATTGGAGAGTTTGCACAGGCACTCTCGAGTGCCGAGATACGGCTCCGGGACATCCCCGGACTAAAACCGGTGCTGCGCCTTCATCCCCCACGAAAAGGCTACAAGACAACAAAGCGCACATTCGTTCAGGGTGGAGCGCTTGGCTATTATGGTCAGGAGATCAACACTCTCCTCTATAAGATGAGGTGACTCGATGCCAACCAACAAACGTTCAAAATACCGCGGATCGCGGACATGCGGGGGCGGAACACACAAGAACCGTCGTGGCGCAGGCAACCGCGGTGGGCGGGGGCGCGCCGGCATCAACGCCCATCACTTTGTGAAATGGTATCTGGAATTTGGTGGCCCTGTCTTCGGAAAAAATGGGTTTGTGAATCAGACACAGACGATCGTTTCCACGATTGATGTCGGAATCATCGATCAGATTGTGCCTTCGCTGCTTGCACAAGGGATTGCCAAAAAGGAAGGGGATGTAGTTGTGATCAATACCGCAGACATGGGCATTGAAAAAGTGCTTGGCAGCGGCAGGGTCACGAAAAAATTAAACATCTCCGCACAGGCATTTTCAGAGCAGGCAAAGGCTAAGATCGAGAAGATGGGCGGCAAGGCGCAGGTAGTCTGACCCCCACATTTTTGGTGAAATAATGGGAGAATTGCTGGATCGGTTGGAACCTCTGCTCGCTGCGATGCCCGCAGTCAAGAGCCCGGAGGGGCATGTTCACTTCAAGAACAAACTGCTGTGGACCCTTGCAGTCCTGATTCTGTATTTTGCGCTCACGAATATCCCGGTGTTCGGGCTCGCTCCGACATCACAGGATGTATTTTTATACTGGCGGGCTTTACTCGCCGGCGCGAGCGGTTCGATCGTACACCTCGGCATCGGGCCGATCGTCACGGCATCCATCGTGCTCCAGCTGTTAAAAGGTGCGGATATCCTTAATATAGATACAAATGAGACCCGCGGTCAGATCATGTACATGGGCCTGCAGAAGATCCTGATCATGGTTATGATCGTGGTCGAAGCGGCACCCAACCTTGTCGGCGGCTTTATGCGCCCGGATCCGACCATTGCTGCCAATTTCTTTGGCGGCAACCTGTTTGCGGTCTCGCTCCTGATCTTTATCCAGATATGCATTGGTGGCTTCCTTGTCTTCATGCTCGATGAAGTCGTCACGAAATGGGGCATCGGGTCCGGTGTCGGTCTCTTCATCATTGCAGGTATCTCCCAGGCAATCGTGAATGGGTTCATCAACTGGATACCGGTGAGTGACCCGTATCCCGTTGGGTTCTTTCCCCGGTTGATCGCGATTGGTATTGACGGGGCAAGCTATATCCAGTATTTCGGAAAAGATATTCTCGCTTTTGTCACGACAATTGCCATATTCTTAATCATCGTCTACGTTGAATCGACACGTATCGAGATCCCGCTTGCTCATGCTCAGGTGCGCGGCGCGCGAGCCCGGTTCCCGGTAAAACTGATCTATGCCAGTGTCCTGCCCATGATCCTTGTCCGTGTCCTTCAGGCAAACATCCAGATGCTGGGCATGTTCCTGTCAAATATCGGCATTAAAGTTCTGGGATCATTCAATGGTCAGCAGCCAGAAAACGGCCTCATGTACTTCCTTGCTCCTATAAACGGCCCAACACAATGGATGTGGTGGATGACCGATCTCGGCCACCCGGCATGGGAGGTCATTTTACGTCTCGGCATAGATATCACATTTATGGTGGTTGGTGGTGCCATCTTTGCACTGTTCTGGATCAAGACTGCCGGGCTTGACTCAAAAGATGTCGCCCGCCAGATCC
>CAZNIL010000036.1:0-15751 GCA_964573085.1 uncultured Methanoregula sp.
TTCTCCTTCACGACAATAGTGAACGTCGTTCCCGCTGTCCGGTCAAGGTCAATTGTGCCGGAAATCTGTTCCACGAGGCCTACCCCGAGCCGGAGCCCCGGCGATTTTGGGTTGCACCAGTCGAAATCCGCCGGGATGCCAGCGCCATTGTCCGCACACGGGGTAGCGAGCGTATGATCCTGCCTGTTGATCGAAACGGAAATCTCCCTTCTCTCCACGGTGACTGCCCCCGCCTCAGACCTTAAATGCAATGAGAAATGTGGTGCCCCCGCCCCTCTGGATCTCAACGGTCCCCTTCAACTGCTGGGTCAGCCCGGCAATGAGCCGCATACCCAGAGATTCGGTGCGGTCGAGGGTAACACTCTCGGGCAGCCCGATACCAGTATCGCTGTAGAGCAGGCGGACTGTGTCCCCTTCGAGCTGGACATCGATCCGGACCTCTCCCGCACGGTCGTTGGGGAATGCATGCTTGAACGAATTGGATACCAGCTCATTGATGATCAGGCTGCAGGGTATTGCCTTGTCAATGTGCAGGACAACATCTTTTGCATGGATCTTCAACGCGATCTTTCTGGGGCTGACCCCGTAGGACTCAAAGAGAGACCGGGTGATTTTTTCAAGGTAATCCCCGTAATCAATCTGGTCAAGGCTTTCTGACTGGTAGATCTTCTCATGGATAAGCGCCATTGCCTTGATCCGGTTCTGGCTGTCCTTGATCACGGCGAGAGTCTGTTCGTCCTTAACATACTGTGACTGGAGGTTCAGGAGGCTGGCGATAACCTGGAGGTTGTTCTTGACCCGGTGGTGGATCTCTTTTAAGAGGGTCTCTTTCTCCAAAAGAATCTTGTTGAGCTGGGTGGTGCGTTCCTCCACGCGCTGTTCAAGGACAACGTTCAGCGAGCTGATCTCTGATTCCATCAGCTTGCGATCGGTGATGTCCATGAGGAAGTTCAGCGTGGCCGGCCTGTCGTTCCATATGATCTGAATCGCTGAGATTTGGACCCATATCATCTGCCCACTCTTCCTGAGGATCCGGAAATCGTAACGCTGGGGAACATTTTCTCCCCGGATACGGCGCTGGTACCGGTCAGAGACGAGCGCCCGATCGTCCGGGTGGATAAAATTGGTGAATGGCTGGTTACTGATTTCATCGGGACGTGCCTGTATCATTTCCAGCGCCCCCGCATTTGCGTACTGCAATATTCCCTCCTGTGCCACCACAATACCTTCCACAGCGTTCTCAATGACGGTTCGGTACCGCAGTTCGCTTTCCCGCAGAGCATCCGCCGCCGCTTTCCGTTCCCTGATGTTCTCCCATTCCCCGATCGCCCGTTCTGCGATCTGGGGTAAATTCCTGAACGCTGCTTCGGACTTTACGATGTAATTAACTGCGCCTGCTTTGAACATCTCCACGGCAAGCTCCTCGTTGCCATGGCTGGTCATGATGATGACAGGGATGGTGATCGCGTCTTTGTCAGCGGGCTGAATATCGATCCCTTTTCCATCGGGGAGCAGCAAGTCGGCGATGATCAGGCCAAAAGGTTCCTGTGCGATCTGCCGCCGGGCTTCCTGCAGGGTAGCTGCATGGGAAAGATGGAATTTTTTTGGGTAATTTGAAAAACTGTGCCGGATAAGGTCCGCATGCGCTTCCTCATCTTCGATCAGCAGCACACGGTAGGGTGATTTTTTGTTGGATGTATCAGGGTTGTCCTGATCCTCATTTTTACCGTGCCTGCCTTCCATACATTACATCATCTGGGGAGGAGCGTTCCAGCCCAGCCAGTAGAACCCAAGGTCTTCCATCAGCTTGGTGAACCACTTGTATTCGACCGGTTTGACCAGGTAACTGTTCGCATGGTAATCATACGAGCTGGCCATATCAGACTCGGCATCCGAGCTCGTGAGGATGACGACCGGGATCCGTTTTAAGTCCGGCGACTCCTTGATCGTCTTTAAGACCTCAAGCCCGTCAACCTTGGGAAGGCGGAGGTCGAGGAGGACAAGGTTCGGGCGCGGGCTCTTTTTGGCGTTGGTAAAATCTCCTTTATGGAGGAGGAAGTCCAGCGCCTGCTGCCCGTCAACGACATGGTAGATGATATTTTCCACCCGCTGGTCACGCATATTCCGCATGACCAGTTCGGCGTGGGCTTCATTGTCTTCAACCAGCAGGATGACGAGTGGTTCCCCCTTTTTTGTCATCATATGAATATCACCGACCGGCTCCGTAGAAATGCTAAAAAACGGGGATGAAAGGCAGAGCCTTTCAGGCACGTTTGATGAAAAAGTCCGGACTTTTTCATGCCAAATTTGTCAATGACGATCCCCGTATCAGGAATCCGTTCGACACCATCCACCCTGCTGGAAGCTGCATTCATTTTCTCTCCCCTGTTACCCTGCCTCGTTTGTTCTCCCTGCGTTCTGGCATGAAAATGCAGTGAACATTTTCATCAAACGTGCATGAAAGTCATCCTGACTTTAGTCCACGTTCTTATAGAATTATACAACAACCCATTGTTTTCTGCAAGGAGATATATGCACGATTTATTTCCATTTTTTGAGTCAAAAAAAGAAATAAGGGTAAAACATCAGCCCCCACAATTAAAAGGCGGGGCAGATGGGTCTGCTGACAATATTCACCGATGTCTTACTTCTCTCGTGTTGTCGTGGCGGTTTCCTCCTGATGTCGGAAACAATCATTCCCAAAAGACATCTGATGAAAATGAGGATTTCAAGAGAACCCACTGGTCACTCTCTTCTCTCTTAATGTTTATGTGTTGCAGTAATCCTTAATCCGGCAACTGGTAGGGTGAGGCAGAAGGTGGTGTCCTTCCCCACGCCCTTCGACTCCACCCAGATCCTGCCGCCATGAGCTTCGATGATCCGCTGGACGGTGGTTAGCCCGATGCCGGTGCCGGGGATCGGTAATGGAGCGTTATCCACGGGATTGTGAGAAAAGTCAATGATACCCCCCGGGAAAATACATAAGAACTTACCCCGCTCATCTCACTATCAGGGAATCCGGGACTCTCTTTCCACAACAGGGAACGTGCTTATGACTGATATCAACCACATAAAAAAAGTAATCCGCCAACAGAAGACGACGCTTCGCGATCGTTTTAAGGTTAAACGGATTGGTGTGTTCGGCTCATATGTGAGAGGTGACACGCATAGCGGGAGCGATGTCGACGTTGTGGTGGAGTTTTCAGACACTATCAGCCTGTTGAAACTGGTATCGTTGGAAAATTATCTGTCGGAACTTCTGGGTATCAAAGTGGATGTTGTCCCAAAAGAAGATATACGCATTGAGCTCAGGGACAGGATCCTTGGTGAAGCGGTTTTCGTATGAAGGTGCAGGAGCGTAATTTTCTCATTTTTTTGCACGATATTATCGATAATATTCACCGGATTGAACGGTTCACTACAGGATTCAATTTTGCCACGTTCCGCAATGATGAGAAAACGTATTTTGCCACGATTCAATGCATCGGGATCATTGGAGAGGCAGCTAAGCACATCCCGCAATCTGTACGCGAGAAGTATCCCGCGGTTCCATGGAATGACATTGCAGGTATGCGGGACAAACTGATCCATTCTTATTTCGGTACCGATCCGTTGAAGGTGTGGAAAGTTGTTACAGAAGATATTCCCGTTCTCAAACCGCAGATCGATGTCGTGCTGAGTGAAAACGAACCCTGAAGATAAGGACAATTCAACACAATCACCCTTTCGCTCCTGTTCATTCCCTTTCCACCACACCCGGCAGCGTGAAGCAGAACGTGCTCCCTTTTCCCACGCCCTGCGATTCCACCCATATCCTGCCGCCATGCACTTCAATGATCCGTTTGACAATCGCAAGACCGGCGCCGGCTCCCCCTGTTTTTACGTCCAGCTTCTCGAACAGGTTGAAGATCCTGCTGTGGTACTTTGGATCGATCCCTATTCCGTTATCCTTTACCGTGAACACCGGCTCTCCCTGATCATCCCGCACGCCGATCTCGATCATTGGCTTTGGCTGGCTGCCCCTGAACTTGATCCCGTTCTCAAGTAAGTTCACGACTGCTTCGCGGACCTGGCTGTGAACGACATTGACAACCGGCATGTCAGGATCTATTCTGACGGTGACCCCCTGCTGCCTGATCACCCCTTCGAGCAATGCCAGCGCCTCCCGCGCTATCGTGGTAAAGGAGACTTTTTCCGGTGGATCGATGGTCCTGCCGACCCGTGAGAGTTCGAGGAGATCCCGCAGGAGTGCCTGCATGCTGTCCGTGGCCGTATTGATCCGGTCGAAATCCTTTGCTATGTTTGCAGAATCGTTCTTCCTGATATCTTCTTCAAGCGCCCCCGTAAACCCCCGGATGGTGATGAGCGGGCTCTTGAGGTCGTGGGAGACCGTGTACGTGAACCGTTCGAGCTCCGCGTTCTTCTGCTCGAGTTCCTTAATCAAAGATTCACGCTGGAGTTCCAGCGATTTCCGCTCGGTGATATCCACCACCGCCATGAAGCATTCCTGACGCGCCCCGGCTACGTTCGCTTCAATCCGCACAACGATCGGTTGATCGTTCCGGCTCCGGATCTCCACGTCGCAGGATTGTTGTGTTTTTCGCTCAAACACCATCTTTAAGAACGCGTTGAAGGCAGGAAGGGAATCTTTGCTCACGAATGCCGGGAATCTCCGGTCAACCACCAGCGATCGCTCGAGCCCGAGCAGGGCTGCGCCGGTGAGGTTCGTGGTATGGATCGTCCCCCGGTGGTCGAGCGTGAAGTAGCCGACCGGGGCAAAGTCATAGAGACTGGTGAAGCGCTCCAGCAACGCCCCAACCTCTTCCCTTGCCTGTACGAGCCCCTCGTTCTGGATCTCAAGTTCGATCCGGGACACCTGCAGCTCGTGGATTATCTTCTGCATATCCTCTTTTTTTGTAGGGAGAAGCAGCCGGGCGGCCGCCGTTTCGCCCATCCGCTTTTCTGCCAGCCGGCGCAGGGACTCGCCGGGTTTGTTCTCATCGTCCTTGTCCCGGGGCTTTCTGGCAGTAGGTTTCATGGCTTGCTGGCTCTCCCTGTTCCGGTAACAACCTCCATGGCAAGGAGGATGAGTGTGCTGTCCGATCCTTCCGACAGAATCCGCCGGGCATTGAGCAGCATCACCCGGCGCCCGATGCCGGGGAAGTCATGTTCGACTTCGAAATTCTCAAAAGATGTCTTCTCCGGCAGCACCGTCTCCAGCAGCTCGTGGAGCCGGGGAATGTCCCACTGGGCGTCCCCAAGTTCATACAGCACCTTCCCCTCTGTCGCTTCCGGTGTCACACCGAAGGTATCATAGAACGCCCGGCTTGCAGAGACCACCTCAAAGGTGCCGTTCAGGACAACCAGCGGTTCCCGCACCGTGTTGATGATGCTCTGTGCATAATCGTGGGCAAATTGGACTTCCTCGCTTTTCCTGAGGAGTTCCTCTTCTACCCGCTTGCGCCCGGTGATGTCCTCGATGGCAAGGAGGATGAGTTTGCTGTCCGATCCTTCCGACAGAATCCGCCGGGCATTGAGCAGCATCACCCGGCGCCCGATGCCGGGGAAGTCATGTTCGACTTCGAAATTCTCAAAAGATGTCTTCTCCGGCAGCACCGTCTCCAGCAGCTCGTGGAGCCGGGGAATGTCCCACTGGGCGTCCCCAAGTTCATACAGCACCTTCCCCTCTGTCGCTTCCGGTGTCACACCGAAGGTATCATAGAACGCCCGGCTTGCAAAGACCACCTCAAAGGTGCCGTTCAGGACAACCAGCGGTTCCCGCACCGTTGCAATGATCGATTCGGAATAGAGGTGGTGATCGGTGAGCGCAATGCTGAGTTTCTTCGCGGTGGTGATATCGGTGAACGTGATCACGACACCATCGATCCTGTTGTCCAGAGTACGGTACGGCATGATCCGCACCGAGAACCAGCGGCCATCCCGGGTGGGAACCTGTTTTTCGGTAAACACAAGCGTCCGCAGGACCTCCCGGGCATCATCCGGCAGCTCAGGATAGACCAGCTCAGACACGATATCGGTGACCGGTCGCCCCATGTCGCCCGGTTGCAACCTGATGACCCTTGTTGCACTTGCGGTATAGAGCCGCACGTTGAGCGCTTCATCGAGAAATACGGTCGCGATATCGGTGCTGTTGAGCAGGTTCTTCATGTCATTGTTCACCCGCGCGAGGTCCTCGATTTTGCTCTGCAGCTCGGTATTGATGGTGTGGAGTTCTTCGTTTAAGGACTGCATCTCCTCTTTTGACGTGTTCAGTTCCTCGTTGGTGGATTGCAGTTCCTCGTTGGTGGATTGCAGTTCCTCGTTGGTGGATTTGAGTTCCTCCTGCGAGGACTGCATCTCTTCCTTTAAGGACTGCAGGTCCTCATGTGCCTTCCCAAGATCCTGTTCCAGTTCCCCGATCCGGGTATTTTTCATCGAGGCAGGTACGTGTTTCGATGATTTTTTACCTGCCGGTGCAGGAGGTGCCACATCGGTGATAACGATCAGCACATTCCCCTGCAGCGCCGGGGGCTCATCGATCACCTGCACCGTGAAGTCCACGTCCTGTGTCCCGGGATCGGTCTTGACCTGTACGCCCTTTGTGGTGACCAGTCTTGTTTCCCGGACTGCCTGCTGGAACGCCCTGTTCAGCTCAAAGTTCAGCCCCTCCCGGGCCATGGCAAAGATGTTCCAGTTGACCTTGCCGGCAGCAGGCTCAAGATACTTCCCCGTCTTCCCGTGGATGTAGAGGATATCGCCCGCATCGGTGGTTATGACCGCTGCGGGTGAATACCGCTGCAGGATCAGCTGGTCAGCAAGCGACTGCAGGTTGGCAACCGGCTTTGGCAGGCGGGGTTCAGCTGCCGTTCCTGACGGGCGGGGAAAGAACCGTATGGGAAACTCGACCTGTTCTGCCGGCAGGTTATGTTCTGTGCGGGAAAAGATCCTTACCTTTGCCGCAACCGGGGTAAACAGGTGAGCAGAACTGCCGGTCGTCTCCGCGCTGCCAAGGATGAGGATGCCCCGGGGGTTTAAGGCATGATGGAAGAGGGGCAGGAGTTTTTTCTGGAGTTCGGGCTCTAAGTAGATGAGCAGGTTGCGGCAGGAAAGGATATCCAGCCGGGTGAACGGCGGGTCCATGATCAGGTTCTGCGGTGCAAAGACCACCATCTCCCGGACCTCCTTTCCAATCCGGAATTTCCCGTTCTGCTCCTTTACGAAAAACCGGGATAACCGTTCTGGTGAGACATCGGCAACATCTTTCTCTGTATAGAGTGCAGCCCGTGCTTTCTCAACCGCGTCTTTGTCAAGGTCAGTAGCATAGATCTGCAGGATACATCCGAATTTCGGGTTTACCTGCTCGTAGGCTTCTTTGAATACGATGGCAAGTGAATAGGCTTCTTCACCGGTCGAGCAGCCTGCCACCCATGCCCTCAGCATCCTGCCCTCCGGGCTTGCCGCGATGAGTGCAGGGATGACCTTATCCCGGAGCTGGTCCCAGACCATCGGGTCACGGAAGAAACTGGTCACGCCGATCAGGAGCTCTTTGAACAGAAGGTCCAGTTCCCTGGGGTTTTCCTGCAAAAACCGGACATAGGTTGCGATAAGGTCGATCTGGTGGATACCCATCCGCCGCTCGATCCGCCGGTACACGGTGCTCTTCTTGTACAGGGAGAAGTCATGCCCGGTATGCTCCCGCAGCAGGATGGCGACTTTTTCTATAGCGCTCTTTGATCTCTGTTCCAAAACCGGTTCCGGTGCCGTGATGGAGGGGGTAAACCGGACAAACCCGAGGATCTTGGCCGGCAGTTCTTCAACCGGTGCAACAATGTCTGCGAGCCCCGCATCGATGGCAGAACGTGGCATGCTGTCAAATCTGGCAGTGGCAGGTTCCTGCGCGAGGGTGAGCCCTCCGGCTTCCCGGATTGCCTGCAGGCCCGCTGTGCCGTCGCTGCCCATGCCCGAGAGGATAACCCCGATGCTTTTTTCCTTCAGGTCGTGGGCAAGGGATGAGAAGAAGAGATCGATGGGGAGCCGCAGGCCCCGGGGCGCCCGGGGCTCCATCAGGTGAAGCACCCCGTGCAGGAGGGACATGTCCTTTTTGGGCGGGATCACGTACACCATGTCGGGCCGGACTTTTGTCCTGTCGGTGACCTGGACGACCTTCATCGTTGTTGCACGCTGGAGCAGCTCGGGCAGCATCCCTTTGTAGGTCGGGTCAAGGTGCTGGACAATGACACATGCCATGCCGCTGCCCGGAGGCACCACTCCTAAAAAAGACTCAAGGGCTTCAAGCCCGCCCGCCGATGCACCGATGCCAATGATGGGAAAGGAAGTGTCACGCTGCCGGGATTTTCTCTTCTTTGGGGCAGGCACGTCCCCCATTGGAGCCATTTTTGGAGCCATTTCTGGAACCGTTGCGGGTTTCCTGCCCTCTGGTTGAACGGGTTTGGTTTTTTTCATAGGTCAAGATCCTCTCTCTCAAATTCGGGCGCCCGCTTTGTCAGTCCAAGGGGAATCGATTGTCTTTGTGTGTGCGTTCAGTATACCATATGATAACATTTTCGGTGAATCACAGGACATTTTTTTTGGATTATATGATGGTAATAAACGTTCCCGCACATCAACGGGAATAAAAATCCCTTTCCTGCCCGGCATCTCCCGTGTATCGGCCAGGATATCGTTGCTTGTTGTGTCTGTATGGGCAGGGAAGTCTTTGTAGCGCTCTCTGGCTCTCTTCTCTCATTCACTCACTCCGGAATTATCGTCAGCTATGTTCCGTGCTACCCCTCAGGGGATCGTTACTTGCCCGTGAATAAGCGGTCAACATACGGCGCAGCGACCACAAGGATTGAACCCGCAAAGAGCGCGATCCATGCATACCCAAAGGAAAAAAAACCTGCTGCAAACGATGCAATAGCTCCCATATCTTTTATCCCGTTATACCCGGATATGGCATCCACGAAAAAGACAAGGATCGTGATGAAAACCGCTACTCCGGCTCCCTGCGCTTCCTGGATCTTCTTTGCAACGAAGAGGCCGATGATGACCAGCGCGGTGAAGGTTAGCGCCCCCCCATAAATGCTGAATCCAACAGAGAAAAACGTAACCGACAGGGTTTTTCCCAGCACGGTAACGGAAAATAACGGGACAAAACATCCGATGATGAGAAGAACCGCACCGATAATGCCCATGGCCTGAACCTTTGACACTCCACAAAAACTACAGTTTTCCATAGGGTGCCTTTTGTTTTTGATAAATTAAGGGTCGGGGTACTTTCCGATTTTTGTGTCAAAATTTGGAGATAAAGTTCACGAAAAAGAGTTGAGGATGCTGCCCAGTATTCTGATGGATTCTTCCCGTATCTTAAACTTCTGGATCTTTGACGGCAACCCCCTCCTTGTGGAAACGATCGGGGGGTGCAATAAGGGCCTGGTGCAATAAGGGCGTGGCTTTTATGGAAACTCGGAAAAAACAGTGAGGCGACCCATGCCTTTGACAAAGCCATTGCGATCAATCCGGGTGACGGCCAGGCACGACATTACCGGGACCTGGCGCAAAAAGAAAATTATGGACTCCTGTAGTTTCTCCCCGCCTCCCTCAAAGGATCAAACGAAATTGATCAAATGAGTGCCTCGTCCAACCACCCGGGTTTTACAAGTTCGTTTGCCTGTGTGAACCTGTGAGGGGCGTCGGGCATATGTATCGTGTCGTGGGTAGTAAAGGATGAAAGTCGTGATGATGGAGGCACGGGAAAAAGGAGTGATTGAATCCGGGAACTGCGGGGTACGGGGGTTTTTGAAAAATCTCTATTTTTCCTTCACGACAATATTGAACGCCGTCCCCGCCGTCATGTCCTGTTCAATAGTGCCGTTCAATTGTTGCACCAGACCCACCACCAACCTGTGCCCAGGGGTTTGATCAGTTCTCATCCGGTCCAGCTCTTTTGATATCCCGATCCCCGTGTCCTTAAAGGAGAGTACAAGGGTATGGGATCATTTTCTCCCCCCCGTATCACACGAAAGAATAGGCCGGCCAGGGCCCGGTAAACCTGACAGAAAGCTTATATTCCTTCTCAATGGTTTCCAGCACGTCGCCAAGCTTCAGGTAATTCTCATCGGATACAAGGCATGAGCAGTTCATCAGCATTTTCTTCTCTTTCTCCGCGCTCTTTTTTATTTTCTCGATCTTTACCTCATCACAGGCATCTTTGATCTTTTTATAGCAGTCATGGACAAGGGACACGGCCTCAGATTCCATGCCGGCTTTGAGTTCCTGCTCAATCTTCTGCCTGACCATGTATTCCATGCCCGGGCCACGGTGTTTCATCTCATCCTTCAGGTTCTTTATCGCCGGGTTCAGGGACGCAACCCGCTCTCCCATCACCGACGGGCTGTAAAATATCTGGACGCCATACTCTTTTTTCCCGGAAATTTTTTTGATCGTGCTCTCCAGCCGTTCATATTCTTCCGACATCCAGTGGAGCAGCATCTCCGGTGCAGTCTTGTCCGCATCGGGTTTTATGATGGTATCAAACGAGAAGGGCATCACCGTCCCGCAGTCTTCCGAGGTGCGTTCGATGATCTTCTCGTGGGCCAGGACCCAGTCCTTCACGACCTCTTTATCCGTGCTCTCGTACGGTCGTGCCGGGCAGTCATGGACGATTGCCATAAGGTCTTTGTATTGGACTGAATAAACGTCCTGCCCGTCAATACCCGAGGACCCATAGTGCACCGGGGCAGTACACGCGGCAATTCCATACAGGTACAGTCCCGGTGCACCCGGATCTTCCGGAAGGGGACGTTCCGGTGAAGCACCCTGGCCAGCGGACGGGATTGTGTCGCTGAGGGGAATCTGGGGGGTCCTGCCCGGCGCCAGTGGACCGGGGCGGGAGGGGGATTTGGGTGCCTGACGGGAGAGTCCTGCGGCAGCATCCTCAACCGTTGTGGATACCGCTGTCCGGAGTGCAGGAAGACCTTCCTTGTTCACAAGGTCACTCATGATTGAACGGGTCTCGTTGGTGATCGATTCGATCTCCTCGTTGAGGATCTCCTGCAGGACCCGTGTTAATTTCTCCCTCTGCTTCTGGTTCATAACCCTTCCTTCATGCACCATGTCTACCTGCACGGGACCTGGTACTCTTCCCAGCGTTCAGGATTGCCTATCCTGTCCACCACATCATTGACGACATCATCCAGTTCTTCCCGGATCTCCTTAACTGTTTCTGTGATGCCCTGCTCTTCCTTGATCTCCTCGATGGCGCATTTTAAGTCAAGAAGGGCACTGCCGAGCCGTTCGATCTCATCGTCGGTCAGCAGCCCGGAGTCCATCCTGCGCACTGCCTGGATCCGGAGCGTATCCTCGATAATTTCCACGAGTGCAAGGACAAGCCCCAGCACTCCCTGTTTTAAATTTTTCTCATCGATCTCGATCATTTACGTCTTCTCCAGCGTCAGTTCCAGCACCCCGTTCTGGAACCGCTGTTTCTCAAGCCGGGCTTCGCAGGGTAATGAGACCTCTTTTTGAAATGTTCTCCTTTTGTCTGAAGCGGAGATGAGAAGGGTGGACCCCTGCAGGTCAAGGGCGATCTTCTCCTCGTCAATCCCGGGCATCTCGGCGATTACCCGGATGGTAGTTCCTTCGTCAAAGAGGTCTACGACCGGTTCAATGATCTTCTTTTCCGGTTTTTCCATTTTTTGAGGTTTGTATGCGGTCTCCTTTCGCTCCGGTGCAAGAGTGCGCACCCTGACCCCGTACTGGATCTTTGGTTCCGGAGAATATCCTTCTTCAAGCCGCTTTTTGATCTCTGCGTCCTTCTCCTTTATTTTGCGGTTCAGTTCCGGAGAATTTTTTCGCAATCTCTTCACGAGCTTTCCCATGCCGGGAAGAACGTCGTCAACAACACCTTCAACAATACTTTCATCATCTTCATTTTTTTCGTCTTTCATGTACTTTGCCCCCTTTTTTTACTAAAATTTCAAGAATTCCATGCTTACAGGTGGCTGATGCCCGCATGCTGCGCGGGAGATCAGATCCTGCCCGTTCCATCGTAACAAAAATTGTGTCATCATCCTCGGTCACCTCAGGGTGCCCGGTCTCTTTTAAAACCCCGTCGTTCAGCCACCATGAAAATAAGATTCTCTCCCCGGTCAGGGGATCGGTCCCTGACTCCACGAATGTTACAAGGGGTTTGCCAAATAATTTCACTGACTCGTGGATAATGACCTCTTTTAACCGGTGTAATACCTCAAAATGCGAGGAGTTGGTCGCAGCGCTCATCTCGTCAAGCGTGGCGTACCCTTTTTCACCGAGGTACATGAGGATTGACCTGCTCTTCTCGTCAAGTCCTTTGAAAAAATCCGTGATTCCGGAGTGATTTTCAGAGAACAACCCCAGAATTCTCCCGCACTCCCTGTACCTCCGCTCAAGAATTGCCCGGACTTCCGGGTCGTCGCAATGCCGGATGAGGAGACGGGAAAATATTTCCGGGCCAGCTGCGGGTACTCCGCCTTCTCCCGTAAATCCTCCAAAACCAGACTGACCGTATTTCCTGCCAATCAGGCCGGTTATTTCAGCCTGTGCATCGAGCAGGAATGGTACGAGGGCATCCGGACTGCTCTCACTCTTGAACATCATTCATCCCCCTGCAGGAGCAGTTTGAGGTAGAGCGCCTCCTTGTTGCCGACTATTGCCACCCCGATACGGGTCGTTTCTGTCCGCAGGCCCGGGAGCGGGAACCTGACAGGATTGATCTCCGTGGTCTTTTCCGGGACGGTTACGCGGATATTTATATCCCTGATGGCATCGAGGACATTTTCTCTCTTTTTTCTGCTCATGACACCACTCCCATCACCCCACCTCGCCGGCATGGATGCCAAGGGACCCTGCATACTGCCGGATTGCGTCCTGTCCTTTCATCTCGAACGAGAAGAGCGGCATCTCGATGACCTGCAGGTCGCTTCCAAACCGCTTGTGGATCGCTTCAAGATAGTGCACCTGCATCTTCCTCCGTGACCTGCAGAACGGGCAGGTGTTCTCCGGGACGATGCCATTGACGATCATGCGGTGCATGGGAATGCCCAGCTCATCCAGCACCTTTTTGAACCGTTCGGTCTGGTGGAGCGCGAGCGCTTCGGGGATGATCACGGGAATGAACTCGGTCCTTGCAGGGTCTGTCAGTATTTTTTTTGTGAGAAGGGCAGTTTCTTTGAGTCCGGTAAGAGTCTCAACAATGGAGTCCTTTGTTGTATCCCTGTCAAACAATGATTTGATTGCAGTGAGCACCCCTTCAATTCTCCCGTGGACGGTTAAGAGCCCTGTTGCATATTTGTGCATGATATCCGGGAGGGAAAGGAGCCGGAGTGTATGCCCGGTTGGTGCAGTATCCCAGACAATGAAATCATAATCTCCTCCAAGGTAGACCAGCACCTCTTCCAGTGCAAAGAGTTCATCAAATCCGGGCACGACCTCGTTGGGGATCTCATCAAGGATCGAATCATCGATCGGGACGATGGTTGCAAGGGTGTCGACAATCACCCCGCCGTACAGTTTTTTGTATTTTTCGACTGCGGATTTTGCATCGATCTCAAGAGCGTACAGGCCGTGCACTTCCTTTATTGTTCCCCCGATGGGAGTCTCAAAAATATCGGAGAGTGACGGGGCCGGGTCACTGGAGACGACCAGTACTTTTTTCCCGGACCCCTTGAGGAGGAGCGCCATTGCCACCGCTGCCGTGGTCTTTCCCACCCCTCCTTTTCCGCCAAGCAGGATGAGCCGGGTCTTGCTTTTGAGCCCTGCACGCAGGGGTGCTGAAAGGGGACGACCCGACCCTTGCAGGTTTTTTTGTCCCGGCTTTTTTTTCATTCGCACGACAACCTCCACCACCCATATTTAAGGGATTGACCATGAGCTACGGGTTTTGCTCTTTTTTGTCAGGTGACTCACCCGTTCTCCCGTGAAGTCAGGGGGCATTTTTAATTCTCCCTATCATATCCTCGCGAAGGGAAAGACCGGTGCAGTCCGGTTAGGCGACTGGTCATTTTTACTCCGGTAAAGGGAGTGCTCCTTTTTTACAAGCGGGAGGTTGTGGCGGCCCATCTCCTTTTGGAGAACCCTGACACATCCCTCCGGATCCCGGAGATGGAGGGAGATCACCGTCCCGTCATGGTGCAGGAGGTGGATGTACTGTGTTGTTTTTCCTGCCGCCGTTTCAGCGTCCTCGATGGCATACCCCGCAAGCTTCTCAAATTCAGACTCAGACAGGATCTCTAACGGTTCTCTCCGGTTCACCACCACCCGGGTATCCGTCACGTACAGTGTCCCGGGCCGCCACGCCCTGATGGTCCCGGAGTTTTCCCGGCAGGAACAGAACGAGCGGTAGACCGGGGTCTGCCCCCGCAAAAACCGTGTGGCTTCCAGTACCTTGTGCCGTTCTTCTTCTGATGCGATGGCGCGCTGGGCCTGGTCCCAGTCTTTCCACATCCCGTATGCGACCATCGTGTCCACGCTCGCAAGGATCGCCCGCAGGTTGAGGCCGATGAGGGGGATACCGGAGACGGTGATGATGACATCTGCGTTCAGGACCAGCCCCTTGTGCAGCACCCGGTCCAGGAGATCGACAAGTCCCACCTCGCTTTTTCGGGTTGCCAGCATAGACCCTCCTTACTGGTAATTTTTTATCCGTTTGAATCCGGGTCTTGCTTTCAGTACTTTCGCGCTCTCCCATCCGCACCACGGACAACTTGCATTGAACAGTTCATCGACGGGGACCCGTTTCCCGCACTGGGGGCAGTACTCTTTTTCCACTTTTGCCTGTTCCCAGGCTGCCGTATTCAGGTTCGTTCCCGACGGGAACTCCAGCCCGTATTTTGCAGCGGTTTCAAAGGATGCAAGGGCCGCCCGTATCTTGATGCCGAGGAGTTCGACACCCGCGACAGAGACGCAGATATCTGCATTGATCACGAGCCCCTTATCGAGGATCCGTTCCACGACATCGATGAGGGTCGTCGATTCATCCCGCATTGCCTGCAACGCCATTATTTCACCTTATCCCTGACGGCACAGGGCTGAGGTCTTCCGGGGATCGTATGCGGTGCCCTTCTCATTGCGCCAGAAGAAAAACTCCTCAATACCTGTCCGCTCGTCATGCTACCTTACGCCTTCGGGAGATTTATCTCTAAGATCCCGTTCCTGTAGTGCGTTCTTGGTATACCTTTGACAGGAATACCAAGGTTGATGCTCTGCCGGACTTTCCGTTCACCTTCCCCGGTATCGATGTTGAGGGTTAATCCCTGCACGACCACGGAAATTTCATCCTCTTTTACCCCGGGCATTTCTGCAATCACCTGCAACCGGTCTGCCTCGTTAAAGATGTCAACTCCTGAGTGAAATCCAAACCGCATATAATCTCATCCCTTTTCAATATTTATCTCAAGGATCCCGTTCTTGTACTGGGTCTTGGGCTCACCTTTGACGGGAATTTCCAGTTCGATCTCTTTTTTGTATTTCCGTTCGCCTTTCCCGGCTTTGATGGTGAGGGTGGTCCCTTTCAGGGCGACAGATACTTCTTTCTCGTCTACACCGGGCAGTTCGGCAATCACCTGCACCCGCTTCTCCTCCTCAAAGACATCAACAATCGGTTCCCGGGTGTCGTCCTTGGGCCTTCTCCCGAACGTGTCGATCTTGGGCATGCCATCCCCGCCCATCCTGACAGAGATCCCGTACATCCCTTTGCGTTTTTGTAACTTGTCAA
>CAZNIL010000037.1:0-15389 GCA_964573085.1 uncultured Methanoregula sp.
ATCGGTTGAGCTCCGGGATTAATAATTTTTACAATGTAATGTCAGCCTGCTGTCCCGGTAAGCAAGGATGGATGAAACGAAAAAAAAGCAGAAATTATTTTTGAAAAAGAGGGGTGGGGTTACTTATTTACCGGGGCTGGTGAAGTGGTACCCGTTACACCCGGTTTACAGCCTTCGCCGCGGAATAATGCCCATTCCTCGCAGGAAGTCCCGTTGACAAATGTACACATACCGTACTCGCTGCCATCGGTGTTCTTCCTGATCTCGGTTGTGCCACCCAGTTTGCCACAGTTTACCGAGGCTGGGTTTGCCATTCCGATTGCTGTCGCAGTTGTGGAGGGTTCAACACCGGACTTGCAGCCCTCATCGCGGAAGAGTGCCCACTCCTCGCAGGAAGTGCCGTTGGCAAATGTGCACATGCCGTACTCTCCCCCGGAGGCATCTTTTTTGATCTCAAGTGTTCCGCCGACTTTCTCACAGTTGACCGATGCAGGATTTGCCATACCTGCTGTTGCCGGGGTTGTTGGTTGTGCTGAGGGGGTAGTTGTCGGTGCCTGCGCTGTCTGCTGGGTGCAGCCGGCAATGAAGATGCCGGCGGCGAGGCAGAGCCCTAAGATAACGATGATTCCTGTTCTGGATTGCATTGTATTACCAGCACCAGTATTGTAACGAATCTGTTAAAAAGAATGGGTAGAGTGATAATTTTTTCGTGGTTATTCCGGGAAAATTACAGCACTTCCTTCATCCGGGCCACATACTCTTTGAGTTCCCGTTCCATCCTGTCCGGCCGCCCGAGGTTCCGTTCCACGATCGCAACAATCGCGCTGCCGACGATCACCCCGTCTGCCCCGGCACTGGCACAGGTTTTTGCCTGCTCTGGCGTGGAGATGCCAAAGCCCAGCGCGAGCGGGATATCCGTATATTTCCGGGCCCTGTTCAGGAGGTCGATCGCCCCGCTCTCAACGGTATCCCGCACGCCGGTCACCCCGAGCACGGAGACGAGGTAGAGGTACCCGCGGGCCCGTCGGGCGATCTTTCTGATACGCTTGTCAGAAGTGGTCCGGGTAACAAGAAAGATCGGGTCGATGCCGTATTGGGCTGCTGCTTCGCAGACCTCGTCCGACTCCTCAACCGGCATGTCAGCGATAAGGATCCCATCCACGCCCGCATCATGTGCTTCCTTATAGAACCGGCTGATCCCGCGCCGGTATACAATGTTGTAGTACGTGAGAAACACGAGGGGGACGTCGGAGAAAGCGCGGATCTCTCTCGCGATCTCAAAAATGACCGACGGTGTCGTGCCTGCGGCAAGCGCCCGGTCGTCGGCCTTCTGGATGACCGGGCCGTCTGCTACCGGGTCGGAGAACGGCACGCCCAGCTCGAGAATATCGGTTCCGCCGTCAATGAGCGCCTTTGCGATCCGGACACAGGTGTCCCGGTCCGGGTCCCCCCCTACAGTAAACCCGATGAACGCGGCTTTTTTGGGCTTTTCAAACACGCGGGCGATCCTGCTCACAGCACCCGCCCCCGCATCCGGGCGACCTCGGCCACGTCCTTGTCCCCGCGCCCGGACAGGTTGATCACCACGATATCGTCCTTATCGAACCGGTCCGCGTTCTTTATCACGTATGCAACCGCGTGGGCGGACTCGAGTGCCGGGATGATCCCTTCTGTCCGGGAAAGGAACGAGAACGCCTCCAGCACGTCCGTGTCGTTTACCGCTGTGTAGGTCACGCGCCGGTTGTCTTTTAACATCGCGTGCTCAGGCCCGACCCCCGGGTAATCGAGGCCGGCCGAGACGCTGTGGGTGGGGAGCACCTGCCCATCCTTATCCTGCAGGAGGTACGAGAGCGCCCCGTGGAGTACCCCCTCCTCACCGGAACAGAGCGTTGCGGAATGCTCGCCGGTCTCGATCCCCTTTCCTCCCGCTTCCACGCCAATGAGCTCAACATCGTCTTTTAAGAACGGGTAAAAGATCCCGATTGCGTTCGAGCCGCCGCCGACACAGGCGACAATGGTATCGGGAAGACGCCCCTCTTTTCTCATCACCTGTTTTCTTGTCTCCCTGCCGATCACCGACTGGAAGTCCCTGACCATCCGGGGGTACGGGTGCGGGCCGACAACCGACCCGATCAGGTAGTATGTGTCCTCAACGTTCGCCACCCAGTCGCGGAGCGCCTCGTTGATGGCGTCCTTTAAGGTGCGGGTACCGGATTTGACCGGGATGACCTTTGCCCCCATCAGTTCCATCCGGAAGACGTTGAGTGCCTGCCGCTGCATATCGACCTCTCCCATGTAGACCTCGACGGGAAGGCCGAGCACCGCACCGACGATTGCGGTTGCAACCCCGTGCTGGCCTGCACCGGTCTCGGCGATCAGCCGTTTTTTGCCCATGTGCCGTGCAAGGAGTGCCTGACCGAGTGTGTTGTTCAGCTTGTGCGAGCCGCCGTGCACGAGGTCTTCGCGCTTGAGGTACACCCTGCACCCGAGCTCGCGGGACACGTTTTTACAAAACGTCAGCGGCGTCTCCCGGCCGGCATATTCTGACAGCAGGGCAGCAAGTTCGCGGGCAAACTCTCGTGTGCGGCTGACCTTTGCATACGTATCCTCAAGTTCGAGTAACGCACCCATCAGCGTCTCTGACACGTACTGCCCGCCGTATGTACCGTACCGTCCTTTCTTTCCCATGTCAGGCACCCCTGCAGGCAGCGATAAACGCCCGGACCTTTTCCGGATCCTTGATTCCCGGGGAGATCTCAACGCCGGTCGCAACATCCACCGCGTACGGCTGGACTTTCCGGATCGCACCAGCCACGTTTTCCGGGTTCAACCCCCCTGCAAGGATAACAGGGACCTTCGAGCGCAGGACAGCATCCCGGGCACAGGAGAGGTCAAACACCTTCCCACCGCCATGGCTCTCGTCAATGATGATGGCGTCGCAGTCACCGGGCAGGGGATCGTTGCGCCCAACTGCCCGGATCACTTTCACTCCTGTGCCCTTTCCGAAGGTAAACGGGTGGAATACCTGGACCGCGTCAGGGTGGACAGCAAGGATCTGCGATAAGTCTTCTTCAGAATTGGTGTGGGTTACCGCAACCGTTGTCGTAAACGGCCCTACCGCTGAAAAGATCTCCTGTGCACGCGCAAGCGGAACCATTCGTCTCGACCCCGGGGAGCATATGATGACACCGATGGCATCTGCCCCGCAGCGTTCGGCAAACAGTGCATCTTCGGGGCGGGTGATCCCGCAGATCTTTATGCGCATACAAACTCCTCAAGCTTCTTTTGCGGGTGCTCGTCTGACATGATGGCTGACCCGATAAGAAATGCGTCGCAATACGGTTTCAGTTCTCGTACGTCATCAGCTGACCGCATGCCGCTTTCGGATACCACCAGCCTGCCGGATGACCTGATCCCTCCCGATAGCGTGCGGGTGGAGGAACGGTCGATAGCAAACGTTGTTAAGTTACGGTTGTTGATCCCGATGATGGAGGCACGGGTCGCGAGTGCATGTCGCACCTCGGCCTCATTGTGGACCTCGATGAGCGGTTCGAGCCCTGCATCAAAAGATGCGTCGACAAATTCCGGGAGCCGTTCTTTTAATACCGCCGCGATAAGGAGTATGGCATCCGCCCCCAGCGCACGGGTCTCTTCCACCTGCCGTGCATCGATGATGAAATCCTTTCGCAGCACCGGCACCGTAACCGCCTCTTTTACCCGCGCGATGTCCCGGACGGAACCGCCGAACCAGTGGGGCTCTGTCAGGACGGAGATGGCCACGCACCCTGCACCGGCAAGGGCTCTTCCCATCATCTGCATGTCGACATTGCGCCTGATTACCCCCCGGCTGGGCGAGGCGCACTTGATCTCGGCGATCACGGCTGTCGTTCCGTTCGTGCTGCGGATTGCGCCGGCAAGGCTGGCATGGTCGTACCGGGCAGGGTAAGGAAACGATACCGGAAGCCGTGCGACCCGCTTTTCCGTGCGCCGGATGATCTCATCGAGGATCATGCCGCCTCCTGCGTTGCGTCGATCAGGGCGTCCAGCCGGGCGCGTGCACTTCCCGAATCGATTGACATTTCGGCAAGCCGGATTCCTTCATGGAGGTCCAAGGCCCGCCCCCCGAGATAGATTGCTGCAGCAGAGTTTAGCAGCACGATGTCGCGGGCAGATCCGGTCTCCCCTTCCAGCACGGAGCGGAGGATCCGTGCATTCTCCGCAGCGTCTCCGCCGGCAAGGTCCTCGATTGATGCGGGCGCGATGCCGAAAGCATCGCAGGTTAACGTGTAGTTCCGGATCGCGCCATCATAGAGTTCGGATACCAGCGTCTCACCGGTCGTCGTGATCTCATCAAGACCGTTCCCGTGCACGACCATTGCGCGGGAGAGGCCCAGCAACCGGAGCACGTCTGCCACCGTGCCGGTCAGCCCGGGGCTGTACACGCCGAGCAGCTGCGCCTGCGCCCCGGCAGGGTTTGATAACGGGCCGAGGATGTTAAAGACCGTCCTGAACCCGGTCTCCTGCCGTGCTGCCGCAACATGCTTCATTGCCGGGTGATACACCGGGGCAAAGAAGAACGCGATCCCCACCTGCTCGACGATCCGGGCCTGGACTGCCGGGTCGGCAACAAGGCTGACCCCCAGCGCGGCAAGCACATCGGCTGAGCCGCACCGGCTGCTCATCGCACGGTTGCCGTGCTTGACAATCGGGACGCCGGAACCTGCTGCAACAAATGCCGAAGTTGTACTTATATTGAACGTCTGTGCGCCATCACCCCCGGTGCCGCAGGTGTCTACGAGTGTTTTTCCGGTTACCGGCTTTACCGTAACAGCATGGGCTCTCATCACACGGGCAAGCGCGGCAATCTCTTCAGCAGTCTCGCCTTTCATGTGCAGGGCGGCAAGGAATGCTCCCGCCTGGGCAGGTGTCGCGTTCCCGTCCATGATGGTGTTCATGGCAGCGGCCGCTTCATCCGTCGCCATGTCCTTTTTTTCCACAAGATTTGCGAGGATATCTCTGAAAAGGATCTCCGGTGCCATGATCAGGCCACCCCCTGGCCATCGAGGAAATTCCGGATCAGCCGGTCGCCTTCCGCAGTCAGTATGCTCTCGGGGTGGAACTGGACGCCTTCGATCGGGTACCGCGTGTGCCGCACGCCCATTACGTACCGGTCATCGACACATCTCGCTGAAACCTTAAGATCGTCGGGCAGGGATTCCTCGCTGACAACCAGCGAGTGGTACCGGGTGGCCGTAAACGGGTTTGCAATCCCTTCAAAGATGCCCCGGCCGTCATGCCGGATTGCCGACGTTTTCCCATGCACCAGCCGTCCGGCCCGCACCACATCCCCGCCAAAGGCAGTGCAGATCGCCTGGTGGCCAAGGCATACTCCCAGCGTCGGGATCTTTTTACTCATGGTGTCAAGCACCTCAAGGCAGACCCCGGAGTCCTGCGGGGTCCCCGGGCCCGGTGAGAGAATAATCCGGTCACACCCGGTTTTTTCCAGCCGGTCAAGCGGGGTATCGCAGGTAAAAACAACGGGATAACCGCCAAGCCGTCCCACCTGCTGGTACAGGTTGAAGGTGAAACTGTCGTAGCAGTCAACGATGAGCACTTTCATGGGGTAACACCAGCCCGTTCGATTGCCCTGAGCATCGCTGCCGCCTTGCTCTCGGTCTCGTTCCACTCGTTTGCGGGTACCGAGTCGGCTACGATCCCGGCCCCGATCTGGATGAATGCACGGTTCTGCTGCAGGATCACGGTCCGGATCGCGATCGCAAACTCGAGGTTCTTGTCAAAACCGATATACCCGACCGCCCCGGCATAGATCCCGCGGTTCTGCGCCTCCTCCTCGTCGATTATCTGCATCGCACGGATCTTGGGGGCACCGGATACCGTCCCGGCAGGAAAGCAGGATTTCAACGCATCATAGCAGTCAAGGTTGTCCCTCAGAATGCCGTTAACTGTCGAGACAATATGCTGGACATGGGAGAACTTCTCGATGCCCATGAACTCAGATACGTCCACCGATCCGAACCGGCAGACCCGGCCGATATCGTTTCGCGCAAGGTCCACGAGCATCGTGTGCTCGGCCAGCTCTTTTGTGTCAGAAAGGAGGTCCCGGGCAAGAAGATCGTCCTCCTCCGCGCTTTTTCCGCGGGGCCGTGTGCCGGCGATCGGCACGGTGGTTACCCGCCGGCGCTCGACCCGCACCAGCATCTCCGGACTTGCCCCGATCACCTTCTCGCTGCCGAAATCGAGGTAGTACATGTAGGGACTCGGGTTGATGGTGCGTAGCGCAGTATAGATCGCAAACGGGTCGCACGAGACCTCGCATTCCACGCGCCGCGAGATGACAGCCTGGAATATGTCGCCGGCAGCGATATGCTCTTTAACCCGTTCTACGGACCGCTCGAATGCCTCTTTTGAAATGGAGGGGATGTACTGCGGAGAACCTGTCTGCCTGCCCCTGTGCCGGTTACCTGCCGGCTTTTCTGCTGCAAGCCCTGCGATCCTTGCATGAAGGGATCGGATTTTTTCCGTACTCCTCTTATATTCGCCGGCAGGGTCGGAATCGTAGGTTAAGAACGGGGATGAAAAAATATACAGCCTCTTCTCTGCATGGTCAAAGACGATGCAGTCCTTACTGAGCATGAACCTGGCATCATGATCGGTGACGGTGCCCGGCCTGCCGCCGGCTCTTCTTTGCGCATTGACTTTTTCAAAGAGGGAGTACACGCAGTCATAGGCAAAGTAGCCGACCATACCGCCAAAGAACCGCGGGGCTTTAACATTCACGTAATGGAACCGGGACAGGATCGACTTTACCTTATCGACCGGGGTTGTCCCTTCAGGCTCCTTTGCGATCGAAACAAACGGTTCGTTGCCCTGCACGTCCACCGTATCGCCAAGGGTGATTACCAGCTCAGGATCGATCCCGATAAACGAGTAGCGTGCGATCTTCTCGCTGCCTTCCATCGATTCGAGCAGGAACCCGCAGCCGTCCCGTGTGCCCCTGTACACATCGAGAGGCGAGATATCCGGCAGCGGCAGTTGTGCGCACAGCGGGATAACCAGCGGTCGGGGCTGGGTGTTCACAATCGTGATAAATTCATCAATTCCCAGGTTAAGGTTCAGATCGTTTTTTGTTAATGCAATGTCCAGTCCACCGGCATCACCGTCCAGAGCGTTGTCCAGCAACGCATGGCAAATGTTTATTCTGGATTATCCCCGTAAACGGTTTTTCCCGGGATACCGGGAGATCCCGTTCATGGTGGTAATCGTCTGGCTTAACCGTGTACTTTGTATATATTTATACATTGTTGTAGTTTTTTTTATAACGATGAACTAAATTTTACGTAGCACCCGGTTCCATAATTATTATTCCGGTCTGCATCCCGGGATATCCAGTACAGCAGGAGCTGGATCCTGCCACAGTTTTACGCATCGGGATTTTGTCCGGGTAGCGACGGTGATCAAATATACCAGAAAAACCTGCACGGGAGAATGAAAAGACTATCACCCAACGCCGCTTGTGACATGTGCGGGGGAAAGAAAAACAATTAAATGAGGTTTTTACAAAGCAAAAAATTCTTTAGTGGACTTTAACGCCTTTACTGCGCAGCTGCTCGGATTTCTTCTGTGAACATTCCTCACACCGGAACTGCGGCGCAACGTCAGAGGATTTGTCATAGTCTCCCGACCTGACGAGCCGGTACCCGCGGGCGACCTTACCGCAGTCCGCACAGGAAATGTTCTCTTTTACCTCCCACTGGGCGGCGAGCGACTGCGATGTAAAGATGAACTGGTCGACCCAGAAAAAGATGAGCCCGCCGATCAGGTTTGCCACGATAGCGGCAACCAGCTGTCCCATGTACGCGAGCAGGACACCGACACCGGCAAGTATGGGGGTGCTCGCCTGCCAGCGCAGGAGGTAGAGCCCGTAGCGTTTCCAGTTTACCTGCATAGTGGAAAATTGGTGCCGGACATAAAAGCGTTGTGGTCAGGCAGGAGGGATTTATAATACGTTCACTAATAGGTACGAAGGATTTTTTATCATGCGGTGGTTCGGGAAAACGTCACTGGGCTGGGTCTTTGTGACAAGGATGATCGGGATCATCTCATTTCTGATCATCATCGTGCTCGCAAACATTCTCACGTTTTACGTGGCAAACCGTGTATACCAGTCCGGTGTCGAACTCCTGAACGCCAACTTCTGGCTCCTGCTCATTATCGGGATTATCCTGTTTGTCGCGGACATCTTTACCGCGTTCCCGTTCCCCCTTGACCTGCCCTCCCCCATCATCCGGGCAATCGGGAGCGTCTTTATCATCGCGTTCATCCTGCGGGTCTTTGAATGGGTGGACTTCATCACGGGGAGCAACATTTACCAGTTCTTCTGGTTCCTCTCATTCATCGTCGTGCCGGTCGTCTTTTTGCTCGTGCTCGTCAATGGCTACTATGAGATTATCCGCCGGCTCTTCCGCACGGGCATGACCAACGGTGCCGTGTCTGCAACACCCGACCCGGCCATCGGCACTCCCCGGCCAGTACCTCACGACAAAGGCGTCAGGTCATGGGAGGAAGTCAGTGTTGAATTCCGGATGATGGTCTATGATATCCTCCACCGGTTCCGCGAGGAGATTCGCTGCAACCGCAGGTGAGTTGCAGGATTTTTTCCCGCTCCACTGACATGTGCCAGGGGAAGAGTAGGGGACTAAGTGAGGGTGCAGGTGCCGGGCTATTAAAAAGCGCTTAAGGAAGTTGTGAACCAGTTAAAAATAAGAGAAATTTGTAAAAGATTGTGAACGATTAGAAACGGGGCTTCCGGTGTTTCGGAAGGCAATCCCGACAGTAAACTGGTCTTCCCTCTGTGGGCTTAAAGGGGACTTCACACTCTTTACCACAGTCTGAACAGACTGTTTTTGTCATCTCGCGGGGACCGAAGTTTCTCGGGCCGCCAAAGCCTCTTCTTTCCATTGTTTTACTCACGCAGGTTTGACGCTGCAAATAAATATCAAACTGCTGGGTATAAATACATCTGCATAGCAGGGCACTTAAATCCCATTCACGGGATAATCTCGCAGCCGTTGTATTTCTCGTGGGCGAAATCACCCGGTGCCAGGATGCCGTTTACAATCATGGACCGCACTTTCGGGAGCGCTTCAGTGAGGCTTGCGTGCAGGTTCTCCACGGTGCCGCAGACGAGCTTCCGCTCCTCCGGTCTCCACGGGTGCATGATATTTGCATACAGGCACCTTCCGCCGCAGAAGTCCCGAATACGACATACGGGGCACTCCCCCCCGACGGCAATACGGGGCAGGTCGCGGGGGTGGGTTGTGCCGATGTGGCCGAGATAGTACTGGCTCATGCCGATCATGATGGGGCACGGGGCGATGTGCCCGTCGGTCATGATGCTGTAGTTTGCATGGCCGGACCCGCAGCGCAGGAGGCTCTCTCTCCCGTTCAGGAGGTCATCCATCGGGTCGAGGAACGGGTACCAGCGGGGCACCCTGCGGTGCTCAGCCATCAGGTGCACCCAGTACCGGGCGAGCGTGCGGATGCCGGGGTTATAGTGGTGCTCTACCCATGATGTAAAACTGCGGCGGGAAAAATCGTGTGCAAAATTTGCGTCCATCTGCCAGTGGATGGAGGAAAAGCTGTGGTCCGGATTACCAGCAAGGTACGTGACAGCGTCCACGATATCTGTCATTTCTGTCACCGTTATCCGTGCGATCAGTTCCCCTGAAAATCCGTTCGCAACAATCCGCTGCACATTATCCATCACCTTCCGGTACGTCCCGGCCCCGCGGTGTGCGTCGGTGAGCCCCTCCCTCCCGTCAACAGAGACAAGGATCGTTGAAAAACGGTTCACGTACTCCGGCGGCAGCTTGTGCAGCAGGAGCCCGTTGGTCTGGATCATGAATTGCCGGACGGGTGCGTCGTCCATGATCCGTTGGATCAGGTCCGTCTTCAGCAGGGGTTCGCCACCGTAGAACGTAAGCGTCGGGCAGGGGTCTTTTTTCAAAAAATTATAGAGCAGGCCGATTTCGTAATCCAGATCGGCGGGCAGTTTCTCATCGATCTCAACCGGACATCCTTCATCCGCACTGCCGGACTCAAACGGTTTTGCCCGGCAGTACGAGCAGCAGAGGTTGCAATCGTCCGTCAGGATGAGGTGGTAGTACAGGGTAATCCTGTCATTATGGGGTGCACCAGACGATAAATGATCAGTTGCGGACTCATGGCTCACAAAAACCCCGGCCCACGTTTTTCATACACAGTTCCCTGGTATCCCTGAGTTCTCGTATGCCGCCAGGATCTCCCTCCCGCAACCTATAAACCCTCTTTATTTTAATGTTTGTAATGGCAATGGCATCATACTTCGACCAGAGGATCGAAACACTGGAGCGCAGCGACCTGAACTCCCTGATTGATGAACGCGTCCGGTATACGGTCCGGTATGCTAATGACCATTCCCCGTTCTACCGGCACTGGTTTTTAAAGAACCGGATCAACCCCGATCAGATACGGGTGCACGAAGACCTGCTCAGCCTCCCGATCGTGTCGGGAAAGACTATACGGGAGCATCAGCTGCCCAAGACCCCGGAGTTCCAATTCCTGTCAGCCGGGTGGGAGGATGTCTTTACCATCCAGGAGACGAGCGGGACTTCAGGGACTCCCAAGAGCTTCTTTTTGACATGGGATGACTGGAAGCGGTACGCGGAGAAGTACTCGCGGAGTTTTGTCTCGCAGGGGTTCTCTGCAAAGGACCGGGTCGTTGTTTGCGCCAGCTACGGGATGAATGTCGGGGCAAACACGATGACGCTGGCAGCTCACCATATCGGTATGGCGGTCATCCCGTTCGGGAAGTGCACATTTACCTCCCGCGTGTTTACGAGCTACCGGCCAACCGCGATTGTCGGGAGCGTGTTCAAGCTGCTCCGTCTTGGCAGGCGGATTACAACCGAGGGCATGCGCCCGCAGGAGACCTCCATACTACGGCTGATCGCGGGCGGGGAGAGTTTTGCGGACGAGTCCCGGGCGTACCTTGCAGAGCAGTGGGGTGTACCGGTCTACAACACCTACGGGAGCACCGAAGGGACGATGTGCGGGGAGTGCACGGAGTTGTCAGGGCTTCATGTGCCCGAAGACCTTGTCCACCTCGACGTGTATGACCCGCAGATGAAGGCGTTTGTCAAGGACGGCGAGTGCGGCCGGGCGGTGCTGACAACGCTGCTTGAGCCGGGATCGAAGTGCGGGACACTGCTCATCAACTACGATACCGAAGACACCACGGTCGTGCTCTCACGGGAGCGCTGTGCCTGCGGGAGGACGCACATGCGGATCATAAACCCGCAGCGGGAGGCGGAGACGTTCTGGGTACTGGGGAATTCAATGAACCGGGTCGATGTGGAAGCCGGGGTATTCCATCCTGACAACATGGAGTACCTTACCGGTGAGTATGAGGCGTTCCTGTATGACGGCGGATCACGCGATGAGGTGGTGATGCGGGTCAGTGTCGAATGTTTTGATCCGGACCGCTGCGACCGGCAGCTGATAGAGGACCGTTTCACCTCGCGGTTTTTAAAATTCAAACCGCTTCTTTCAGAGCACTCAGCAGACCAGACCTTCCGGATCGTATTTAATTATACGGGGCCGGGGGGACTTGAACTGCACAAACTCAGGGGCCGGTTAAAACGGCTCGTTGATCGGCGGTCCGGGTGATCCGTTGGCATGTTAATGAAAAAAATACTGGCGTATCGGGTGCCCGGTGCTGCCCGGGACTTTTTTACTAACCGGCACGGGCAGGCGCTCCGGACAAAAATTTTGCCGCCATAATCGCTGCGCAGTGCGCATGGATTGGGTATCCGGTCAAACGGGCTGCGGCACATGGTAAAAATACGCGCAATTTTTCGCCAGTCTGCCATTCCGGGGAATTTATGGAGGTATTGAAACGGCGCGTTTTGTGCGGTTTGATACGCAAAATGCCCGTTTTACCCCCTCCAAACCGGAAGTTTCGACGGCTACCGGCGAGAAACCTTATATAGTATCAGACGAACATCTCATTATCAAAACCTCCGACGGGGTTTTGAGGTGTTTTGAATGGGACAGAAAGTTGGAAAGGAAAAAATCACCCGCGAAAAGGGCTACCTGTATTTTGTCGGAAAGGATGGATACGTCTGGGCAGCACCCATGAAATCAAACCCTGGCGGCAAGAAGAAGAAAGTCGGCTCTGAGAAGGTAGCAAAGGAAGCCGGCTACATGTACTACATCGGAAAGGACGGATACGTCGCAAAGGCAAAGATGAAAAACGCCTGAATCCTTTTTTTCCTATCACTATTGCACCCCTCGCCTTTGAGGCGGGGGAACATAATGGGTCGTTACGGAGAATGTTCGCGATCCGTCTTTTGTCTTTTAGTATTTTTTTGTTGTTACCTGACTGGATTCCCGGCCGGTTCCGTTGCATCATTATCGTACCTGTGGATTCTGGATCAATTAACGAGCAGGTCTTTATGGGCACGGGCCCGCAGGTTTGCTGCAAACGTCCGTGCGAGCAGAGGTGTGACCGCCTGAGGGGGCAAACCCAGTACTTTTGCGGTTCTCCGGCAGAGATCCAAGGGATCGGGTGTGCCTGTGCCCGCAGCTGCAATGACCGCGTCATGGATTGTCTGGAGGTAGGCCAGCGCCTCGTTCATCCGCTGGTAGGCGCAGATCCCCTCCCGCGGTTCGTCCCATGATGAGAGCAGGACGCTGACCCCGTCAAGGGTGTCCAGCCTTTTTATTGACCGTACTGACGCCAGCACATCGTCGTAGACCGGCAGGTCGCCCGGTACCGGGACTGCGTCACCGGAGAAGAGAATCCCCTCGCGTTTCAGCAGGAGCGAGACCGAGCCGGGTGAATGACCGGGCGTATGGAACACCACAAGGTCAAGGAGGTGGTCCCCGTCAAGGTCGAGCACATCGCCGTCTTCGAGCACGCGGCCAACTGTGGCGGGCCCCCCGACAAGCATAAAAAAGCCCGGCACCGGCCGCTCCTTTTCCTGCAGTGTCACGTCCTCGATCCATATCCTTTCAGCGGCATGGATTGCAACTTCGCAGCCGGTTGCCTTCTGGACCGCCTGCGTCGCACCGATGTGGTCCGGGTGTGCATGGGTCTGGACGATGAGGGAGATTTCGGAAGGATCACGGCCGGTCGCCCGGATGTAGTTAAAAATTTCTCTCTCGCAGCCTGCAACACCTGTATCGATCAGCGTAATGGCCTTCCCGTAGATCAGGAACACATTCACGAACCGGTCGATTGCGATGCCCGGCGCAACCGGTATTCTGAACGGGAGCCGGAGGACGTGGACATGGGGGGAGATATGCATGGGCAGTATCCTTGTACAAGAGAGGGAGCGTCAGCTTTTCAACCCTCGTGTGGTGAGTCCGGCAGCCGGCCAGACCGGCTGGTATTTATGCCGTCCGCACTCCAGTTTCATTAATGGCACCCGGATCTCCCAATAGCGACAGGCCATACTGGCAGCAGGCGGTTTTTGGCCTGTGCATACTCTCCCTGATCATCCTTGCACCGGTAGCGCTCCCGTATTTCATGAACCCTGCTACGGCAACCCCGCAGACGCATGCCCCGGTGCACGTAAAGATCCTTGCGGTCAACGACTTCCACGGGCAGATTCCCCCCGGGCAGAAGCTGAATAACGAGCCGGCCGGCAGTGCGCCCGTGCTTGCGTCGTACCTCAAAGCCGCGGAAGCCGGCGCCGGGCAGGCTGCAACGTTCATCGCGCTGCCCGGTGACGTCGTGGGCGCATCGCCGCCCGAATCCGGTCTGCTGCTGGATGAGCCGACCCTCCTGTTCTTCAACGGGTTTGCCAACGATTGCTGCGGGCAGGCCGGGTCATCGTGTAGTGCCTCGTGCAACATGGTTGCAACGTTTGGCAACCACGAGTTTGACAAGGGTATGACAGAGCTGGTGCGGAAGATACATGGCGGAAATGGTGCGACAACCATCACCCATCTTGTCGACCCGTATCCGGGTTCCCGCTCCTCGTATGTATGCTCAAACGTGGTCTGGAAATCAAACGGCACCCCGGTCGTTTCACCGTACGTGATCCGGGACGCGGGCGGGGCAAAAATCGCGTTCATCGGCGCCGATACAATAATGACGGTCTCGCTGGAGATGCCGGCAAACCTTGAGGACGTGACGTTTTTAAATGAGACCGAATCGGTCAACCGGTACGTCCCCATTGTGCAGGAGAAAGGGGTGCATGCGATCGTCGTCCTCCTGCACGAGGGCGGGATGCAGGACCCCTATGAAGGCCCGACACAGGAAGGATGCAATGTCACCGGCCGTGTTGCAGATATTGTCGCGGGCCTTGACCCGGACGTGGATGTCGTGCTGTCTGCCCATACCCACATGTTCACCAATGCTTACCTGCCAAATGCCGGGGGAAGGACGGTCCTTGTCACGCAGGCGTACAGTTACAGCAGGGCGTTTGCAGATGTCGACCTTGACATCGACCCGGTAACCGGAGATATCACCGGTAAAACGGCACAGATTGTCCCGGCCTACGCTGATACACCGCCCGGCACAACGCCCGATCCCGCCGCTGCTGCGTTCCTTGCAGAAGATGAGCGTGTCGTCGCGCCCCTGACAGGCCGGGTCATCGCGGTTGCGGTAACCGACATCACGGGTAAAGAGACCGATTCCGGCGAATCTGCGCTCGGCGACCTTGTCGCGGATGGCCAGCGGGCTGCCATGCACGCGGATGTTGCGTTTGTCACCACCGGGTCGCTGCGGGCAGAGATTGCACAGGGCAATGTCACGTGGGGCGACCTGTACGCGGTGCAGCCGTTCTCATCGACGGTGCTTGTCATGACGCTTACGGGCGACCAGGTGCGCAGCGTGCTGGAGCAGCAGTGGCAGCAGCCCCTTCCGCCCCACAACCTTGCCATCTCCGGGCTCTCGTACACGTATGACGGGAGCAGGTCTGCGGGCAGCCGGGTTACCGGCATCATGGTCGGCGGCGCCCCGCTGGACAAAGAAAAAAAGTACACAGCAGCAATGGTCGATTACCTTGCATCGGGCGGCGACGGGTACACGGTTTTCACGAAAGGGACAAATGTAGTCAACGGCCCGGTCGATGTCGATGCGCTGGTAACCTATATGGGATCGCTGCCCCAGCCGGTGAATCCCCCGGCCGGGGGAAGGATCACAAAGGCCGGATAAAGGGGATGCAAGCACCCTGTACCGGGATCCCCGGTGCTCGCGATCCTCGTTGCTTGTTGATTCTCATCGTTCAAATCACAAATTTCAGATAGTCTCAAACCAGAATAGTGTGTTGTTTACATTCAGGAGGAATCATGAAACGCATTGTAGTACTCTTCTGCAT
>CAZNIL010000038.1:0-15374 GCA_964573085.1 uncultured Methanoregula sp.
ATGTGAATAAGGTACTTGGTAGTATCCGGTGAATACATGTAAACGCACCCCCATGGATCATGCGATGAATGCAATGCCTGATCATAGGTATAAAAAATATATTTTGTGTAAAATTACTTAAAATGTATCCATGGACAACCGGGTTATCATTTTGGATAGGATGGTTCAGGATTGAAGCAGGGGTTGGAGTACTGAGAGAATATCTGATTTACTCATCCCCCGAACGAGTACCCGCTTGATGGGAGAAGAGACCCCCGATTGAATTAAGACTGCGCTCTCGGAAATGTTCAGGGTTGCGGCAATGACGGCCACAACTGCCCGGTTTGCCCTGCCCTCACGTGCAGGGGCGGTCACCCTGCAACCGATGGTCTTTCTCCATTCGTTAAACCCTGACGGAAAAGCATTGCATTTGCTACTGGCAGCTACTTCGATAGTGATGATACTTCCGTGTTGGGTCTCCAAAACTGCATCAGCACATGACTGCATAGCCGCTCATCCTTAAAAGAAGGAATATGTTGCCCGGCATTAACACACGTGGATCACCTGTGGCATGCTGCCGTTCATCACCGGTGAATTAACCCTCTGCCGGGCAGTGCCTGTCGCGCAACCGGGTTGTCCCATGGATCACTTCCAGGCATCCGCCAATCGATCACCCGGGGACCTATGGAAGCGCTTATATCGGCACCATTTCACCTCTGCGCCCCCGATATTTATGTTTTAGGGTAGGCTATCTGAGGCGATACATTATCTGGTTGTACGATAACCGCCACCCGGGAACCACTCTGGTGAGCCTTTTGTGAATTCTCCCTCGAAATACACCTGTTCTCCCCCCAATATGACCCTGCTTGGGAATACTGCCCTGTGACCTTCATAGGGCGTCCATCCGCATTTGCTGTGGAGGTTATCTCCGGTAATTTGCGTTTGTACTTTTGGATACAGGGCAAAATCCGCGCGGTTGCCAACATCAAATCCTGCCTTTTGAATGCTTAGAAGATTTGCGGGAGTGGAGGAGGTTTTTTCGATCAGGGATGCGACTGATATTTCTCTCTTTAATACTTTTGCAGCAAGGAGCGGCATCATGGTTTCAACGCCGGGCATCCCTGCAGGTGCATCAATAAAAGCTGTGCGTTTTTCATCAACGGTATGAGGAGCGTGATCCGATGCAATTACATCGATGCGGTTCCATTTTTTCCATAATTCTCTCCGTTGGCTTTCGGTACGCAAGGGGGGGTTTACCTTGCCAAAGGCACTTGAGGGATCAAATGAGTCCTGCGAGAGAAAGAGGTGGTGGGGTGTCACCTCAACCGAACCCGATGCCGCAGCAATCGATGCTGATGAGGAAAGATGGCAGAAATGCACCCTGCACCGGGATTTGTTGCATCGATTCACGGTACTGACCGCTTCGGCTTCCCCTTCCCATGAGCGTGCCTGATCATGCGACATGAGGTCCTGATCAGGTACAGGAACGATCGTTTCAGCATGGATGGTTGCAACTGCACCGAGTGCCGCGATCCTTTTAAATGCCTGCCTGAGTACTGCTTCGCTGATCGCTTCTCCATAACTGGATGGTGCAAAAAAGATCTCCCCAAAAGCGAGCGCCCCTGCCTGCCACATCGGTTCAAAAGAGGTTTGGGCATCTACCCCGCTGTTGATTGCAAAATGGCAAAGAGAATGCTTCTTTGCATCCTCCACCCGGTGAAAAAGTGCCCTTGGTGAGGTAATGGGAGGAATGGTGTTTGGCTGATCAACCACAACTGTCACACCTCCGGCAAGAGCACTCCTGCTGCCGGTCTGCCAGTCCTCTTTTGCGGATTGTACGCCCCCTCGCATATGGACATGCATATCGACTGCTCCCGGGAGTACCAGGTATCCTGCACAATCGATCACTTCATCGCATGCCAGCCCGGCACCGACATGCCGGACCAGCCCGTCCTGGATCGTGATATCCGCAACGCGTCCGTCCGGGAGGATGACGTTCTTCAGCACGAGTTCCGTGCGCTTTTCCATCGTACCAGTATTGACAATCTTTGGATATAGGCATGGTGCATGGACATCCCGCGGCGATTGTCAAGTTATTGCGGGCGATGTTTTTTCATACGGGAGGAAAGAATAGGAATATATGATTCGGCTCCACAGGGTTTTACAGCGCTGAAGCGGGAGAACGAATCTGGTAGGAGGAGACAGGTATGGATAAAGTCATCAGGATCACCTCCGGCATCTTCATCTTGATCTTTGTCATTTTTGCCGGAACCGGGCTCTATGGTTCCTACGTGGAAAAGGAGTACCGGAGGACGCTTGTCAGCACATATTCGTACACGCTGATGATCTCAACGAGCGGGGAGTTGCGAAATGTCACGTTCTTTATCCCGGTGCCGGCAAACCCGAACGGCAATTCGCCGTTTGTCGAGCAGTTCAGCATCGGGAACTTCACGGGGATCCCTGTGGGATGGGAGACCACGCTTCTTGGATCCAACAAGGCGACCATGGTAAAGATCCAGACACCGGTCGTTGTGGGGAGCGACGGGGCGGGATTCAGCGTCCGGACCTCTTCCGATGCGTGGACCGGCAAAGTCATTGACACGAAATCCCCGCAGGATCGTGATATCGTGCTCCGGCCGGTGCAGGAAACAAAAGAGGTTAGCTGCGCCGAATTCAAAAACTCCGGGCCCGGTGCAACCTGTTACCGGTACCAAAGCGCGGTCTACGCGGATTACGAGTCCTCCCCCAACACGAAGGTAGAGATCAGCTCCACGATCGCTGGAAAGAACGAGTGGAAGATTTTCGAGCCCGCGTACAACCGGTATACAAACTCAATCTCAGTAACAATGCTTGGCGAGAATCATGGTTGGGTCATGGTGAATGGCGAGCTGCAGGCCGGCATCGGATCGTATAACGTTCCCGCACTTTCCCAATAACTTCTTTTAATATTACCCGAAAATCCAGAAATTGGGAAAAAACGACGTAATGAATGGACATTAGAAAGAAAATTTAATAAGAAACAATGCGAGGGAAGGGATTTGAACCCTCGAACACCTGCGTGACAAGGCCCTCAACCTTGCGCCTTTGACCTGGCTTGGCAACCCTCGCTTTGTGCCATTACAAAGAGGTTGTCTATGTTAAAGAAATTTATGTAACGCCCGCTCTTTAATAAAAAATACAATTGACGGTTATCTCATATTTGCTGAACAGAACACAATCCCTGTACATCCCTTGGGTAATAAATCAGAAAATCCGTGCCAGAATGCTGGTTATCCAACACAGATGTATATTTATATGCGCCATGCCCAGTGCTTTGTATGTGGTCAGACATCATCCATGAATTTGCGGATTCCCCCTCTCAGAGCCGTGTAGTCAGGTTTTTACTGGAGAATGGATTCGGTGTCACGGAAGATGGCAGGATCAGCTGCAATGGCATTGAGGTTCCCGCAACTGCAGTCGCCAAGGCAATTGGATCGGACCGTCGTGTTGTTGATTCGACAGCGCACCGCATCCTTGATCGTCCCATGCTCCGGGAGATATTCATCAATATGCGGGCAACACCCGATTTGAGCCATGTAGCAGAAGCACTCGGGTATTCGGTCATTACAGTCCTTCCTAAAAATGCCAGCGAGCGCGGGATTGTCGGAGCTACGGTGCGGGTACTCTCTGAACATCTTCTCTCGATTCGGCAGATATTTGTGACCGATCCTCACCTTTCCGAAGAACCAAAACTGGTGATTATCGTGGAAGAACCGTTGCCTTCCGGCGTTGTTGAGAAGATACGTGCCCTTCCACAGGTAAAGCAGGTTATCATCTGAAAACTATAAAAAAAGGTTATCTTTTACACAAACACTCCACATCAAGTGCAAGGTGGTAAATCCGTCGCCGGATCTTTCTTGTGAGGTGGATAGCAGAACCAAGTGTTCCCTCAATCCTGCCTTTGTGCGTCCCATCAATCAGGTTATCTGCGTGGGCAACAATCCGTTCTTCAATTGAGTGCGGGATGCAGTCACGGGGGAGCAGGTGAAGGAGCGTGCATTCATCAGCAGTGAGTCCGGCACCGGTATGCCGCTCAACAATGCGAGCTACCGGTTCTGAAAACAAAAGGGTGCGGCACACATCTGCACCGGCTTGGGCATGATGAATGGAATGAGTTCTCCCGCGCCCGATGTCGTGGAGCATAGCACCAGCCTCAAGGAGATCCCGGTCGATAAGGGGATTATTCCCCGCGAATTCAAGCGCGCAACCCGTGACAGCACAGCAGTGTGCGATCACCTTATGGCTGCAACCGGCATCCCGCAGCAGTCCCTCGTATTGTTCACGAGGACTGGGCATGACCGAGTGATTCCTGAATGTTTCTGACACGTTGTTTGAGGGCAATTGTGAGCGCTTCGTTGTCAAAGTGCCCAATCTGGTTCCCGCATTCCGGGCATTTAAATTCGTTATCCAACGCGCGGGCGAAGGGATAAATGATACCGCATTCCTTGCAGATAAAAAAATCGTTCTCTTCTTCAAATTGCACCCGGTGCTCCAGTTTATCAAGCACGAGTTGGAGGTCTTCTCTTATGGTATCGTATATCTTGTCGATCCTGAGCTGCCAGAGGTAGGTGAGCCAGCCGGTTTCATTATTTTTTATCCGGTGATATTCCGCAAGCCGCTTTTCGTAGAGCGTATACAGGGTGTGCCGTACCGTATTCAGGTTGATTCCGGTCTTTGCTGCGAGATCTTCATCGCTATGCACCCCATCATCCGGGAACCTTATCAGGAGGTCGAGCCCTTCATCACCGATCAACCTGTGCAGGTACGCACGGATCGCCGGATCCTTCAGCAAATCTTCAGCGGCATCCATCACCGTAGATATTGTTGAACCGTTTTAATATGCTTATCCAGCAGTAGGAGAGCTGCGGATTTGGTCTTTCCCCACCCATAGACGCTTACAATTGCCTGGTCCTCTTCAAAGAACGTATCCGGGTACGGGATGTCTGCAACAATGGGGGAGAGGTGCACAAGATCGGATCGCAGGGTCAGATCCCTGTCCGCAAATACTATGCTTCGAGCGGCAAATCGTGCCGGGTCAGGAAGGGGCCCTGGCATTACTCCGTGACACGCATCCACATGGATCTGAAACAAATTACACCCCAATGCCATCTCAACTGTGTCAACGGTCGCCTGAAACCGGGGATTGATCTCAATCGCACAGGGTTCTGTTCCGCACACAAAATCAACACCGACTGTACCGGTGCAGCCACTTGCCGCAGCAACAGTCTCTGCAATGGCAATCATTCGGGATTTTTCCGGGTTGTCAAAGGGGGTTATCGATCCACAAAAGCCAAAAGGAGCCCGGCCATCGCCCCTCAGGATCTGCTCATTTGTGGTGATCGCACGGGCATGAGTACCATCTGCCACACAGCATACACTCGATGGCACTCCCTCCACTACTTCCTGTACCAGGTATGGCAAATCAGGATAGAGTTCCTGCCAGACAACAAGCTCTTCAGTGCGGGTGAGAATAGCATTGCGCCACCCTCCCGCACCGCGCCGGGGTTTTATCATCGCTGGGAACTCCCCATCCTTTGCAATACCGGGGACGGGCACACCCAGTCCCTCAAAAAAGTGTTGCATATCGAGTTTATCGAGGAACCGCGCCACCTTTTCACGGGGTGTGCCGCAGAGAGAAAGCCTGGTTGGCAGGTCTTCTGCACCACTTGTCACAATAAGCATATCAAATTGGTGCCGGTTGGACATCTCCTCTATTGCAGCGGGGAGTTCTTCGAGTTCATCAAACTTTTTCCGATCCTGCGTGTACCAGTTCAGGTCCTGATCGCAGAAGTGATCCACCGCACATACGGTATAACCGGCACGGAACGCTGACTGCGCCACGTGTCGGGTGGCAAACCCGGCAACCAGCACGCGCCCTTTCATGCTCACTCCGTCTTTTTCCCTGCACAAGAAGGAATAATCCGGATCTTCGCATGAGGAAATTCTTTTTGGAGTTCATTTCCACAATAGAGGTGATCGAGGAAGACAGCGAGGCTTGCGATCTCTGAATGGGGCTGGCTCGTGACTGCGACATTATAATCAGCAAGCCCGAAAATCTCACCAGGTACTTTCTCAGCGCCGACAACAACAAGGACATTCTCTTTGCGGCGGATCTCGTGGATTATGTCTGGCAGGTTCAACCCGTACATCGTAAGGTGAACAACTGAACCGCCGTCCTTCTTCCAGTCAAGGATGCAGCGATGCCATTTCACGTTGTCCCGGCAATAGAAAGCGCCGCCCCAGCGGTCCACGACATCAGCAATGCTCTGCACCACGCCCTTATCATCTGCGGCAAGGTACATCCCCTCAGCGCCCAGTGCCCTCGCTGTCAGCCCGACATGGGTGGTCACCCTCTGGTCGCGATCAGGCCGGTGACCGATCCGCAGGACTGCAGCACGGGTCAAGGATCAGACCTCTTTTTTTCCCTGATGACCCCGTGTTCGATTGTATAGGGAAGGTCAGGATCGTACCGTACCTGGCACTGTATCAAGGATTCGCCAAAGGAGAGCATTCGTACCCTGCCTTCAGATTGTTCCACAAGCAGATTTTTTTCAAGCCGTAAAATTGACATCGTAACCGTAGCAAGATCCAGGCCGCTTTTATGGGCGAGATCGTCTAATGTCACCGGACCCGTGGGTTCGATGAGGTGGTAAATCAGCCAGTCGATGTGCTCGTCTTTCACCTGTAATCATTCCCCGCTGGTGCACATATTGTTTATTATTGCAGGATATTTGGGGAATATGATCAAAACGGGTTCATTAAAGGGGAATCCATAGGAAATATGATACACATGGTTGCATGCACCATGCCATATCACGAGCTTGTCGCAATTGCTGACCGGCTCTTTGATGAATGCGGGGAGGATGCAGGGCTGCTTGCAGAAAAACTCGACGGACTTGTACCGGAGGTGCGCGAGGAACTCCTTGTGTCCGACCTTTTCAACGCTTACCAGGCATTCTATTATTTTTTCCGTGAAAAACCCGATGATATGCCGATGGAACGACTGATTTTAATGCCTGCATCAACCCTTGAAGGGGGTGTTATCGTCGATGAGATTGAGCTTCTGGAGCTCATTTTCGGAGTTATTGCTCACAAGCCCGTGATGGTAGTCAGCGATGGAAAAAGAGTGCTTGCCACATTTCTGGGAACCGATGCCTACCGGGACGCGCTCACCTACATTGAATCAACGTTATAGACGGTCGCCTGAGCTGATCAGGTGCTCATCAACTGTTGCACGGACAAGTGGCGGAAGCACACCCCATTGTTTGGTATGGTGGCCGAGAACTGCAAACACGCCTGCTACTTCGGAAGGATCCAGTTGAGAGAATACTGAGGTGTCCTCATCCCTGATCTTGTTGCACACGGATGTTGCCCATGCATCCGCGAGCGCAACATCGTGAGCAAAGACAGTCACCGCATCGGCAACCCCAAACGAGATCGACGGCCCGACTGTTGCCGACGAAGTGCAGATCCCCAGTATCCGGGTTTGTGGGGGGACTACAAATGCAACCCGGTCAGAGATCAGCGCTGTACCTGCATGCACTCCAACCCGTACAGGACGGTCGCATACGAGCGCGATATCTCCGCCATTGTCAATAACGCCAAATGAAGCGCCGCGCGCAACCATCGCTTCGACACCTGCCCACGCAATTGCCCCTGCCACCGCTGCCATGGGTCCGACATCCGCCTTCTTTCCAGCTTTCGCCATCCGGATAATCACCAGATCATCAGAATCCGGTTCGTATGGTTCAAGGGATGATTGAAAGAACGGATCGCGGGTGATGTAGCGCTCCAGCACCTGCCGTGCTGCAAGGATACCCTCTTTTGCCGCAGCAATATGGGCCGGATGATCGGCGAGAATTGTTGCGATAGTCTGCCGGAAGAAGAACCGCTCGCGAATCATACCGGCAGGGTGAGAGCATGGTGCGGGCAGGCATCCAGGCACTTGCCACAGAGGATGCAACGTTCCTCCACAAGATGGAGTCTGAAGTCTTCATCAAATGAAAAAACTTCACGGGGGCAGATGCTGATGCAGGCGCCACAGTCCACACACTCGCTCTCGTTGAACACCACACCGTGTTCGAGGATCCTGACCGTTGCGCCAAGGCTTGCCATCCTGTCGCGCACCAGATGGCAGGCATCATCGGGAACATCGATGAGCGCCTCTCCCTCGGATGAATCGATCACCGCGCGCTCGACGCTGATAAGGACACCGGTATCGCGTACCACTTGGGCGATGATCGGTTTTCTTCCCTTTCCCCGCGAAAAGTTCACAAGTAACTTCATTTCAGCCACCTCCCCCCGAATAGCTTACCCAGATCCATGGCTGTCAGCATCGCAACCACATGTTCCTGCGTGTCAACCACCGGGAGGGCGCTGATATTATGCTGCTCCAGTTTCCGCACCGCGATGTCGACCGCCTCATCTGGCGTTGTTGTGACAACCTTCTTTTTCATGATATCGCGGACAAGGCTGGCTTTCTGCGGGTTTGCTACCGCTTTTGAAATGTCAAATGTCGTGACAATACCCACGAGCCTCCCCTTTGCATCAATCACCGGGAGATGATTGGTCTCGCCTTTGAGGAGTTTTTGTGCAGCGGTTTTTATCTCTTCATCCTCAGCGATGCTCACGACTTTTCGGTCCATGATATCGAGCACTCTTGGTCCTTTGACCGTTTCATGCATCGGACGCGCTTGTTTTTTGGGATCGATGGATCTGGTAGGCATGCAGAGTTCCATTTTTCCGTTTTCCAGCCAACCTTTGAGAGTTTCTGCGACCATCCGGGCCCTGCGGAAACTGGAAAGGGATGAGGTTCTTACATCTTCTCCATTCAGGTTTACTGTCCCGCTGCGCAATTCTGCGTAGGTCACACTTTTTAAGGCAGGGCGGTTCCTGCTTGGGATACTGTAATCGATCACGTCAACCCTGATGTCTTCATCACGGATTGCAGTGGCGCGCACCACTTCCTTGTCGATCACCGGAATCGGCACACCCAGACCTACATAGAGCGTGACGCCGTAGCCTGACATGGTCGCTGCCCGCAGGAAATCCTGCGACATTTTCTTGAGATCCCCCGTAACCATCAGCGTCCCGAATCCCCCTGCAGGAGAGTGCTGGGTACCTTCACCGATCACCATGCCGGGTGCCCCGCACAGGAAGATGGGTACTCCGCTGCCGATGAACCGAAGTTTCGGGTCGTTTGTGATCGGGTTGAGCGTGCCTGCACCGGAATACGAGATATTACCACAGGAGGGGAGCAGAGTCCCCATGTATGTATGAAGGGTCCGGTCCGTTGTATTGACCGCTGCATTGTACCGCTGGTACGCATTCCTCGGGTTGCACATGATTGCCTGGTTCAGGTTTTCAAGAAGGAGTTCGGTCGTGATCGTCCGCCGCGGGTAACAGTCGGTGCCGTGGGAGATCGCCCGTAATTCCACCGCTTTTCCGGAGACCAAATCCTCGATAACATGGGCGCCCCCATACTGGTCTTCCCGGGTGGTTGACTGCTGGGTTGCACCGATGTAAGCATCGACTGCCGCAAGCCCTCCGTATGCTTCAACGTCGTTGAGCCAGACCCGCTCCATACGGATCGGTGGTTCTGCGTGACCAAAGTTGAGGAATGCCCCCGATGAACACATCGCGCCAAATGTGCCGGTAGTTACTACATCAACTTCCTTTAATGCCCCCTCCTCACCAAGCTCCGCGACAATATCCGGCATCTCTTCTGCCGTTACAACACGGACATTTCCATCCCGGATCCGCTGGTTGATCTGCTCGATTGACTTGCGCATACCCAAAATATCGTTCTATGTATATTTATAATATTTCTTATTACCAGAAGTAATATTTATGGCAGTCACAGTCATAAATCCGGTTCTCCCATACATTTCTATGCATATCAGAGCGTTTATTGAGGAGATGGAGCGTCTGGCACCACCCATGCTTGCCGAAGAATTTGATCAGGGGAGGATAGGACGTATCATTGAGGGAGGTGCCGGGATTAACCGTGTCTGTTGCGCCCTTGATGCAACCCCTGTTGTGGTGGAAAGGGCAGTGGCTGCATCCGCCGATATGCTCGTTGTGCACCACACGCCTCTCTGGACACCGGTGACACAGGTTACCGGACGCACCGCACGGATCCTGCGTACCCTCCTTGCAGCAGACATGAATCTCTATGTTATGCACACCAATTTTGATCGTGCCGACGGGGGGGTCAATGATGCGCTCTGTCGCCTGCTCGGGCTCACCGAAATCGTGCCGATGTCAGCAGGAAAGATCGGCACCTTCGGTGCAGCACCGGCAGAAATATCCCGCCGGATTGGTGGTAATGTCCGTGTCTGGGGTAACATTGGCAAAACCGTGCACAGGCTCGCCGTGGTTGCAGGGAGCGGGTTTGATCCTCTTTTGCTCGAAGAGGCACAGGAGCAGGGCGCTGATGCGTTCCTCTCGGCAGAGATGAAGCATGCAGTTGCACGGGGTGCACCAATTCCCTGCATAGAAGCGATCCATTACTCACTTGAAGCCCCGGCAATGCGGGAACTTTCCACACGGATGGGATGGGAATATATCGATGATCCGCCGATAATCACACAACTCCCATGACTGACCTGTTTACCCGGCTCTCATGCAAAAAGGAGATCGACCTTGCAACCCGCGAGGAGATCGGGTTCACCTACGGTACCCGCGGGATAAAAGCTCTTGTGGCTCTTGATGAAGAGCGCGTGAAAAAATATCTTGATTTTTTTGTGGTACAGGGAGCGACCTCTGAGTATATCATCGATGAAGAATTCTGCACCTGCGGGGACTTCCTGTACCGGGGAAGGGGGTGCTGGCACCTGCTTGCGGTCAGGCTCGCACGTGCAACAGGATTATTTAAACCAGTCGACCTCTGGTATCAGGATAAGTGGAGAAGGGAAAGGTGAACAAATTGCTCTACTGTGTATCATTGGCTTTTTGCATGCACCCTTGGGGAATCAAAGGAAAAAGATACAATAATTACTCTCTGAATTGAATTATTGATACAACACGTGGTTTTTCATGCTTGAAGAAGAATACCAACTCGATTATTTTAAAACACATGGGTTGACCCGGAAGGTCTGTAAGAGTTGCGGTTCCGCGTTCTGGACGAGGGATCCTGGTCGTGAAATCTGCGGGGATGCACCCTGCGAGCCATATAATTTTATCGGCAACCCTGTCTTTACCTGTAATACGCTCGATGGTATGCGGGAAGCGTACCTTTCATTTTTTGAAAAAAACGGGCACACCCGTCTTGCACGATACCCGGTTGCTGCACGGTGGCGCGATGATATTTACCTCACCATCGCATCTATTGCAGATTTTCAGCCGTTCGTCACTGCCGGAATTGTCCCGCCTCCCGCGAATCCACTTACGATCTCCCAACCCTGTATCCGGTTAAATGACCTTGATTCGGTCGGCAGATCCGGACGGCACCTCACGATGTTCGAGATGATGGCGCACCATGCCTTCAATTCTCAAAGCGAGGAGATTTACTGGAAGGACCGGACCGTGGAACTCTGTGACCAGTTCCTCGGATCTATCGGGGCTGACCTGAACCGCGTGACGTACAAGGAGCACCCGTGGATTGGTGGAGGCAATGCAGGCCCGAGTCTCGAAGTGCTCATCGGCGGCCTTGAAGTTGCCACGCTGGTCTTCATGAGCCTTGGGAAACAGAAAACCGGTCAACCGGGAATCGACCTGAACGGCCAGACCTATTATCCGATGAAAACACGGGTCGTCGATACGGGATATGGTCTTGAACGGTTTGTCTGGGCATCAAAAGGGTCGCCGACAATCTACGATGCAGTGTTTCCGGAAATGGTCAGTCGGGTCATGAGTTCGGCAGGGCTCTCCCACCTTCTCGATAACAAGGATTTCACGAAGATCCTTGCCCTTAATGCAAAGTTTGCCGGACTGATGGATATTTCCGGTTCCAACCTGTATTCTCTCAGAAAGAAGGTAGCCGCACAGATTGACGTACCGCTCGACAAACTTGACCGGATGATAACACCGATCGAAAAGATATATGCAATTGTTGACCACACACGCTGCCTTGCTTACATGCTCGGTGACTGTATTGTCCCGTCCAATGTGAGGGAGGGATATCTCGCGCGGCTTGTCATACGGAGGACCCTGCGGATGATGAACGAACTCAGGATCAAGGACCCGCTACCTGACCTGATCGAACAACAGATGCACATTGTTGGTGTCAAATCCTTTGAACAGGATACGGGCGTTGTCCGGGAGATCGTTGACCGCGAGGTGGAAAAATACGGGCTGACCCTCGAACGCGGGACACGGATCGTCCAGAAGATTGCAAAGTCATACAAGGCAAAGAGCCAGAGAGTCCCGACAAGTGAGATCATCACCCTCTATGATTCCCATGGCATTCCCCCGGAGATGATCCGGGATATCGCAACAAAGGAAGGGGCAGTTATCGACCTGCCTGACAACTTCTATTCCCAGATAGCCGATATGCATTCGGAGTCTTCACCAGAAGTCACAGAAGACACATCGGCAAAGTTCACAGAACGGGTACAGGGATTACCTGCCACCAAAAAACTCTATTACGAACAACCAACGGAAATTGAATTCGAAGGTATAGTTCTTGACTTTTTTGATGGGTACGCAGTGATGGACCAGACGCTCTTTTACCCTGAGGGTGGCGGCCAACCCTCGGACACCGGAACACTGGTGTCTGCAGAGAGCATGGTTCGTGTCGATGAGGTCATCAAGATCGGCGAGGTTGTAATGCACCACATCAGTGGCGGAATTTTAAAACGCGGCGAAAGGGTCAAAGGCCTGGTGGACGAGGAGCGGCGCTGGTCGCTGATGCGTCACCATACCGCTACACACATCCTTCTTCACGCGGCAAAGGAAGTCCTTGGCGCACATATCCACCAGGCCGGGGCACAAAAGGGTCACGAGAGTTCCCGGATCGATATCCGGCACTTCAAGCACATCACCCCGGATGAACTCAGGCGCATAGAGATCGCTGCCAACCGGATGATCATGACCAGCCAGCCGGTCGAGATCACCATAGAAGACCGGACCCGGGCCGAACAGAAATATGGCTTTATCCTGTACCAGGGAGGTGTGCCACCCGGCAGGGAGATCCGGGTGGTCAAGGTCGCGGGAGATATCGAAGCATGCGCCGGTACGCACTGCCGGAACACCGGGGAAGTCGGTCTTATCAAGATCATTCGCGTAGAGCATATACAGGACGGCATTGAGCGAATCGAGTTTGCCGCAGGAATTGCTGCACTCTATTATATGCAGAACCTTGAACAGATCATCAGTTCCTCATCCGATATTCTCTCTGTTCAGCAGGAGAATCTTCCAGCGACAGTCACCCGGTTCTTTAATGAATGGAAAGACCAGAAAAAAGAGATCGAGCGGTTGAGCCAGAAACTTGTCGAGCTCGAAATAGAGGACATGGTCACCGAAACGATCGGTGGGATCCCGGTTGTGGTCAAACGACTGGATCTCCCGGCACGTGAACTTGCTACAATCGCCGGTACCGTTTCGGCAAAGGGAGGGGTTGCCCTGCTTGCCGGAAGCGGTGAGACCGCACGTGTTGTGCTCGCTTCAGGTGATAACCGCGTAAACGCAGGTGAAATCATCGGGCAGGTATGCGAACTCCTTGGTGGAAAAGGCGGGGGAAAACCATCGGTTGCGCAGGGTGGCGGACCAAATATCGCACAGCTCGACCTTGCATTGAAGGTCGGGCGTGAGCGTATCATTGCAGCACTCCATGGCTGATCAGGTTGTTGTTCTGGAACCGGGCGCGGAGCAGGCAACCAAAATCGCAAAAGCGATGGCAAGCAGGACTGCCGGGGATATCCTGAGGTTTATCGGTGATGGACAAAAGACCTCTACCGAGATCTCCGAACACCTCTCTATTCCGATGAATACGGCAAAATATCATATTGAGAATCTCCTTGATGCAGGGCTTATTTCCGTCGCCGCAATAAAATACAGCGTGAAAGGTCGTGAGGTGAAAGTCTACACGCTCACTAACCAGCTCCTCATTGTCGCACCGAGGCAGACAAATGTCCGGTCACTCCTCCTGAAATATACCTCCCTTTTTGCGATTGTGGCATTCGGATCGCTTGTGGTTACCATCATTCAATCCGGTATCGGCACTACGGAAAGGTTTTCGGAAGGACTGAATGCTGCACCCGGTGCCCCTTCGCAGGCTGTCGGGGTTGCGTATGCAAAGGGAGCTTCCGATATGGTTGCAGCCACCCAGCCTTTTGGACTTGATGCAACGGTTGCATTCTTTCTGGGGGGGACTTTGATCATCATTGTCCTTCTCTGCTATGAAATGTATATGTGGAAAAAAAGATATTAAATAAAATTTTTGGATTTTACCTGTTTTTATTCCTTTGATACGTGATCGCGATCCCGCTTACCAGAACCAGAGCGATCAGACCTGGCATAGGTGAGAGCGGAGATTGTGTGGGTGTAGGTGTAGGGGTGACAATCGTTGTAACAGGAGGCCGCGTCGTCACTTTTGTGGTTGGTGAAGTACTTACGGTTGCCGCTCCTGTTGGGGGGGAAGTGCTGGTGACGTGGAAGGTGACAGTCCCTATGAACCCGTTTACATCCAGAAAATTGACAATATAATCCCCGCGCGTCCCTGCAGGGATTGTTTTGATGAACTGGCCGTCACCGGATCTCAGGTCATTTCTCGTTTCGATCCACTGGGGGCCGAAGATTGGTCCATAAGGACCCCGGACTTCAATCTCTACACCATTGTTTCCGGCCTTGCGGATGGAACCCTCGATGCGCAAGGCTTCATCGACATTCTGGGTGACCGGTGAAGTTATGGTAATCTCACCGGAACGGTCGGCCAGTTTTACGAGTTTGACAGTCATGGAGTCTGAACGCAGGCGCGGTTCATCGGCACCATGGAACTGGATCTCGACTTTGTAATCCCCCCCACGCAACCCGGTCGTGTCAAATAATTTGTACTGCGTCTGTTTATCCTCCTGGATAGTCACGGTTTCCCGTTTAATCTCGGTAGCAGTGTACCGTGACTCATATAAGACGAGGTCGAAACTTGTCCCTGCCGGAAAGTCGCTGTCAATAGAGACTTTTAAGGGTTGTCCTACCTGGATCTTATCAGAACAATTGATATATAATCCGTATGCGGATGCAGTTCCGATGATCAGCAGACAAACCAGGATGAAAACGACCGCGAGCTTCTTCATGCCTTTATCATCGAATCGTAGGAATTAAAAGGTTCTCAAAATGGGTGATGCAGACAATTTCATATTTTTTTAAAAAATAGAAGTTACACCAGATTAATAAAATTTTTAAGCATTCTCAACCCC
>CAZNIL010000039.1:0-15124 GCA_964573085.1 uncultured Methanoregula sp.
TGCCGTCTGCATTCACTGCGTTCGGATTTATTGTATCGTTGTTTTTTTTCTGGAACCCACTCATTCAACCAACTTCGTAGGATGGATCAATGGCGGCTGACACATTGAAGGTATGTATGCGGGTTGTCGGCGGGTTACGGCGCCGTGTCCCTGCATGCAGGGCAGTTTAACGCATAGTCACGGACGGGCTCATTCCATGGCGTGAAACTTATACAGACTTTCGGCTTGGTGTCATGGATTTTGCAATATACCTTCCCGTCGTCTGCCCGGACGAAAAACGGGCAGTGCCGGATCTTTATGCCGTTTGGTGAGACCCAGTAGTCAATCCGGGTTACGTGCGGGAGATCGTCAAGGGATATGTCCCGCCCGTTCTTTCGTGTGCCATCATCACACCTGATGCCTACGTGCTGCAGGATATCCGTACGGTCATGCGTGATCCACGGGATGATGTCTTCGGGGACACCTTTCTGTCCCCATCCCCACTTCTCGCAACACCTGCCGCATTGCTGGCATTCCTGGTCTGAAGTCAGAAAAACTCACCATGTGAGTGTAGGTGAAGATACCTATTAGTCGTTTTTTAAAAAGGTCTGCTCTTTGACCGGCAAAAAGGAGGGGGGTCTGATATCATCTTAAAAAAATCCGATTCAAACATAGGAACAATGATAAAATGAGGTTGGGGTTGAGCGGTCTGGCGTTACTGTGTTAATCGTGACAAGGTGGATTGAGTGGCTGGGGAGGAGGAAACGATGCGGGAAGGGGGCGTGACTGACGGGACAAACGCCTGACTTTTGCGATCACTGCCATCCTCCTGTTCATCCTGCCCATCCTCATCCAATATTCTTATAACGCCTCCCGCCAGTCGTCCGGAATCTGGTCATCGTAATTATGGTACACTATACCTGTTTTGCCATGTGCCTTAAAAAGCAAGGGTAACGGAGGAACGATTGGTTTTTATCGCAGGTTGGATTGTACACAGTATATCAGGTTCCGCAAAATATCCTCACATCATTGAGAGGTTGAAAATAAAAGGGAGACCAGGTATGTTTGAAAAAGTGCTGCTTCCAACAGATTTTTCCGGTGATGCCCAAAAACTTCTTGCATGTGTCGGCGATATCCCCGGCGCTCACGAAGTAATCCTTTTGCATGTCGTCGATGCCACACATCCGCCAAAAGCAGGGGGGACTCACGATCCGCAGATTGAGAATGCCAAAATCCTCTTATCAGAGAACAAAGCATTTCTTGAGAACCTTGGCTTGAGTGTGCAGACAAAAATTGATGTTATTGTCAGCGTGATAACCCAGGGGGACGTCCCGCTTGCGATATTAGAAACTGCCCAAAATGAAAACGTGTCATTGATTATGATGGGTGCCCGGGGAAAAAACCCGATCCAGACTATCCTGCTTGGCAGTGTTTCTGCGAGCGTTATACACCGGGCAACCACAAACGTCCTGCTTATGCGGTATCCTTCAGACAAAGGCACGGGTGAAAAATCGTGTGCAAGGATTTTTTCTAAACTACTTTTACCCACGGACTTTTCAAAGCCTGCAGGAAATGCAGTAGCACTTGCACAGGAGTTGCCGACAGTCGGGGAGGTTGTCCTGTTCCATGTGGTCGATAAAGGCGAATCTGAAAAGGAAATACAGGAACATGTTCAGGTGGCAAAAGAAAAACTGGAAAAACTCAAAGGAGAATTTGTGCGGGCAGGTTTCAATGCGATCTCCCGTGTCCACGTGGGATACCCGCCCGACGAGATCATCGCCACGGCCGACAATGATGATGTTTCCGTCATCGTCATGAGCCCGTACGGGGAAGGGTGGGTACGGGATCTCAAGGCATTATTCGTGGGGAGCACAACCGGCGCGGTTATGCGGAGGGCATACCGGCCGATCCTCATTGTCAAAGACAAAAAAACGGCGTGGGGGTATGGTCATGGCATCCCCTAAACGGGGATACATGCCCCAAGAGAACTAAAAAAATGTCAGTCCCGTTCAGACAGAACGCAGATGGCCTGGTGCGATCCATGCTTTCCGGCAACTTCAATCGTTTTGAGTTTACGGATAATAAAATGCGCCGAAAAGAGGTCACGGAGTTCGGATTCAGAGGAAAAATAAAGGGTTGTCCCGATCGGTGTTGAACGGAATTTCCCGGTACCGCCAAACTGGGGGTCCCCCTCAGAAAAACACACAGAAAGATAGGATGCTTTCGGGTTCAGGAGATTATAGACATTATTGAGATATTTTTCCCGGTCTTCCGGGAATATATGGTGTAAAAATTCCCATTCGAATGCAAAGTCAAATCTCCCGTTTACTCCATGAAGGTCACCGGTAAGGTCAGCGACAATAAACCTGCATCTGACCCCCAGCTTTAGTGCGTTCTTCTGTGCGATTGATATTGCAGTCGGGGAACTATCGACACCGGTTACCTCAAACCCGTGACCTCCCAGAGATATCGCATAGTTGCCGGCACCGCATCCAAGGTCAATTGTCCTGCAAGGCCGGACTTTCCCGCTTTGTATAAGGTCAACGAGTGTGTCCGGGGGGGGTCTCACTGTTCCAGGGGACTTTATCAAGCGGTAATTTCTGATTAATCCTGTCGATATCTGCATATTTCATAAAAAGCCACCCCCCCCGGGTACTAGGATGAGTACAGATTTCATTTTTCGGCTGGTATGAAAATCCCTTTAGAATTTTCATCAGCCATCTATGCCGGATAACGACATAGCCCGCTCTGTAGAACATCTTATTTCCTTCATCTATTTTATTAACTTTTTCCACAGATATCGCATCGCGAGGGTGTCTGTCGTGTCCAAAGGACAGGACAGGCTCATAGGAAATATTCGACAGAATATTTCTGAGTTTGCCACAAGCGTGCGGAGGTGAGGCGGAGGCAATGTAAATCGAAGATATCCCTACGGATATCTTCTCGTGCTCCATTGTCGCAGATCGAAGATGTTCTGATGGACATCTTCTCCGGTATTCCTGAGTATTCCCTTTTTTTAATAATCCAGGATACCAGGATTTTTATGCTGATTGGAAGGATTTTCAGATGGGAAAATTCTCACGAGGCTCCCCGGTCATTGTCAGGTTCGAACAATCCCCAAAAAATATATGACCCGGGCTATCAAAGTCAGGGTTATGTCAGGGTGCCGGGTATCCTGTATTTTGTATATCCTTGTCTTTGCATCCGTGATCAAGCTCCGTTACAGCCAGCCGGATACACTACACCCCTTTAAAATCCCCGGCGGGATGGCAGGAGTCGGGCTTGGCGGCGGGCTTGGTGCGTGCGGGACAACATTTGCCTTTATTGTCGGGCGTATGCCGCCATCATCCTTCCTGACACGTGGACTTGACTACGTCAGTGCCGTCCTGCTCGGTACGTTCCTGCTGGCAGTGCCCCCGCTTGTATTCTTAAAATTCAAAAATCCCAGCTGGTTAAAGCCGGCTGGAGGGCAGAGGTGGGAAAAGATGAGAACGAAAAATCACATCAATAAAAACGGAGGAGATCTATGAGTACCAATTCACGGCTTGAACTCGGACTCCATATAATCCTCATCATCGTGTTTCTGATCCCCATCGGCGTGATCATTCTCGTTGCTGAAGAATCCCCATTCCATCAGGTTTCCCGTGAACCGGTGAATGAAGTGGCGCAGGCAACGGGAATCACCGTTACCAGCGTCCAGGATTCGACATGGAACCTTCCTGGAGCAACCGGTGGAAAAACGTTTGTTCTTACGGACAATGCCGGAGAAGTGGTGACCGTATCCACGCAGGCATTTGACAGCGCAGAGTCCCGTGATGCAGCCATACGTATGTATAATTCTTATTCGGTTGAACGCGGGCATCCGGTAGGAAGCCTGATGGTTGTTGGTCAGTACGTGATCTATGTGACACCTGCTCAGAGCGATATCATGAAGCGTCTTGTACCGGAACTAAAAAAGAAGGTTTCACGGTAATATACCGGGATAAATTCCCCTTTTATTACCTGACTTTGTTGCATCAGGGAACGCTCATCATCAGGGCGGGGGCATGGTGCGCTCGCCACAACCGCGTTGCCGGGGAAAACAGCCCACCCTGTCAGCAGGATCCTGCGGCCGCTGCCCACTCCTTGTGCTTTATCTGGTTGCATACAATTGCGCTGATATCTGCAGGCAAAAGACTGTTCGAGCAGAGATGGCTGATAATCGCTGCTGATCCGAGTGCGATAATGAAACACCCCACAAGAGCTCCTGCAAGGATCAGGATCGCCTTCATACTCCTACCCCAGAAAGTTGAGGACCCCGATCGTCGGTATAGTGGTAATCAGGGCAGCGGTCACAGCCCCTGCGACGATCGCCGGAAAGGCCCGGCTAAACCGGATGCCGAATACCAAGGCTATGGCACACCCGCTCCATGTGCCGGTCAACGGCAGCGGTACAGCGACAAAAATGAAGAGGGCGAGAGCACCCCATCGGTTGACCATGACGTCATATTTCCGGGTGCGTCCAAAGAGCCATCCAAAGAAGTCTGCCATCGATGAGGAGCGGGCGCTGAGCCACCGGGAGACAGATTCGAGAAAGAGGAGGAGCGGGATCACCGGAAGAATATTTCCGATGATACCGAGCACAAATGCTGTGAGGGGGGGGAAACCATAGGCAAGCGCCACAGGAATGGCATATCGCGCCTCGAAGAACGGGGTGGCGCCGAGCAGGATGACGATCAGTGCGGCGTCGATATCCATAGTCTTGACTCACCGGCCCTTTTTCCCAGCAGTTCATCATATTTCACTACCATTCCTCGGATGTTTTTGCATACGTTTGGGCATTGCCACGATCCACGAGGGGGTTGGATTTTCCCGTGTATCCTATTGAGGCTGTCTATAAAGAGACCCTGAAATCCTTTTAACGTGCCGCTGCTATCGGGTGCCTGTTGTGCATCGCACCGCGATAACATGACTGTAGCAATAATGAGCAGGGAGAGCATGTGGTTCTTCATTGCATCACAACGTCTGGTTGCAGACTATTGCGCTGATCTCTGCAGGTAAAAGACCGTCCGCGCAGAGCTGGCCGAGGATCGCTGCTGACCCAAGTGCGATCCCAAAACAGCCGATCAGTGCTCCCACAAGAATCCCCAGAAATACCGGAAAGGTATCCATGCCAAGGAGTTTTCCCGCAATTGTGCCCCTGATCCCACCGCTCCCGAGGACGGGCACCATCACCATCAGCACGATGCCAAAGAAATACAGGCCGCTAATCCAGCGGTGATGTTCGATGACCTGTTTTGTCTTGTCTGTAAGATCGACGAGTATGGGTCCAAGGAATGGAATTTTAAACGCAAGGTCGAAGTTGAGCCCCATAAAAAGACCGGTCTCAACGTCAACCATCGTAATGGAGAGTGCCATGTACCACCAGGGAATGCCCAGTGCAATCCCCACGGGGATGGCGGTCTCCTTTCCGGCAGGAGGCGCCATGTAGGCGACCATGAGCCCGATCATGGTCAGGAAAAGAGTGTACGGGAGCGTGGCAGCCATGACAGCGATATGAACTGACAGGACACAAAACGGGATGAGGAGTGCAACCGCCCGGTACGGCACTCCCTGAAATACCTGCAGCCTGTTCATGGTGTACCCGATGATGCTCTCCTTTCGATCTATGGAACCGGCTGGATTTAAAACGGACTGGTACGTCCCGCTCCCCGCATTACCACCCCCGGCCGAACCCCAACAGTACCGGAGGGATGCGGCCGGAAGACAAAGAACGAAAAATAAATTTTTTATACGTGTGGCAGGATCAGTATCACTATGGCACCGGAGGATGCCGGCCCCGCGGATCATCCCGCAACGGACCGTTCTTTAAAAGGGAAAAAACGTGCCGGCCAACAACGAAAGAAGGAGCCCGCCCGCAAAAAAACCAGACCAGCCATGCCGGTCACCGGGCCTGAATGCCTCATCATTGGAGGACAGGGTTCCTGTCCGGAATGGCATGGACTGCTCGGGCACTACCCGATGATCGATTCAATACAGCGGGAAGATTTCCCGGATCACGGCGCCAGTTTTGTCTATCTGGCGCATTTTTACCGCACAGAAAATACTGCGAAAGAAAGTTTAAGGGCACAGGAGGAGTTTGAGGACTTTTTTAAGGGGATCGGGTACACGTACGATTACTCGGGGAATTTTGATTCCCGCTGGTTCGAGGGTATCGGGATAAAGACCAGTTAACCGCAAGGACCGGGCGGATTTTTAGCGGTTCACATTACCCTGTGTTGTGCCAATTTTTTGAACTCTCTTTTTGAACTCATCGCATACCCCGGCATTTCCTTGTATGCCGGAAGAGGGGCGATGCAGGGATGAAGTGCAGGAAGGCGGGAATTGTCTGGATGTCATGAGATTGAGCGCATAAAAAAATTATCTTAAAAAAAATTTTCTCTCTAAAAACATTAGGGGAATGGAGATTTTTTTTAATATGCAGTAGGGAAAATATGCTGTTGCTGGCTCAAGGCAATGATATCCCCGGTATTATCCAGAAGCCCCGCAAGATATTTTTTGGCCCATTCCTCATTTTCATATTCGATAAACGGGCGGTATGACCCCTGTACGGTCGTATTCTCTTTATCAAACCGTAGCAGCCCGATGGGAGAGCCGCCATTTTTTACCAGCTGGTTCAACTCTTCAAGCGGGTGCTTCCGTGAACTGAATACAAATTTTGTCTCAGTTGGAAACCCGACAGCAATTGCGACAAGCCAGGCATTTTTTGCTTCGGCACGCATCTCATCTACCAGATCGGAAGTTTTTCTCATTGTTCAATCAATAATGGGATTGCAGGTCATCGCATAAATAATTCGTTAAAAAGTTAGAGTCCGAAATCGTTTGTGATAAAACCTGAGATACTGGTTTTTCTACTATGACCTTGTCGTTTGCGTCGCCAGAACAGAGACTGCCATCATAGAGGGAACAGCGCCAAAAAGGGATAAAAAAAGATGGGTATAATGCCAACTTTGCACCAAAATTTTCTCGGATTTGTAATCGAATTCGTACATCTCAGTTGCTCTTGGGTGCTCCGGCTACGCCTTCGCCCCCGCCGCTGCGGCATCCCCCGGTCGCGATAGAAGGATAGGATGTTGACATTTTTGTGTGAGAATTCACACTATAATCTGCTGTCACTTTTTTCTTTATGTTTTCAGGAACGGTATTCCGCTATATAATCCGTCGAAAAATTTGTGTTGATTCAGGTGTTAAAATAGCATATTACCCAAAAAGATTATGGGTTCATTCCCGGGGACTGCCCACCTGTGTCGGCAGCCGACGGGGGAACAAATGATGGCGGCTGGATCCCTGCTAATTTAAATTCGGCCCATGATCTCCGGGTGACTTCTGATTTGAACTCAAACTCCAGCCGGAGGTCGTTGACATATCCCTTTGCGCGGACGCGCTTGTAGAACGGGAAGTCCTCGAGCAGCACCGTGTAAGGATATTTTTTCGAGATGATCACGTACTTCGATGTAACAAGAGCCTCTTTTAAGATCTTCATTGCCTTGTCTGCATCGGAATCCGGGTGGATGAAGAGGTCGATTACGACCATCATGGCCAGATCCCCGGCATTTCCGCTTGATACCGGCTGGCTGAAGATGGTAGTGTTTGGCACTGATACCAGTTCATCGGCAGGAGTCTGGATACGCGTCGAGCGGATGCCGATATCTTTTACCTCCCCGTACTGGTTCCCGATGGTGACCTTGTCGCCGATCTGGTACGGCTTTTCAAAGATGATCACGACGCCCCCCACGATATCGGAAAAGAGGTCTTTTAACCCAAAACCGATAGCAGCACCAAAGAGCCCCGAGAATGCGATCATCTGGGTCAGTGAAGGTTCGATGACGGCGATGATAATGTAATAGAGTGCCACCATGTAGACGAGGAGCTTCAACAGGGGGATGGTCATCGTGACAGATGTCCGGTACCAGCCGATCCGCTCCGAGACATGGACGAGGATGAAACTGAGCAGGTAGGAAAGAACATAGGCGATGACAATGACAAAGACGATGTACAGGATCAGGTTTGCATCGATGGTTTTTATCGGGAGTTCTGCCGTAACTCCTGCCGTAACATTGGAGAGCAGGGTATCAGCCATGGTCACCACAACCTCCGGGTTTTCTTAAGGTAATCGGTCACCTGCCCAAGGGCAAATGGCTCGATACTAAAGTAGCCTGCGTTGTCCCTGATAAGGCATTGCTGGACGAGGCGGTAGAGCACCCGCTCGATATCCATCTCGGACCCGGCAATTGCGGAAAGGTCCTTTGCATGCAGGGATTCCATGGACAGGATGACAGAAAGGATAAATGATTCATTCGTGTCAAGGGAGATGGAATACGGGGTCTCGGTGATTGCACGTAAGGAGAGGGTATTATCTTTCAGGCTCCTTTCCCAGAGCAGGATCGCGACACCGGGATTTCCCTCTGCTATCCGGTTGATCTTTTCAAAAATTACATCTTCTATGGAGATCTGTACGCGTTTTTTCCGGGGAAGGCCGTGGAGCATCACGGTAAAATTCAGCTTTATCCACGGGAATGAAATTTCAGTTTTAGTAAACGGCAGCCGCTCCTTGCGGTGGATCACGGAGAAAAACATCGATCGCTCCGCGGTCCCCTCATCAACAAACCGGATCTCCCCGGGCTTATACCGCGACATGATCACCTGCTTGAGTACCGGTGTGTCCATCTTGGTTAAGGTAACGATAGTGGGGAAATACGCATCAAGGTTCATGACGGAGGAGAGGTACTGCCAGCTGTAGGCATTCCATGTCGTGATGAAGATCTTCTTTGACGTGATCTGCATGCGCAGGAACGTATCAAGGGCATCAAATCCCCCAATTACCCTTGTCGCAAGGAACTGGCAGTTGTCGATAAGGATGATATCATAGGGCAGGGTGGAGAAATCCGGCAGGGCGGACTGTTTTATGATAAATTCCAGGGGCAGGTAGTGCACCCTGTCGCCGTAGAGGCGCCTGATCTCGGCAACGATCGTCGTGCGGCCACCCATCGGTTCCGCAACGATGGCAATATGGGACGGTGCATCAGGCACGGACCCTTCGATGGCTTGGGTGATCTCATGTAATTCCCGTTCATAGCCGATGACGGTGCCTCCAAAAACAGCATTCTCCTCGCCTGCCATATCCACCCGTGTTTCCTACTAGTGAAATACACGGGGGGATTATTAAATGATACGCAAAATCATGCTATTGAAAAACCCGGTCTGATGGCGACGGGAACTTTTTTAAAAAATGATGAATGAATATCCGGCCGTTTCTTAATCCTTACGCGAAACGGAGGTCTGGTTAATGGATGTGACCGTCACGGTTGTGGAGGAGATGGTAATCTTGTCTTCCTTTTCAATAGCTGCAAGGATCATCTCGCTCAGCCGGGAATGGAGGATCCGGCGGCTGCGGGCATCCGTAACGTACCGTACATCCAGCGTTATCCAGTTATCCGTGAGCGTTATGTAGGCCGAGGGTTCAACGACTTTCTTCGGAAGGTAATAGTTTTCACCGATCCGTTCAATCTCTGCATCTGCCTGCATCGTCATCGAAGCGGTTTCCTTAATAACAATGCCAAGTATGATATCTTTTGCCAGCCCCCAGTCGCTGTCATAGGTCAGGGGGATGGATATCTCGTCCCAGATAAACGAATGGTCACGGGTGTAATTGTACAAAGGATGATTGATCACAAGGCCGTTTGGTATGATGAGCAGTCGCCCTGACGGCTGGTCCCCGGAAACCCAGCCCCGGATCTCCATAAGCGTCGTGCTCATGATACCGATGTCCATCACGTCCCCGTACGTGTCGTCAATGGAGATCCTGTCGCCGACCCGGTACATGCCGGAAATGATGATGAGGAAACCCCCGACAAAATTCTTGAACACATCCTGCAGGGCAAATGCAAGGGCGGCGCCGATGATGCCGTACGACACAATAAGCGCAGAAGTATCTGTCACCCAGATCCGCAGGCAGAGGGCGATGACAAAAACAATTGACAGTATTGAAATTGCCTTGTTTGCAGTGTACCGTGTTTTCAGGTCTGTAATCCTTCTTACAAGAATCATGCCGATAATAACCGGGAAAATAAGGTACGTGACAGCCAGTGCGAGGGAGGTGTAGAAAAGGTCATTGACAACCGGGTCATTGATCACATGCGCAGCTGCGCCAAACCCTATACAGAGGAGGACAAGCAGAGAGAAGATAAGCAGTTTTCGTTTCATGAGCTGATACCAGCAGACATTCTCTTCTTTCTTTTTTTATAAATAAAGATTGCATGGGGAAAGTACCGGTCTGACTCCGGACCGGGCGGCCCGGATCCGGTGGAGGATCTCGTGTTTATTGCCCCGGCCGGACCATCATCTTCCGGCTGCGGATCACCAGTAACCAAAAGGGTGCGAGCGTCAGGAGCGAGATAACCCCGGCAACAATAAAGATCGCAGCAACGCCATAAATTACGAGAATCACCCCGAAGATGAGCGGAGGGATGACAATCCCGACACTCACAATCGTATTGAACGCACCCATCACGGCCCCCTGTCCCAGTTCACGGCCGTCGACCGCCACGACGGCAGTTGCAGCAGAGATTGCAATCGCATTGCCGATGCCGATGGAAAGGGCGATGATCGCTATGACAATGAGGTTGTTCACGAAGGGCAGTGCGAGTGTGGCAAACGAGACGAGCAGCGTGCCGGCAACGATTAGCTGGGATTTTTTGTACCGGTCCGCAACCCTGCCGAAATATCCCTGGGACATCCCCATGGAAAGGACTTCGATTGCGATGATCAGACCGATGAGCGTTGTCGGATACCGGTACTGGACTGCGGCAATGACCGGCAGGAAGACCATGAATGCGGAATACGGGAAACAGTTGGCAAACCTGAAGAAGAGGTTTGCCTGCATGCGGGAGTGGAAAAAGGCTTTCCACACCGATGCCGGGGGTCTGCTCTCCGGCTTTGATTCGGGGAGATATTTTATGCAGAGGATGCAGGGGACAAGGGCCATGACCGCCATGACCAGAAATACCGCAGTCATGCCGGACGCACTATACAGTACGCCCCCGATCAGCGGGCCTGTACCCATGCCAAGGTAAAAGGCGTTGGAGAGTCTGCCCTGGTATGCACCTTCAAGTCCACGGGGCGTGATATCCCCGACATACGCCATGGCAACCGGCCCGATCAGCGCCGATGCAATCCCGTGGATAAACCGGATCACGAATAATTCATAAATGGATGTCGGGACGAGATACAGGAGCGACACAATCGTATACAGGGCAAGGCCGCCGGTAATGAACCATTTCCGCCCGTACCGGTCAGACCATGAACCGATTGACGGGGTCAGGAGTATTCGCGAGAGCCCGTACCCGGCAAAAAGCGCCCCGACCCAGAAACCGCCGGCGCCAAAGTCATCCACAAAGACCGGCAGCAGCGGGATGACAATCCCCAGGCCGAGCATGCCAAGGAAAACTGCGGCAAGGAGGATGTAAAAAGATCCTTTGGAGAGTTGTTCATCCATTGTCCGGTAGTTCTTTTTTAAAAAGGTAAAAATAATTCCGCATTAAAAAAACCGTTCATGCCTCAGCCGGAGATGACACGGGAACAGACCGGTCGTACATCCGCTGTCTGCCGTGTACCGATCTGGCAGGCATTCATGGAAACCTGGTGATGGCACGGAGCCACTTTTAGAAAAAAAATTGATCAGCCGGTTTTTAAGATCCGGTGAGTGAGGTTCCGGGCCGGGAGGGGCACACGTCCTTCGATGATCCCGATGATGAGCTGAGTTACATTCGTCCGCTGGGTCGTCTTAATCAGGTTAAGTTCGTTACCCGGCGTGGTGTATACGGTCCTGTTCACGTAGGCAAGGCCGACAACATTCTGGAGCTCTTTATCCGGGTAAATCCGCGGGCCGTACTGGTATCCTGCATCCTGAAGCCACGCGTCGGGATAGCCGGGCAGGTAGGTTGTGCCATTTATAAAATCGTTTACCATCATGTTGCTGTATTTCACGACAAGCTGGTCCGAAAGTTGCCACCAGTCATGTGCGTTCGCCAGTGCATTTGCCGAACTGTATTGGGTAAGGTACGCACGGGCTGCATCCTCCCCTTCCACGTAATAGAGCGTTCGTGCGTTCTCTTCAACAACAGGCTGATCGTCAAACTGCCGTTGCTCGATTGCCTGCTGCCGGGCCCGGATATCGTTAACCATGGCATTATAATTGAGCGTTGCCCAGTTGGTCACATGGTTGAACGCCCACCAGGCATATTCCCGGCTGAACGTGGACCGGTCATTTTGTGACCATTCGGCAGGAACACCCGTTGCGCCGGCGTAGAAGGGAATATATACGGTCTCAGCCGGCTGGGCAAACCCGAACCAGATGATTCCGCCGATAGGATCAGGGAGCCAGCTCCGGCCCTGGTTGATGTAACTGTACCCGCAGAACATCTCGGAGACAGCGCGGGGCCATGCACCCGGTTTTACCTCACCAAAGGCAAACGCGTTGTGATCATCGTACGGTCCCCGCCAGCGGTACGGGTTGCCAAACGGGCCGGCTGCCGGGCCGGTGGTGAGGTCATAGACCGTACCTTCGTAGTGATCCCTAAAGAGGGCAAACGCATCGGCGGTGGAAAGCTTCTTCTCCGGTACGAGAGAGAACGGGTAATCCTTCGAGTACGTATCGGTTACGTAGGGGGAGAAGTTACGGGATGGCGCAATCCTGCTGTACAGGCTCCAGACCCGGGCAAGAGAATAGTACGGGTGTGAGTACTCGCCATTGCTCACGGTCTTTAACCAGTCAAGGTTTCCATCAGATTCATTCCACCAGCCGTTTTTCTTTGCAACGGTAAAGAGGCTGGCAGAATACATCTGGTCGGGATTCCCCGGCTTCACATCACGGATCCGGAACGTGTTGGCCGTAACAAAGATCTCCCCGTCAGGGACTTTCTGTGCTACCCAAAGTCCGCCTTTGCCGTCAGGGGTACCGCCGCACATCTCGATTACCCATGCTTCTTTGGGGTCGGCAAAGAGAAGTGTCTCACCGGTGCCGTAATAGCCATACTGGTCAATGAGCTGGCCGACAAGTGTCACGGCGTCCTTTGCAGTCCGGCACCGTTCGAGTGCGATATTCGAGAGCTCGGAGCTGTAGAAGATCCGTTTATCCGGATCTGATGTCGGCTGGACTTTTGCACCGTCCGTCACTTCACCGGACATCAGCTGGTGCTCGTTGATGATCCCGTAGCTGCCGGTGAAATACCCGTACGTGTGCTTAACTTCCGGGATGTAGGCGAGGGGTTTAACCTGCGCTTCCGCAACACTGGTGGGTTCATCGGATCCGGAGTTGGGATCATAGTAGACCGCACGCTTCGCACCGTCAGGATGATCTGCCGGCGGTACATAGACCAGCCGGGCACTCTCGTCTACTACCTCGTGCCCGACAACACCGGCACCAAAGCCGTCATTCGTGTGCGCTACGTACATCGACCCGTCAGCGGATGCACCGGGTGTGATGATGAAGCTCGTGCATGCCAGAACCGGTGTGCACAAAAAGATCAGCACAAAGGTAAGCGCTAAAATCCGTAAGTGAGGCAGTTTTGTCATAACAACCTCTCCTTTGTCTAAAGGGAATATATAGCCAGTGCCATTTTTCACCGGGCCGTGCACCTGCCGGAATGCGATAAGTACTGAAAAAAATCACGATCACTGGTGATGAGATAATCGGGCGTTATGCTGACGGCGAGTTATTTATAAAAATTACCCATTGAAGTTGTGGAAACCGTAATAGTTCCTGATGAACTCCTGTTTCCGGTATACCCGATACCACATCCGTCCATGCCCCTCCCCGAATCAAAAAAACGCCGGGCGGTCCCGCTCATCCGGCCTGTGCCATCGCTTCAATGAAATTTGCACCATTATGTGCAAGGTCAGCCATATCGTATCCTCCCTCAAGGATGCCAAGCACCGGGATGCCAAGATCGCAGAATGTTTTGGCCATCTCCCCAAAGAACGGGGACGAGACACCAATATCGCTTAAGGGGTCGCCTTTGAAGATATCAAGCCCGAGCGAGACGATGACTGCCCATGGTTTATATTTCACGACTTTACGGAGTGCAGAATCAAGGTACTTCCGGTATTCGTCATCGCCTGTTCCTGCCGGAAGGGGGATGTTTATGTTATACCCCTTCCCCAGTTTCTCACCGGTTTCATCGGAAAAACCGGAAAAGTACGGGTACGACCGGTCCGGGTTGCCATGGAGAGAGACATAGAGTACCTCCGGCTGCTCGTAGAAGATGTCCTGCGTGCCGTTGCCGTGATGAAAATCGACGTCAACGATTGCGACGTTGCCTTCCTGCGAGAGGTAATATGCGGCAGCTGCTGCATTATTGAAGATACAATAGCCCCCGAAATGTTCGTACCCGGCATGGTGGCCGGGCGGGCGGCAGAGGGAGAAGACCCGGGTCTCCTTTCCATCACGGATGAGCTGCGCACCGGTCAGCGATACGTCGACCGACGCCTTTGCAGCCGTAAAGGTGTCCTTGTCAATCTCTATGCCGACATCAAAACAGTAATACCCGGCTTTTTTGAGGTTTATCCGGGGGTGAGCGGAAAATTCGGGAGTGAAATCCCGGTACGGGAAGACATGGGGGAAGACCGACTCCTTATCATTGAGCTCTTCACATGATTTGATGTAATCCACCATCTCCGGGCTGGTGACGGCTTTGAGATGGGAGAGGGGGAAATTTCGGGCATTTCGGACCAGATCTCCCATGCCCCGCTCAATAACCTCGTCGCGTATGATCTGCGCCCGTATGTTTTTCTCCGGGTAGGGAACGAGCTTTCCAAAGTTCCATTCATACTGGGGATGGTGGTGCTTCTCTTTCTCAGAATAGATTACCTTCACGTCGGTCACCTTCATTCCATGGATCAGGGCTTTTACTATTAAGGATTTCCGGACAACAAGGCATTTCGGAGCGGGCAGTACTACTACGGTGGTGTTCCGGTTGGCTGGTACTTGGTACCGGAAAAGACCCGGCAGGTAAAACCTGGTTTTAATGAGCCATTCTGCTCTCGTTTATATCTTGATCTTCCTGAAGAGGAACGCTCCGGCCATGGTCATTGCAAGGGCAAAACCCCC
>CAZNIL010000040.1:0-13891 GCA_964573085.1 uncultured Methanoregula sp.
CAAAAATCCGGACATTTTCCCGCCCGGTCAGCTTGATATCGACAGCCATATCCTGTGGGACGTAGCTGATACTGCTCCGGACCGCTTCGGCTTTGCCGATAATATCGTTGCCGCAGACAGTGGCACTTCCTTCTGTAGGGTGCAGCAGCGTAGTGAGCATGAGCACTGTTGTCGTCTTGCCAGACCCGTTGGGTCCGAGCAGGCCAAAAATCTCGTTATTCACCGACAGGGTGAGATGATCAACGGCACACAGAGTGTCGTAATATTTCGTGAGACCTTGTGTCTCTATTGCGTTCATTGCAGTCTCCTTGGAAAATCCGCAGTCATCGTCATCCCTTCTTGTGCTTTGCATGCACGTTTGCCATGATCTCTTTCATCGAATCTCCCCATCCCGTGATATCCTCCTGCGTAATGATGTCCACGTTTCCGCCCTGGTAATCCCCCTCGCCGACCTGGTCTTCCATCCATGATTCGATCTCAAGGTAGTTGTTTTTGAGATTGTCCAGCACCTGTTCGTCTGCATTCCAGAGCCCGCGCTGCTCTGCCTCAAGGAGACGCCGGGCAATCTCTTCAAGGGCATAGGGATTACTCTTTTCAAAGAACTCCCTCATCTCGTCGTTGTTGACAAAAGTCTCCGCGATATCGTCGAAGATCCAATCATCCACTTCCTGTGTTGATGCTTCCCAGCCGTACACCCGGGTTACCCGTTTCATGATGTCAGAAGCGCCCTTGTACCCGTGCTCTTTCATCCCGTCGATCCATTTCGGATTGAGGAGTTTGGTCCTGACCACGCGGCGGATCTCATCGGCAAGGTCGCGGACCTCCACCTGTTCGGGCTCCCGTGTATCGCCGTAATAGGGCTTCACCTCGTTGCCTGAATAATGGCGGGCGGCTGCTGTCATACCCCCGTGAGCACCAAAGTAACAGCAGCAGCCAAGCAGGTCATACTCGTCAGAATGCACCTTGTTGAAGGTGACCGAGACTGAGGACAGGTTCGATGCCAGCTGCCCGTGAGCGGCTTTTCCCGTGATCTCCTTGCCGTACGCATACCCGTTTGTGGCAACAAAAATATCAGCAAGGTCTTTTTCATCCTTCCACGCACTTGCGAGCACGGCGAGGTTGACCCCGCTGGAGTAGGTGCCGGGCTGTGACGAGAATATCCGCAGCGTGGCATCGCGCCACGTGCCGGCGTTCTCTGTCATACTCTGCTGTGCATGCTTCCGGACAAAATTCTGTTCCAGCGGTTCGTCACGTGCCGCGATGCTCTGCACTGCCTCATCGAGAAGTTCATAGCAGTTGGCAAAATTATCGCGGAGAATGCCGGAAGTACGAACCGTGATATCAATACGCGGCCGCCCGAGCGTTTCAAGGGGTATTATGGAGAATGATTTCACCTGCCCGTTCGAAAGCCAGACCGGTTCGACACCGAGCATGGCAAACATCTCGGCAAACATCTCCCCGTCGGATGACATGATGTCACCTGCCATCCAGTAAAAAGCAACATTCTCCGGTATTTTCCCCTCTTCTTTCTGGTATTTGCTGACCAGCGATTCTGCCAGCCGCTGCCCGACGCGCCATGCAGCCCGGGTAGGGACCCGGTGCGGGTCAAGCGAATAAAAATTTCTTCCGGTGGGGAGGACATCTTCATGGCCCCGTGAGATCAGTCCCGAGGGCCCGGCCGGGATATAGCCGGCATTAAAACCGTTGAAGAGCGATTCGATCTCATGAGTCTCATCCATCCGCCGGTTGATATCGAGAATACGGACCCGTATGGTATCAAGCACATGAGCATTTGCCGGTGAAACCGGGCGGGCAAACATCAGGGCATAGGGTGTTGTTGCCCCTTCAAGAGCAGCACGGATGAAATCTTTTGTGGCCTCGTCGAGGTGTTCGAGGATCGCACCATAGGATACACCGTCAGCATCAGAGTACCGGTTCTGGTTCGCGAGGAGTTCGGACAGGTTATATCCCAGCACTTCTGCGATGATACGGCGGACAGAACATTTCCCGTCATCAAAACGAATGATGGAGTTGATGAACTCTATCCGTTTCTCACCTTGGGGGACTTCCCCGAATATGTGCATGCCGGACTGGATCTGCGTGTTGCGTATCTTTGAAAGCACTTCATGTGCCCGGCTCACCACTTCTGCAAGCGGCATGTCATGGGACAGGTGCATGTCCTTGTGCAGGTTATTTTTTTCAATCGCATCGATGAGGAGGTGCTGGAGGGCATGGCCCCGTGCCGGGTCATTCTTTGCCGTCTCGTACTGGGTTAAGAGACTATCGAGTTCCTCTAAACCTTCATACAGCCCGCTCCCCGTCATGGTCGTCTGCATATGATCGACAAGCGTTGCATAGCTCCGCCGCTTTGCAAGCGTACCCTCCGGGGGATTGTCCGCATTGTACATGTACAGGTACGGCACTGTTCCGGTTACAATATCCGGGAAACATTCCTGTGAGAGACCGAGACCTTTGCCGGGCAAAAACTCAAGGTTCCCGTGAGTCCCGACATGCACGACCACGTCTGCCCCGTAACACTTCTGGATCCAGTAATATGTAGCAAGGTACTGGTGCGGCGGGGGGCAATCCGGATCGTGGAGGATCTTGCAGACCTGTCCGTCACAGCGTGCTCCGTAGCAGCCTCGTTTCGGCTGGACATGAACCGTGGCGTTACCGAATGGCACTCCTGTAATGAGGATCTTGTCCTCAAGAACCATTCCCATGCCGGGAGGTTCCCCCCATGTATCGTTCACCCGTTTCTGAACCGTGGGAGGCAGTGAGGAAAAATACGGCAGGTAGGTCTGCATATCCATGAGCGCAAGTGTCCCGCCTTTTGTAACAATGTCCTGCACTGTGGTCCAGCGGAATTCAGACAGTGCCTTTCTTTCCAGGATGGTTTTGATGAGTTCATTGCCATCCTCCGGCGGCGTGATCGTATACCCGGCTTCCTTCATTCTCTGTAAGACCCGAGCAACGCTCTCCATGGAATCGAGATGGGACGCGGAGCCTACATTTGCATCTGCGTTCGCGCACGGGTTGTTGTTGAATATGAATGCCACCTTGCGCTCGTGCACGGGTTTTTTTGCAAGATGTATCCATTGTTTCACGCGGGAGGCCACTTTGTCACACCGGTCCGGCACCGGTTCCCGGGGTTTTTCCCCATCCTCACTGCTGCTGGTGGCTCCGATGAAGACCGGTTCGATCACACCTTCGAATTCCGGCATGGCAACCGCCCAACCGGTGTCAAGGGTGAGCCCGGTTGACTCCCGCCATTGTTCAACGGATTTGTACATCGAGATAACCGGGTGGAATACCGGGATGTTGAGCCGGGTGAGGAGTTCAACCCCGCCCTCTGCCGCAGTTTTGCCCCGGTAATCATCTCCCCTTGAGGTACCAAGAAGGAATGGCACCAGCTTGATGATCGCATCAATACGGGGAACCCCATCTTTCGTGAAGTACTCGGAGACAACATATACCATCCCTTTCGCACCGACTGTATCATCGCGGACAGCATAGGTAAACGCAGGAATTACATTGAGACCCTGTGCTTCAAGGCTCCGGATAAGCATGTCCTCAATGGTTGTATTCTCCGAAGCCCACGTCACGCGGGAGAAAATTATACCGACAAACGGGGCATTGGTATGGGCTTGGCCGGCGTACCACGCAAGATAATCATCCACACGGGTAAATGCCGAGGGGGCGTCCGGGTGATAGAGCCCTTCCCAGGGAACGGGAACTGGCGGGACAACGGCAACGTCCCCACCGAAAAGTTCTTTTTCAATATACAGGAGCAGATTTTTAAAATTCTCTTCCCCGTTATTGGTGATATACATCTGGCAGGTCGTTACAATCTTCGGCTTGGCTGTCGAGTGCACCCATGCTGATGGATCGTACCCCAGCGAGATAACCGGCACGGTCTTTCCGATCGTTTTGATCTCTTTATCGATGCGCTCCCAGAACATATCGGAGGTGTGATAGAGGAGGATCACATCAGCAGTCTTCATCGAAGCGAGCGCCTCATCAACTTTATCAGGTGACTCGTCCAGCACCCGGTTTGGATAGATAGTGAGATCCACCCGGGTCACGGCCGCTGCACGTTTCAGTATCGGGGCATACGACCCCCACATTATTGCGGTAAGTTTCATGCTTTTTTTGCCTTCCCTGCAGGGTGTGCATCTCATCGTCAGAAACCGTCAGCTGAAAACCGGGATCCGGAACCCCAGGATCATTTTATTACGCGGGATCATCAGCACGTTCCGGACTCCTGCCACCCGGTGCTATGGTAATCTTCTCTTCCCGCAGTATTAAAAATCTTACGAAATTTCATACTACTTATGATGAAAAGTTAAAAATAAAATAATTAATACTATGAAAATACTAAAACATATCAAAAGAGCAGCAGCAAGAATTATATTTTTTATACCAGGAGCCAGACAATGCACCACTTCGATGACATTTATCCATTCTCCGCGATTGTCGGTCAGGAACAGATGAAATTTGCCCTCATCCTGAATGCAATCAATCCCCGTATAGGCGGGGTCCTGATCAAGGGGGAAAAGGGCACGGCAAAATCAACCGCAGCCCGTGCTCTCGCACATCTCCTGCCAAACCGGATGGTTGTCGAAGGATGCATCTTCGGGTGTGATCCTGCGGATAAAAAAGGCCTGTGTCTTGACTGCCAGAAGAGATCACCAAACCTGATTGCCAAAGCCGGCAGGATGCGGGTCATCGAACTCCCCATCAGTGCAACGGAAGACAAGGTTGTTGGCAGTCTTGATATCGAACATGCATTAAAAAAAGGCGAAAAAAAGTTTGAGCCGGGAATCCTTGCGCAGGCTCACCGGAACATCCTGTATGTCGATGAAGTTAATCTCCTGAATGATCACATTGTCGATGTCTTACTCGATGCAGCAGCAATGGGAATGAACTTCATCGAACGGGAAGGCGTCTCCTATGTTCATCCGTCATTTTTCATCCTGATAGGCACCATGAACCCTGAGGAAGGTGAACTGCGCCCCCAGCTTCTCGACCGGTTCGGGTTATGTGTGGATATTGAGGGCATCCATGATGCCGACAACCGGGTTGAGGTCATCCGCCGGCGGCAAAAATATGAGAGCGAGCCCGAAGAGTTCCTTCATGCATGGGAATCCGGCGAACAGGAACTGCGTGATCGGATCGTACGGGCACAGGAACTTCTCCCCCGGGTCACGGTATCCGATAGTATGCTCCGGATGATTGCACAGATCTGCATTGACATGGCCGTCGATGGGCACCGGGCAGATATCACCATGATGAAGACTGCAGCGACGATTGCCGCATACCGTGGCCACACTGAAGTGGATGAAGAAGATGTCCGAAAAGCAGCAACACTGGTGCTCTCCCATCGGATGCGGCGCCGGCCTTTCACCGAGCAGCAGATGGACAAACAGAAGATGGAACAATCCATCCAGAAATCCCAGAAGGAGAGCCAGCAGCCCCAACATACACACGAACATCCTGAGAACCGGAAACCCAAAGAAAATACCATGCCCGACGGTTCGGTGACAACGCAGTTTGCAGAAGGGTCTGCCTTCAAGGTGAACCAGCAGCCCCTGTCACCTCCACGCCGCATTGACTCGTTCAGGCGGGAAGGAAACGGGCGGAGAAGCGTGACCGAATCCCATGACGGCAAATATGTCCGCAGCCGGATTCCGGAGATTGTCGGACCCGATATCGCACTGGATGCTACGATACGGGCAGCGGCACCCCACCAGAGAGACCGTGTGGGGGAACTTGCGGTCAGGATCGAACCATCAGATATCCGCGAGAAAGTCCGCGAGCGGAAAATGGGGAACACGGTCCTGTTTGTTGTCGATGCGAGTGGGAGCATGGGTGCCCGGCAGCGGATGACCGAAGTCAAGGGGGCCATCCTCTCGCTCCTGATCGATGCATACCAGAAACGTGACCGGGTCGGTCTCGTAGTATTCCGGGGAGCGAGTGCCGAAGTGCTCCTGCCCCCGACATCCAGTGTCGAACTGGCACGAAAATACATGCAGTTGCTGCCCGTTGGCGGGAAGACACCCCTGGCCCACGGACTTTCCAAAGGATTCGAGGTACTCAAAAAAGAGATGATGATCAACCGGCACACGATTCCCCGGATGGTCCTGATCTCTGACGGGAAAGCAAACGTGAGTATGGGTTCCGGTTCGCCGCTTGAGGATGCAAAAGAAGTGGCCACCCACATCCGGGATGCCGGAATATCCTCTCTCGTCATTGATTCCGAACAGAACTTCATATCCTTCGGTCTTGCCCACACCCTGTCGGATGACCTTGGTGCACGGTACCTGAAACTTGAGGATCTGCGGGCAGACCAGATCGCCGGGGTTGTAAAAGGAATCGGGATGTAACAATCCCTTTTTTTAAATTCCCCATTTTTTGAAGTCTGACAAACCTACAAAAAATACGCACGAGAGTTCATGCCACAGAACAACCAGCAGGATGCAGTCCCGATCGCGACGGTGCATTTCCTGTACAAAGAAGGAAGTACTAAACGCATCGCGTTGATCATAGGTCTTTTGCTCCTTGTTATCACATCAGCCATTTTGTCGGCAGGAATCGGAACCGTCTCTCTCTCACCGGAAGATACCATTCTTGCCATCGGGCACTCGTGTGCCGTCTCAATCCAGAAATCCCTGCACGGTTACGTACCGGTCATTGCCGGATGGTATGATGCGATCCCCTTCACCATTCCTGCACCGGAAAACCCGCAGGCAGAAATGATTGTTGTCGGGTTCCGGCTGCCACGGATCTTCCTTGCCATCCTTACCGGCATGAGTCTTGCCATTGCTGGAGCGGTGATGCAGGGACTTCTCCGCAACCCGCTGGTCAGTCCGTTTACGCTCGGACTTTCATCAGCGGCATCGTTTGGTGCGGCGCTCGCCATTGTGATCGGACCGGGAATCATCGGGGCATGGTTGTTTTTGAGCTATGACATGTTTATCGTCGTCATGGCCTTTGTATTTGGATGGCTTTCCATGCTTCTTGTCTATGGCATCTCCCGGTCCCGGGGTACCACCCAGTCAACCCTGATCCTAGCCGGTGTCGTTATCGGGTACATTTTTACCGCCGGGGTGATGTCACTCAAGTATATCACCAACAACGAGAAACTCCGGGAACTGATCGTCTGGCTGATGGGCGGGATGTGGGGCGCCAGCTGGAATGCGGTCCTGCTTCTTTTGCCGCTCTGCATCATTTCGTTTATCCTTCTGGAGAGGAAAGCCTGGGATCTCAATGCCCTTTCTGCGGGAGATGACGTGGCAAAAAACCTTGGCATCAATGTTGAACGCCTCCGCCTTTCCGGCCTCATGATCTCAACTTTTGCCGCATCCTGCTGTATTGCCTTTACCGGCGTTATCGGTTTCATCGGCCTTATGGGACCGCACATCTGCCGTATGATCATCGGCAATGATCACCGTTACCTGATCCCCTGTTCCGCACTGATGGGTGCAGCGATCCTGCTCATCTCCGATACGGCGGCCCGTACGGTTATGAGCCCGGTGGAGATCCCCGTCGGCATCATCATGTATGCCACCGGCGGGGTGTTCTTCCTCTTCCTGATCCTGCGAGCCCGGGGCCGGGGGTTGTATTAGGGGGCATCTGGAATGGAGATCGTTATTGATAACCTCTGCAAGGACTACGGGGAAAAAAGGGTGCTCGATGCCTGCTCATTTTCTTTAGGAAACGGAGAGATTGTCGCACTTGTCGGACCGAACGGGTCGGGTAAATCCACCCTGATCAAAACGATCGCGGGCGTTCACAATCCATCTGAAGGGCGGATCGGTATCGACGGGAAAAATATCCGGGATATTGATCCGGTAGATCTTGCCAAGATGATAGGGTACGTGCCCCAGCACTTTACCTATACCCTGTACTCCACCGTGTTTGAAACTGTTCTTCTGGGGAGACGGCAGCATATCAAATGGTCCGTGTCCGATGAGGAACTCTCGCGGGTCCAGCAGGCCCTCGATGCGCTTGAGATGGGACATATGGCGGGGAAGTACATGGACCAGTTATCCGGAGGTGAACGACAGAAGGTGTTCATCGCCCGTGCGCTCGCGCAGGATCCCCAATTATTCCTGTTCGATGAACCGACGAGTGCACTGGATGTCAGGTACCAGATAGAAGTCATGGAAACTATGCGGGCGATCACATGGGAACGGGGTGTTTCGATGATTATTGCAGTCCACGATCTAAATCTTGCGTACAGGTATGCAGATACCGTGCTCCTCCTGAATAATGGAAAAACTATCGGTTACGGGAAACCCGCAGATATCCTGACACCCGGATGTATCAGTACGGTGTATGGGGTCGATTCATTTATCGTGGAGAATGATTACGGGAAATTTATTGTGCCGTTCAGGGTAAAGACGGGAAATTAAATTTTTAAGGATAAAAAAAGAACCAGACCAAAAAAGGTTCCGTGTCTCTTTTTAGCAACAATTCATTCGATTGTGTCAAGGATGAGCGGAGTTTTCTCCATTTTGTTATGACGTTTTTTTCTTTTTTTCTGAAAAAATTAAGAAATTTTAAATATAAATAGCACTGAGGACACTTAGAACTAAAAACAATTTGTCTTATAACAAATTAACTTGTTTGGTGTTATCATGCATACTATGGAAGGATTCTCTCCCTGCCGCCGGGTAATTCTCCGGACAGTTACCGGGAAAAGCGGCCGGATACTGAAGGTGATGAGAGGTAAACGGAGATGCCAGAGGTAACCGGGGAAAAGCAGGGCCTGATCACGATGGTCTATGATTACGGTAACGGGGAACATCGCCCTGCATTCATCAACATCCAGCATGAGTTCAATGGGATCATCCGGGCCTCGTTCCAGTCGGAGATGATCGACAACCGCTGTCTTGAAGTAATCCTTCTTCGCGGTAACCAAACCCAGTTCAAATTGCTTGAGAATCGGTTAATGTCTGAAAAGTGTGTGGAGTCTGTTGAACTTAAGACGTTATAAATTGGTGAAAAAATTTTCGTTATAACCAGATGGATGAGTGAACCATGAACAGTCTTGATAAAACTCTCAATGAAAGTGCAGTCTCGCCCGTTGTCGGCGTCATGCTGATGCTGGTTGTCGTAATCATTATCGCGGCAGTCGTGAGTGCGTTTGCGGGCGGAATGGGTTCCGGACAGAAAGTGACACCCAGTGCATCGATCAGCGTCAGGATCGACACCGCAATGGATGATACCATGGGGGGAACTACGACAAAGATGGTGTTTGAACATTTAAGCGGCGATCCGATTCGTTCACAGGATGTAAAAATTATCACCTATTACACGGCACCAAACGGAACGGTGATCAAACATATTCAGGATGCGTCAAGTCCAGTTACCCAGTTATACAGCTCTTTACGGTTCACGCGGGTGCCGTTCCTGAATGATCCCAAGGTAGGCCGTTCAGGCTACAATACAAGTGTGGATTTTGGAAATTTCATCTGGTCGACAGGTGACCTCCTGAGCACCGGTAGTCCTGCAGGAACAAGTGCACTTCTTGGATTCGATGTCAGCGATACAAGTTATGGATTCCGGGCGGGGGTTCCGGTGGACGTAAAGATCCTCCATACTCCAAGCAACAAGTACATCTTTGACAAGGAGGTGTTTGTCCAGTGAAGCGATTGACGGAAAATGCAGTTTCCCCTGTTGTCGGCGTCATGTTGATGCTTGTCGTTGTCATCATCATCGCTGCAGTTGTGAGTTCATTTGCAGGTGGACTGGGCACAAATATGAAAAAAGCGCCGCAGGTTTCACTGGAGGTTACTCCGGTAATTCAAGATATCCAGGATCAAAATACCGGCAACTATGTACCAGACTACCCGGCGGGATTTACTGCTGACAACGGCCTGCTCTTTGAACATTCCGGCGGCGATCCTTTTGATCTGAAAGAGATCGAAGTCCACATCCAGTATACGGATTCAAAGATTAAAATCGGGACGACCGATATCCTGCCATCACCGAGCTGCAACAGCACGACAGTAAAGGGATACTTAACGAAGATCGGGGCCTCTGACAGTTTCATCAGTGCGGGGGACAAGTTCATGCTCTACGCAGATAACTGCCGTATCGACAAATTCGGCAGCCAGATCTCCTGGCAGCCGGCAGGGGCAGCACGGTCTTTTTCAATCCCCAGAAATACCCGGGGCGAATATACGGTTGTTGATAAAACCAGCGGCAAGGCCATCCAGCAGGGGACATTCATATTTCTCTAAGACTCCTGTTTTCCCGGTTTAAGGTACGAGCGACAAATGAAAATGCTGGAGTAGGGTAATAGGTCCAAGAACCTGTATGACTATGGTTGCTAACCGCTGGCTCTGGCTTCTCATACTCATTGCTGGTTCAGGGGTAACCATCATCACCTGAACCCTGATCGGCCCGACCGGCTTTGGCATTCCGCCCGGAGGGATGGATCCCGCCGGGATCATCAGCGGCATCCGGCTCCCCCGGGTCCTCACGGCATTCTGCGTGGGCGGCAGCCTCGCCATTGCCGGCGCCGCCATGCAGGCATTGTTCAGGAACCCGATGGCCGATCCCTACATTCTCGGTACTTCCTCCGGGGGAGCGCTCGGTGCTGCAATGGCTGTCGTGTTTTTTGGCGGGTTAGGCATGCCGCTCTTCGCATGGGCCGGCGCAGTTCTTGCAATCCTGATCGTCTGGTCGATTGCCGGCCGTCAGGGCATCATCCCGGTCGAAACACTTCTGCTCACTGGCATCGCAGTATCGTTCTTCTTTTCTGCGATTGTTTCATTCTTAATCGCCATTGCCGGGGAGAATGTCCACCAGATCATCTTCTGGCTCATGGGGGGTCTCTGGAATGTATCGGGAACCGATGCACTTCTCACCGCTGCCGTGCTCGTTCCGGTATCGTTCATCCTTTTTTTCATGGGCCGCGATCTCAACGCGCTCTCCCTTGGTGAAGAGACTGCCGCCCATCTCGGGATTGACGCCATCCGGGCACGCTGGGTGGTGCTCGGGAGCAGTACGCTAGTCACCGCAGTTGCCGTCTCGGTCGCCGGTTCGATCGGGTTCATCGGTCTTGTCACCCCGCATATTGTCCGCATTATCCTTGGCCCGGACAATCGCATTGTCATCCCGGGTGCAGTCCTGCTTGGCGGAATCATTCTCGTGTGGTCAGACACCCTTGCCCGTACCTTCTTTTCCGATCTGCCGGTCGGCATCATCACCGCATTTATCGGTGCGCCGTTCTTCCTCTGGCTCATCCGCCAACGTGGGGTGAACACGTGACCCGGGACACGCTCCATGCACTTGGGATGAGTGCCGGTTACGGCACCACCGATATCATCGAACAGATCAGCTGTTCGTTCTCTCCCGGCACATTCACCGGCATCATCGGTCCGAACGGTTCGGGCAAGACAACCCTCCTGCGGGCGCTCAGCCGGGCGCTGCCGTGCAGCGGACTTCTGACGCTCAACGACAAACCGGTATCAGCGTATACGGCAGCTGAACTCGGGATGGTGCTCGGGTTTGTGCCACAGGATGAGGAGCGCCCGTTCTCCTACTCCGTAATGCAGGTAGTTCTCATGGCACGCTATCTGCGGACCAGCCGGTTTGCCGCGCTCTCCCCAGCGGATTACGAGCGGAGCCGCACGGCGTTGCGCCAGACCGGGACTGCTGATCTGGAGAACCGATCGATCAAAACCCTGAGCGGCGGAGAATGGCAAAGAGTGCTGATCGCCCGTGCCCTTGCACAGGACACCCGCGTGCTGCTCCTTGACGAGCCGACATCGCATCTCGACCTCGGCCATCAGTCAGAGATCCTCACGCTCCTGCGCCATCTGTCCGATGAGGGTTCGACCATCATCGCGGTCTTCCATGATCTCAACCTCGCCGCTCTTTTCTGCGACCGGCTCATCCTCATCCGGAACGGGCGGGTTGCCGGTGATGGTACCCCGGCACAGGTACTGACGCCGCAGACAATCCGGGAAGCGTATGGTGCTGATGTTGTGACTGCCCGTCACCCGGCAACCGGCAGGACGTACCTGATGCCCATGACCGGAACTGATCGGACAACTAATGAAAGACTCTCCGAGGGAATTCATGTCATCTGCGGGGGAGGAACAGGATCCGATCTCCTGCATTTCCTCGCACGCCGGGCATTTTCCTTATCGACCGGTATCCTTGCCACCAATGACAGCGACCATTCCGCTGCTACCGCACTGGATATTCCCTGTATTGCACTGCCACCCTTTACTCCCATGTCCGAAGAAACACTTGATGAACTGGCCACGTCCCTCTCCCGTGCAAGCCATGTGATTATCACTCACCACCCTATCGGCACCGGTAACCTGCCGGTTATCCGGGCGCTTGAAGGAATCGACCCTAAAAAAATTATTCTCCATCTCCCGGAAGGAACAAACATCGCCTCATGCGATTTTACCGGAGGCGTTGCGGCCCGTATACTTGAAGAGGCACTGGTTGCCGGGGCACGATGTGCACCTACTTTTACGGAAATTCTTGTGCACATTTCAAAGAAGATACATGACAAACCGGAGGAATTGTAATTGAATCCCACAGATTTTGCTATCTCGACTTTCTGCTGTATCGACAAGCCACTGGACACCGCCCTCGCCACCTTTGCAGAACGGGTGAACCGGGTTGAGATTTTATCAGACGGGCTGCACGATCTCCTCATAGACAGCCGCCCCTGCAATGAGTATCCACTCACGTACACAGTGCATGCACCAGCCGCCGAGATCAATATTGCCGCCATCAACGATCGGGTGCGGGCTGCCTCGGTGGATGCCCTTAGTGATCTCATGCCCGTCTGTGCTGCAATCGATGCAGAGCGGATAGTGGTACATCCCGGATTTACTTCCTATCCAGAGGTCCGGAACCGTTCTTACTCCGCACTTCTCCGTTCGCTCGATGATCTCGTGAATCTCCAGGAGGAGCACGGTATCCCGCTCTGTGTCGAGAACATGGGGGCGTGGGAGTGCTGCCACTTCCGTACCCCCGCATTCCTGCCGGAACTGACCGGGCGCGGACTGGGTTTTGCTCTCGATGTCGGTCATGCTCACATCAATCACAATCTCAAAGCATTCCTCAAAGCCGGAAAGTTCTGCCATATTCACCTTCACGACAATTGCGGGGAATGCGACGATCATCTCGCTTGTGGGAAAAGATCTGTTGACTTCTCTGCCGTAATAAAACGCCTTGGCCCGGATGTGACACGGGTGGTGGAAACCCGCGAGCTCGCAGCCGCAGATGAGAGTCTTACTTACCTTCGTGCACTGTCACGGGATATCATATCATGATCGGTAATACCTGGCATCGCCGGTTCTTCCCGTATCCTGCTACGATGCTAATCGTGTTGGTGCTGGCATGCCTCATCCTTCCTGCCGCTGCATTGACCGTTACCGATGATACCGGTGTTGTCGTATCCTTCAACAGCACCCCTTCACGCATCATTTCTCTCTCTCCGGCTAATACTGAAATCCTTGCGGCACTCGGTCTTGAAGACCATATTACAGGAGTAACCGATGCCTGTGATTATCCACCGGAAATAATGAACAAACCAAAAATCGGTGGATTCTCTTCCATCAGCCTTGAGAAGGTGGCTGCGGCAAAGCCGGATCTTGTCGTTGCAGCGCATCTTACACCTTCAGGTACGGTATCGCGCCTGCGGGATCTGGGCATTCCTATTGTCGTGCTTGCTCCCGGGAATATCGATGATATAATTAATGATATCCGGATTGTCGGAGAGATCTCCGGAACCAAAGAACGGGCAGAATCCCTTGGGGGAAATCTTACCCGCAGACTTTCTGCGGTGGCTCCTGTACCCGGATCGGCATCACGACCAGTTGTTGCCCATGTGGTCTGGTATGATCCGTTG
>CAZNIL010000041.1:0-13602 GCA_964573085.1 uncultured Methanoregula sp.
AATAACCGATAAAAAAGGCGATACTACGGGAATATTTCAAATGAAAAGGGTTATCGGTTTTATCTGCCGATTGATTTATTAATAAAAATATTCAGCATCGCAAAAATTGAATATAATTATCAACCCTGGTCCGTTCCTATCCAGTCACCGGTTATTTTACGACTCGTGCAGCCGTTCACCATTGAGTTCATCCACGAGCTCGGCTATCGTTGCCCGTCGTTCTGCATAGGCATCATGCTGGTGGATGCTCTCTTCGTTGGTCTGCTTGATGGTGACCATTGAATCGCCCGAAAGATACTCGAATTCGGCAAGCACCTTCTTTGCCATTTCACGGACACAGTCCTCAACAAACCGGGGATTTTTATGCGCGGCCAGCACCACATGGCTCTCATCGCCACGTTTGAGAAGCTCGTAGATCCCTGAACTCATAGACTCTTTTACGACCCCGATGATCTTTTCCAGATCCACGTGCTGGTCGTCATCGGTCTCGATGCAGAGGAACCCCCGCCCCCGCTGGTTGTGCGTCGCCATCGGGACTTCTGCAAAAAACCTATTGACAACCTCGTCGCTGACACCGAGTGTGTGGAACACGTGCATCGCCCGCTCCTTCATGATATTCTGGGCGCACGGGCAGGCGGTCATACCGGTGACTTCCGCACCGATGCTCTTTCTCACAATGGGTTCACGAAAAGTTCTGCGGGCGACTGCGCGTGCGTGCACCTTCACGACCTCATGACAGGTGGTGTGACTGACCGGCGTCTCGCGCTTGACCATAAATTCGCTGCGCATAAATACCTCGGTGCGGTCGGCATACTCGTGACGGTCGAGAAGTTTGCGCGCAACGGCGCTGCAGAGGTTCTCGATCCCGTTTACATCACCATCGATAGCCCGCTGGAGCACTTCATCAATGACCTCAAAATTCCGGGACAGGTTTGCCCCTTTTAAGCTCCCGGGCAGGTCGACAAAGACATCAAAAGTGGAGATAAAAATAACCGGGCGTTTCTCATACCGGGAAACCTCTACAAGCTTCTTGACGTTTTTTACGCCGACCCGGGTCAGGTTTATCCGGACGTCAGGTGATGTTGCCTGAATATCAGGAAGTTCGCGTGCAAATGAATTCTCTGGCTTGTCATGGGTGCGTGTTGGGGGAATAGGCTATCGCATCCTGGTGGTTATTCAACAAGTATTCGTGTGAACGTGTGCTTTTGAGTCTTTTTCATATAATATTTATGTGCTTTGTTGCTGATATCAAAGGGAAGTGCTATGGTAAAAAAATATTATGAGGCCGATGCCGATATCGGTGCGCTGAAAGGCAAAAAAATTGCCGTGATCGGGTATGGTTCGCAGGGGCGCGGGCAGTCCCTGAACCTCAGGGACTCCGGGCTCGATGTAGTCATCGGGCTCCGCAAGGGGAAGAGCTGGGACGCGGCAACCAAGGATGGTATGAAGGTGATGCCCGTCGCGGAAGCGGTGAAAAAATCCGACATCATCCAGATCCTTTTACCCGACGAGAACCAAGGGGCAGTCTACCGTTCGGAGATCAAACCGAACCTCTCGGACAAAAAATGCCTGATGTTCTCGCATGGGTTCAATATCCACTTCGGGCAGATTGTCCCTCCCCCGACTGTTGATGTGATCATGGTCGCGCCCAAAGGCCCGGGTGCGATGGTGCGCAGGCAGTACGAGGACGGAAAAGGCGTCCCCGCGCTCATCGCGGTCCACCAGGACTTTACCGGGAATGCCCACAAGACAGCGCTCGCGTACGCAAAGGCGATCGGTGCGACACGGGCAGTCGTACTTGAGACAACCTTCCGCGAGGAGACCGAGACCGATCTTTTCGGGGAGCAGGCAGTCCTCTGCGGGGGGACGACCGCGCTTGTCAAGGCAGGGTTCGAGACGCTCGTTAACGCAGGGTATTCACCGGAGATGGCATACCTCGAAGTGCTCCACGAACTCAAGCTGATCGTTGACCTGATCTACGAGGGCGGGCTCACGAACATGCGCAGATCCATCAGCAACACGGCGCAATATGGCGATCTCACCAGGGGTCCACGGGTCATTGGTCCGGAAACCTATGTCGCGATGCAGGAGATCCTCGAGGATATCCAGAGCGGGAAATTCGCACGGGAATGGATGCTTGAGAACATGGCAAACCGCCCTGTCTTTAATGCGCTCACCAAAGCAGACGAGGGGCACCTCATCGAGGATGTCGGACGCGAAGTCCGTGCGATGATGCCCCAGTTCAGAAGGGAGCCTGCCCCAAAGACGGCAAAAAAGAAAGCCCCTGCGGGCACAAAAAAACCGGTCACGAAAGCCAGTAAGGGGAAAAAATAATCTTCTCTCTTCCTTTTTTGTATTTATAGCAGAATTCCGTGATATTTTCTGATATCTTTTTTTATTGAACGTTCCCATAGAATCCTGATGAAGATTTGCATCATATACCATTCTGAAACCGGCAATACACGGCACGTGGCGCAGCACCTCGCATCAGCGTGCAGCGATGCGCGTCTTATTGAGGTTTTTGACCGTGCAGAGTATGTGCCCCTCACGCGCTTTATGAGCCGGTGCAAAAAAGCGCGGGGTGAAGAGACAACTCCCATTGAACCGGCATCAATCGATGTCTCGGGTTATGATCTCATTGTCCTTGGATCCCCCGTGTGGGCATTCAAACCGACGCCGGTTATCCATGCAGCAATACTTGCTCTGGACGGCTGTGAGGGGAAACCTGTTACCGGATTTTTCTGCCATGGCGGTATGCCGGGGTCATCAGAGGAAACTTTTAAAACGTGGTGTGAAGGGCGCAGGATGGAGATCCGCGGCACCACGACGATCCATATGAAAGAGATTGAAAACGAGAAAAAAACAAAAGAGATCCTCGCCATGGTCAGTGCCGCTACCCGCACTTAAGTGCAGGGAATGCAGGGTACCTTTTCCATACAGGTGAAGCCGCCCCGTTTCCTGCCATACTCCCTCCCGCCAACCTTTTTTTTATAGCAATGCTGATATCTCAGGTATGTCCCGATGTATTCTCTATCACTCGTACTCCGGCAACACCCGCCGTATTGCTAAGAGGGTGAAAGTTGCCTGCGGGGGTGATCTGATCGAAGTGATGCCCCAGAAGAAATACAATGCACTTACTGTTTATGTGCTCGGAGGGTACCGCGCGATGAAGGGCAGACAGGACCCCATTGAACAGAAAAAGATCGATGTTGCCGGATATGACATGATTGTAGTGGGCACTCCGGTATGGGCGGGGAAACCGACGCCTGCCATCAATGCCGCAATCGCCGCGTTAAAAGGGTGTGAGGGTAAAAAAGCGATCCTCTATGCGACATGCGGGGGCAAGGCGGGCGGGACCATCGGTATCATGAGAAAGGCGCTTGAGGCAAAGGGCGTAAAGGTGATCGGGGATTTTATCTTCACCAAAAAAGATCTGTCGGACGGGAAACGGCTCAATGAGCTGATTGTCAGGGTCAATGCCTCGATGACAGAATAAGTGCCGTCCGGAATATTTCTCCGGGATGTGGCAGGGAACGTATCCCGCTCCTGTCCATACCACACCGGAAGAGTGAAAAGGAAAACGGGCGTTTTTCTGGGCCCTTCCCTCTACCGGAAATATCGTGTAATATTTCTGAAAAACTGCATGTTGAAGGATTCCTGCGGCAGCTCCACGCCGTTACGCTGCATCATCTCTTTCCGGTATGGCCAGTCATACAGGTTCGTGAACTCCATCGCCCGTTCCGGGTGCGGCATCAGACCTAACACTTTTCCGTCTTCGGACGTGATGCCGGCGATATCTTCTACCGAACCATTGGGGTTGTACGGGTACTCCCCGTTTGCAGGGCTCATATCGTCCCGGCAGTACCGGAACGCGATCATGTGCTGTTTCTTTAACCGCTGCAGGGTCTCATCCGAACAATAAAAATTTCCCTCACCATGGGAGACTGGGCAGTAGACCCTTTCGATGCCCTTTGTCCAGTGGTTGTCGGCTGTGGGTTTCAGGGTTACAAACCGGCATTCCAGCACCCCTTTCCGGTTGGGCATCAGTGCAATGTCGCGGGTATATTTTTTGTCAAACGCAGGCACAAGACCGAGGTTTGCGAGGATCTGGAACCCGTTGCAAATCCCGAGCACAAGGTTATCGCCGTCTAAAAATTTCTCAAGGTCACCCCAGATATTGTTCCGCACCCGGTTTGCGTACGCGTTACCGGCGCCGGTATCGTCGCCATAGGAAAAACCGCCAGGGAAGACCAGCAGCCGGTAATCGGACAGCGTTTTTCTTCCCGCGATTAAATCGTTGATGTGGACGATATCCGACCCCATGCCGGCCCGGGCGAGCGCCTCCTGTGTCTCCATCTCGGAGTTGATGCCGAAACCGCTCATGACGAGGGCCTTTGCATCGACCCGTGCGGGAGCGTCCGGAGCCTTTGTTGTCGCCCGTCGCTGCGGACTCCTCTTTTTATTCCCTTTTCCCACAGCCATGGTCAGTATCCCCTGAATGGTGATTTGTAAGCGTTCTCCAGTTCGTCCATCGGGATGTCGATTAGAGTTTTTTGTGCTGCAACCCGGAAAGATCTGCCGGCCACCGATCCCAGCAGCATCGCATCCATGCCAGTGATCTTCTCAAACGCCTCCTGATTCCCCGGGGAAACCGTGACAACGAACCTGCCCAGCGACTCGGAGAAGAGATAGTAATCCGGCCGCATGCCGAAAGGAATGGCGATATCCATGCCGATCCGGCCTGCGATGGCGATCTTCGCAAGGGCGACTGCAAGGCCACCGTGGCTGACCGGGCAGGCAGAAGCCACAAGCTCCTTGTCGATCGCGTCGGTCAGCCGCTGGTATCGTGCTTTCGCTTTTCCGGCATCCAGCGCAGGAACCGAATTTCCGGTGCTGCCAAGGCTCGCGAAATATTCAGACCCGCCCAGTTCTTCAGCTGTCTCTCCGATGACGTAGATGAGGTCGCCTTCGAATTTGGCATCCATGGATACGGCTCTGACCACATCAGGGTGAATGCCGATTGAGGAGATGAGGAGCGTCGGGGGAACGGAGATCTTAACCGGGTTGTTGCCGGCATCAAATCCGGAGAAATCGTTGAACATGCTGTCTTTCCCGGAGATAAACGGGGTGCCAAACGCGGTAGCAAAATCATAGCATCCCTGCGCTGCCCGTTTCAGCTGCCCGAGCCGTTCAGGATCATCGGATGAGCACCAGCAGAAATTATCGAGAAGCGCAATCTGATCCAGCGGTATGCCGATCGCGATCAGTCCCCGGATGGCCGTATCAATCCCTGCCGCCGCCATGAGGTACGGGTCGATTTCCGAATACGAGGGAAAAAGGCCCTGCGATAATCCAACCCCCTTTTTCGATCCCAGCACGACCTTTGTCAGCGTTGCTGCGACCTGCACCCGCCCTTTGCCTTGGACCGGCCCGAGCACATGGCCGCCCTGCACGGTATGGTCGTACTGGATGGAGATGAACTCTTTGGAGCAGATGTTCTTCCTCCGCATCAGGGAGAGCAGGGTCTCATCAAGCCGGGCCGGGCAGACAGAATCCGGTTCCGTGTAGGTTTTTTGTGTATATGTAGTTTTCAAATGTTTTTTTGGCAGGCCGTCGTGAAGGAAATCCAGGTCCATATCCATTACGACATCGCCATGGCATGTAACAACACACTTCCCGGTATCCGTGAAGGTGCCGATCACCGTTGCCTCGACCTCCCGCCTCTGCATCAGGTCGATGAACGCGTTCAGGTTCTCTTTCGGGATCGCAAGCGTCATACGCTCCTGGGACTCGGAGATCCAGATCTCCCACGGGGCCATCCCGGGATATTTCAACGGGACTTTGTCAAGGGCGACATGGCAGCCGTTGCACTCCTTTGCCATCTCTGCAACGGAGCAGGAGAGGCCGCCTGCCCCGTTGTCCGTGATGCTGCTGTACAGCCCGAGGTCGCGGGCTTCCTTGACAATCACGTCGGAGAGTTTCTTCTGGGTGATCGGGTCCCCGATCTGGACGGCGGTGACCGGGCTTGCCGGGTCAAGTGGCTCTGAGGAGAACGTGGCGCCGTGGATTCCGTCCTTTCCCACCCGGCCTCCAACCATCACGATGAGGTCGCCAGCTTTCGCCTGCTTCTCATAGAGTTTCCGGTCCTTGTGTTTCCGGGGCATCACGCCAACTGTCCCGGCGAACACGAGAGGTTTACCGGTGTACCGGTCATGGAAATAGCACCAGCCCTGCGGAGTCGCGATGCCCGAACAGTTGCCTCCGACGCCAACGCCGCGGACCACGCCGTCGAGGATCTGACGGGGGGAGAGGATGGGGGTCATTCTGTTTTTCCCCCGGAATAATTTTGGATCGGTATCGGGATCCCCGACACAGTACCCGTAATAGTTAAGGCAGGGCTTTGCCCCGAGGCCAAACCCGATCGTGTCCCGGTTCACCCCGACAATACCGGTCAGGGCACCGCCGAACGGGTCAAGGGCTGACGGTGAGTTGTGGGTCTCGACTTTGTGCGTCACGAGGTACGTGTCGTCGAATATGATCGCACCGGAGTTATCCGAAAAGACCGACACGCAGATATCCTTCCTCCTCTTCTCTTTGCGGATCTTGTTGGTTGCTGCCTGAATGCAGGATTTGTAGAGACCTTTGGGGATGTCGTCATCCATCGCCGATGCAAAGATCGTGTGCTTACAGTGCTCACTCCATGTCTGGGCGAGAGACTCAAGTTCCACGTCCGTCGGCTTCCTGCCTTTCTTCGAAAAATAGTTTCGTATTGTGTGGAGCTGGGCAAGGTCAAGGGCCAGCGGACCTCTCCGTTGCCCGGTTGCCGGATCCCGTATGCCCTCTTTCCCAATCTTTACAAGGTTCGCATCATCCAAATCGAGATCAACGGTTTCTGCTGTCGGGAGCTCGTTGAGGTGGACCGACGGAACAACAGGATCCATGCCCCTGCTGCCGTACTCCCCTCGTGTCTTGATATGGACCCTGTTTACGAGGGGATTTGCCAGTGTCGACGCGAGTTTCTGAAGTGAATCCGGAGACAGGATCCCGCGTACAAAGAAGAGCTGCGAGCTGGTGACCGATTCCCCTTCTGAAAACCTGAACGAGAAAAAGTCCTCGATGGTCTGTTTTGCCGTAGTGCCGATATTGTCGGTGACCCCGGGAAGAAACCCGATTTCGATCGCGTAATCGAAATCTGCCGTTGTCGCCGTATCGATGGTATATTCCTGCACAACGGGGTTGATGAGTTGTGCGCCGATTTGTGCGAGATCGTCCTTTGAAAAATCCCGTGAGCCCGTCGCAATGGTATAGATATCGATGAGGTGCAGTTCGGCGACAGGAAACCCTAAAGAGCGGATCCGGTCTGTCCTGGAGTGCAATCGTGGATCAAATTTATAGTGAACTTCTATCCGGTGGATAAAAGAAGCCATGAGTATGTGTTTGGATGTAAAATTACAAAATAGCTCCTGTAACCAGCTGGAGCAGATCTGTCGGCACTGGGAAAGCCTTTTGGCAGCGCCGCCCCTTGATATATACGATGATCGATCCCTATGAAAACCTCTTAAAAAAAGCATACACCAATATTTCCGAGGTGAGCATCTCGTCAGAACGTTTTGTCGTACCCGAAGCCAAAGCGTACATCGAAGGCAAGACAACTGTGCTTGAAAATTTTGTTGAGATCGCAGACAAGGTCAGGCGCGACCACGACCACCTCATGAAATTCCTGTTAGGTGAGCTCGGGACTTCGGGAAAGATTGACGGCAACCGCGCCATTTTCAACGGGAAGTTCGAGATCTCCCTGATCAAAACGATCATAAAAAATTACATTGATGATTACGTAATCTGTTCCGAATGCGGCAGGCCGGATACCCGACTTGTCAAGGACGACCGGGTGCAGCTCCTGCGCTGCGATGCCTGCGGCGGCCACCGACCGGTGAGGAAGCGCAAAGCACGAACTGAGCCTGTGGAAAAGAACCTTGAAGAAGGTGCAGTGCTCGATCTGGAGATCCAGTCACTCTCCCGTCGCGGGGACGGGGTCGTGAAGATGGGGCGGTACATCATCTACGTAGCAAACGCAAAACCCGGCCAGCAGGTGAAAGTCAAGATCACCCGCGTCTCCGGTTCGATTGTTTTTACCGAACGGGCGGTTTAGACACTAAAGTGAATACTTTTTTTTATCAATAATGGTCGTTATCAGACCATTCATCCATAATTTTGATCAAAAATTTTTAAAAAAAGGGATAACGCACCGTATTATTGGAAATATAGGGAAACGCCGTTTATTTTCCGAGACCCTTGATCAGTTTATCGCAATTTTTGGAGAGCCGCTTGCACGCGTCCCGGATGACAACGATGGGGTCTTTTTTGCCCTTGGTGGTGACAAGGAGTTCCGGATCCGAGAACTGGAATTCGATGAGATATTTTGCGACGTCCACAGAAGGGTCGCGGAGAATCTCGTCGGTGAGGGCGTTCATGAAGGTATGTCCTTCACCCTGAACGAGGAGACGTGCCTTGTTGTTCTCCAGCTCGAGTACTTTTACAATCATGCACCTATGTTTGGGGAGCTGATAACTATTAATGTATGGGTGAGCGGGGGAGGGGCGCGTGATGCAGTCCCTTTAGAAAAGAGGTGAGAAGGAATGGTTTTAGAACTCGAATGTTTCCCGGTCCCTGCCAACGTTGGGAAGGTCCCATGAGATCAGGTGGCTTAAATGGACGCACCGGAACTCCTTTGGATTGAGCTGCTGCGCAAGGGTACAGGCATCAAGGTAATTCATATGCTTGTGGATCCTGATATCCGACGGGACGAGGGCATCGATGAGCAGGAGGTCAAGGTCGTATAACAGGTCGAGGCTTTTTTTCGGGATATCCGCGTTTGTGTCCGAAGTGAACCCGATCCGTGCCCCGTTACATTCGATGAGCATGCCGCAGGTGTATGCTGGGGGGTGTTTTACCAGAAACGGGGTGATGGAGCATCCGGAAAGGTGAAACGTTTCATAGGGATTTACCGGATGTTTTTCAAATGAGAGGAACCTGAATAGCTCGGCACAGTAGGAGAGTACCGGCGGCGCTGCATAGACCGGCGGCACGTCCTGCACACGGTAGAACTCACCAAACCCGATGAAGTGATCGTAGTGTCCATGCGTCCAGATAACCGCATCGATTTTCGGAGAACCGTGGAGAAGGAGCTGTTGCCGGAGGTCGGGGGAAGTGTCAATAAGGATATGTGCGCCCTCATGTTCAAGGAGCAGGGAAGTCCGCAGGCGCATAGCACCGGTTTGGTTGGCGCGGGTACACTGGGCGCAGGAGCACCCGATCTTCGGGGTACCGATCGCATCACCGGTGCCCAGCAGGGTGAGTTTCATACTACAACCAGTTCATGCGCTGGATTGCATCCCGGTTCTTCACCATGATGATGCCCCTCTCGATATCGTTGCGGTCGATTGCCTCACGGCGGTCCATCAGCGCCGAGAGCATCGCCTCTTTTACCATCAGGCGGAGGTCGGCACCGGAGAACCCTTCGGTCTGTGCCGCAAGCTCCGAATAATCACAGGAACAGTCGATGGATGCAGTCACTTTCTTTAAGATCTCCCTGCGCATCTCTTCACCGGGGAGGGAGAACTCCACCACTTCGTCAAACCGCCGCCATGCCGCCAGGTCAAGCAGCTGCGGGTGATTGGTGGCAGCGATCAACAGTACACCGTTTTTTATGAGGTTGATCCTGTCAATGTTTTTTAACAGCGAGTTCACTGCGCGTTTCATGGCGCCATGGTCATCGGCGACACGGCTCTTTGCCACAAAATCGAATTCGTCGACAAATAGGATCGATGGCGAGAGTTTCTTTGCCAGCTCAAAGATACGGTCAATATTTTTCGAGGTCTCTCCGAGATACTGGGAGGTGACCATAGAGATCCGGACTTCAAGGATGGGCATGTGCAGGGTGCGGGACATCGCAAGGGCAAGCGATGTCTTGCCGGTTCCCGGGGGCCCGACAAAGAGGAGTTTGCCTATCTCATAGATCCGGTGCCGGTGCAGGAATTCCTGGTGCTCGATCGCGTGCCGGATTTTTGCGATGATGCGGGTCTGGTCAGATGTGCAGACCAGATCATCCATTTTCTGCTCCACTTCTTCAGGTGAGTTGATGACCACAAGGTCAAGTGCAGCGCGCAGTTTCTCATCTTCTGCAACAAGCTTTGAGATCTTGGTATCGAGAAATCCTTTGGTATCCTCAAAGGGGGGATTTTCTGCCCGGACTGCTGCGTAAGAGACGTCGACCGAATCGATCTTTTCGAAATAGAACGCAAGCGCAGGGTTCTTCTCGATCAGCGGCTTGCCGCCCTGTTTGAGAAACCAGAGAGCTCCTGGTTCCAGTGCCGTAAGTTTCAGGCGCTGCCCAAACTCCTCAAAGCTGACAAAGGGGTTTTGACCCAACTTTTCATGGGCATCGGGGATCCCCAGCGAGCGTTTGAGCATTCCCTCGCTGACCGAGACAGGACGCTTGATACCCGGTGCACTCACCGATGTAAAAATTTCCCGGCACAAAGGAGTCAGGTCATTGATATCGAGTTCCGGGTGCCGGTTGAAGATATCAGCGGTCAGGACGATTTCCATCACATGTAACGTATCAGCATCTCCGGACATGGTTGTAACTATAAATATAATCTCCAAAATGCCATAAGGTTATCTCACCGTGTGGTGACAATGCACCCGTTTTCCGTTACAATCAGGGTATGCTCGTGCTGGGAAACAAGCGATCCCGGGATGTCGGCAAGTACAGGATAAACATGAAGGTGCCCGGTTCGCACGAGACCGGATAGGGCGATATCCGTTTTTTTGTCCGGCACCCAGCGCCGTGCAAACGGGAGCCCGCGTCGGTCCCGTATCCGCTCCATAACTGCCCGGCTCGAGGGAGTGCGTACCGGTTTTGTGGAGATTTGCTGGTAGATCTCTTTTCTGGATTTTTCACTCACGCGCCCGCTCCCGGTACTCGCGAAGGGTTCGATCGCAAATACCATGCCTTCCTCAAGCATGACCCCTCCGGTAATCCCGATATTGGGGATGGTTGGCGGGCAGTGAATGACGTAGCGATCGAGTCCGTGTCCGGTCAGGTTGGAAACTGGGTGGTACCCCCGGTTCTCGATCTCGTACTGGATCGCTGCCCCGATCTCTCCGGCAGTCACACCGGGGCGCACAGATGTGATCGCATGTTCCAGCGCCTGAAACGATGCCTCAACAAGGTTTGCATGGGAGCCGAGATCGATTGTGGTCGCAGTATCGGCAATACAGCCATCGATATGGACGCCGAGGTCAAGTTTTACCACGTCCCCGTAGGAAAAGACCCGGTCATCGCCGGTTGATGCGGTATCGTGGGCGGCGTCCTCGTTCAACGAAAGGTTCAGCGGGAATGCGAGCCCTGCACCTGCCCCGGTAACCCGCGACTCGATCGATTCCACGACATCCTGATAGGAAGCACCGGCACGGATGCCCGCTGCACCTTCCTTGAGGATCCTTGCTGCGATCTTTCCTGCCTGACAGTAATTTTCAAATGTGCTGTCGTCCATCATACCACGAGATCCATGGGGTATTTTGTGAACCGTAAAAAGCCCTTTTTCGTCACCAGCCCGATATCTTCCAGACGGACACCGCCAACGCCCGGGTAGTACAGCCCGGGTTCGATAGTAATGACGTTGCCTGCGATAAGATTTGTGCCGGTTGGACCGAGCGAGGGGGGTTCATGCACCTCAAGTCCGATCCCATGCCCCAAGCTATGTACAAACCCTGTTGTAGTGTTGCCATACCCGTGGTCCCGGAAAAAATCTACAACCGTCTGGTGGATGGCGGACCCGGATACACCCTCACGCACCTGTCCGATTGCAAGTGTTTGGGCTTCACATATGATCGAATGCATATCCATTACTTTTGCATCTGGTTTGCCCTTTGATACTGTACGTGTCATATCGGAAAAATAGCCCGACTGTTCGTGACGGGGAAAAATGTCAAGCACGATGGGTTGATGCGCTTTCAGTGCACCACTTCCCAGGCAGTGGGGGATCGCCGCATCCTCTCCGCAGGACACGATGGTGTCTTTTGCAATACATCCGTGGTCGATGAGGCAGGAGTGCATTGCAGCTTTTACGCGCTCTGAGGTGAGCGGTTTTCCCCCCGATAAAAGGATGCCGTCTCTCTCTGTGGATTTCCTGATGAGGGATATCCCGAGATCGATAGCAGACTCAGTCACCCTCTGAACATTTTTTATCGCTGCAATCTGCGGGCGTGTCTTAACGGAACGCAATAATTCAAGGGTGCTATGGTCAACAATGAGCTCAACCGAATCCTGCAACGCACGGGCAAGCGCAAGAGGGAACCGTGGTGGGACAAGGATCCTGCCCTGTACCTGCCCCGTGATCATTTTTGCCGTCGCCCGCCAGGGATCCTTCTCCTTTATCAGGATCTCAACAAGGCCCGCCTGAGCCCGTGTCATTACGGCTGCCGTGGATTCCCGCACTGCGCGGACGTGTTCCATCTGGGAGATGATAATCACCCCGCGCTGCCCGGGTTTTTTATAATAGATGAAGGGATCACTCGTTGTAAAACCTGAAAGATACCTCATATCAGCATCATCAGAGGAGGCATATACCAGATAGGCATCTGCACCGCCTCTTACAATTGCATTGTCCAGTGCATCCATTGTACCTGATATGTGCCCTGAAACGTCAAGTACTTTTATCATGGAGGTGACGTATGAGTAATGGATGCGGAGACAAAAGAGCAGTTTCGATTTAAATTCTACCGGCTGGCACTCCAGCTTAATGCTGTCATCCTGCTGGCTGCGCTGACCGTGATGGCATTGGTCATCGCCCCGGAACCGTACCGTTTCCCACTGGTACTGGTGATGATCCTGCTGGTTGTTTACCTCTCGATCACCTTTAAAAAAAGGTATAGGGATACCCGGGCATGGCTCGAAGAACACACGGATAAGGAAAAAGATACAAAAAAACCACCATAACCGGGGGTCCCTGACCGGCATGCTTAAAAAAATGAAAGATGAGATCGAACTCTTAAGCCGGCATATCGAGGTGGCACGCGCCGTTGTCTATCACCAGCCGATCGGGATCATGAAACTTTCCGAGATGCTTTCCCTCCCCTCCCACCGTATCCGCTATTCGCTGCATGTACTGGAGCAGATGGGCTACATCTGCGCATCCCCTGACGGTGCCGTGGCGACATCGCAGGCTGCCGAGATGTTCACTCACCTTGATGATGATCTCGATGATCTCATCCGTCTGTTAAACGAGATGAAAAAAACGAACTCAAAATAGTTGAAAAGAGCCCCTTCTCCTGCCGGGGATGGGTTTATTGCATCCGTCACAAACCCGATAGCTACCTTTAAAAAGCCCCAAAAAGAATCATATAAGGCACAGCAATATTGCCGCCATAACTCAGTTGGTAGAGTGGCTGGCTGTTAACCAGCATGTCACAGGTTCGAGTCCTGTTGGCGGCGTTTATGGGCCCGTAGCTCAGTCCGGTTAGAGCGCCCGGCTCATAACCGGGCGGTCATGCGTTCGAATCGCATCGGGCCCATTTTGTTTTTTGGCATCCTGTTAA
>CAZNIL010000042.1:0-1490 GCA_964573085.1 uncultured Methanoregula sp.
GTTATCATCCTTGCGGCTGCGGCGTTCTGGTCATGGAGTGATGCTGCCATGTACTGGAGCAATACTGCATCCTTAAAAACCCTCGGAAACATCGTAGAAAATGCGGCGATTGCCATCTTTCCGGTCGCATTCATGCAATTTTCCCTGCAGTTCACCGGAAGGGAGGCCGGGAGCAGAACCTTCAGCCGCTGGTTGTTACTCATCATACCGTCAATCATGGCAGCCCTGCTCATTGCAGCGGCGGTTGTGCCGGTAATCATCCCCTCTCTTTCTACACCGTTTTCCCTGTCCCTGCCGTACGGTTCAGTATCCATTCCCCTATTCTGGATATATTTTGCCTCATGGTCGCTGTTAATCATGGCCGGGTTCGCGTTCATCCTCCAACACTACCAGTCCGTGTACGGGGTGTTTCGCGGCCAGCTCGCGTGCCTGCTGATTGCCGCTTTTCCCCCTCTCTTTACGTACATCGGATATATGTTCCAGATCTATCCTTTCGGCATCATCAACCTCGCGCCAATCACCTGTACGGTTTCCGTTGTCGCTCTCTCTGCCGGCATCGACCAGTTCAAGCTTTTTGACCTTGTCCCGATCGAAAGCGGTGCCGCTTTCCGGCAGATCCCCTCCGGTATTGTGCTGCTTGATAACCGCGGGCGGGTTGTCGAGATCAACCCGGCAGCACTCCGGATTCTCGGGGATGCAGACCGGGATATTATTGGCGGGGGAATTCGCGATATCCTGCCAGCCCATGAACTCCCGCCCCGGTATGAGAATGGGGTTGCAGGTGAGCACCGGCAGACCCTCAGGCGGGAACAGGGCGGTACCATCCATTATATCGATCTCCACTGCATCCCCCTAACCCCTGACCGGAACGTCCGCCACGGGTATGTCATCCTGCTTTCCGATATCACCGACCAGCACCTCACCGACCAGTCCCTTGCCATGGCGCGAAAGAAGATCAACTTCTTGACCGGCATCACCCGCCATGACATCCTCAACCAGCTTACCATCATTGTGATGCACAATGAACTGCTCAAAGAGGCAATCGGGGAACCGTCGCTGGTAAAATCACTGCACGAACAGGAGAGGGCAGCGTCAACGATCAGCCGTCAGATCGCATTCACGAAAGACTACGAAAAACTGGGAGAGAACCTGCCGCAATGGCTCGACATCAAAACCATATTCTCAAAACACCAGGAAGACCTCGGGCACGATTACATCCTCTATTCCGTTCAGGTTGAGGGCCTGGAAGTGTTCGGGGACCCGCTGGTGGACCGGGTGTTTTCCAACCTGCTCGAGAATTCTCTGCGGTATGGTGAGAAAGTAACGTCCATCAGGTTGTACTACAATCAAACTCCTGACAACCTGACCATCATCTACGAGGATAACGGTGTCGGGATCAAAAAGGAGGATAAAGAAAAGATCTTCCGGAGGGGGTCCGGAAAGCGAAGTGGCTTTGGGCTTTTTTTCTCCCGCGAGATCCTCAGCCTCAC
>CAZNIL010000042.1:1590-3052 GCA_964573085.1 uncultured Methanoregula sp.
ACAATGCGGGGGGTGGGATTTGAACCCACGGACTCCTGCGAGACCGGATCTTAAGTCCGGCGCCTTTGGCCAGGCTTAGCTACCCCCGCGCTCTATACTATTTCAATGCATCACTGATAAAAAGAATCGTCCCTAAAAATCATTTGCAAACATTTCATGCAGTGTTGCGTGCAAGGATATCGAGGATCCGTTCCCCGGTCTTCCCATCACCGAACGGGTTTGCCCATTTTCTTTTCTCTTCAAGCATCCGCTGCGCCGCACTGACGATGGCATCCGGTGTAAACCCTGCCACTAAGTTCGCCCCTGTCTCGACTGTTTCCGGGCGCTCGGTTGAGTCCCGGATCGTGATACAGGGGACGCCAAGGATACATGCTTCTTCCTGCACGCCACCTGAATCGGTGAGTGCGAGCCGTGCCTGCGACTCCAGCTGCAGGAATTCGAGGAAACCGAGAGGTTTAATGGTCTGGATCCCCCGGGTCGACAACTTAAACGTGCGGATCATCTTTTTGGTGCGGGGGTGGACCGGGAAGATCAACGGCAATCCATGCTCATCGCTGATGCGATTGAGTCCATCTAGAATTCCTGCGAGCCGCCGTTTGTCATCCACGTTCTCCTGTCGGTGGAGCGTGACAAGAAAATACCCGTTCTTTTTCAACGTAAGCGCCCTGACGGTGTCGATCTTCTTTTCCGCGACCGCAAGGTTCTGGTGGACTGCATCGACGATGGTGTTGCCAACGACAAAGATCTTCTCCTTCCCGATACCCTCCCTGACGAGATTTTTCTTTGCAGTTTTTGTGGGTGCGAACAAGTAATCGGAGATGTGGTCAGCGAGCACACGGTTGATCTCCTCAGGCATTTTCCGGTCAAAACTGCGCAGGCCCGCCTCGACATGCCCTACCTGAATAGGAAGACCCGCAGCACCTCTCACGTAACTTTTTGATGCGGCCAAAGCCCCTGCAAGGACGGTGTTGGTGTCGCCCTGCACCAGTACGACATCGGGTTTTTGTTCGAGGAATACCTTTTCCGTTCCTGCTAAAATTGCACCTGTCTGTGCGGCATGACTCCCGGAGCCGACATCGAGGTTGAACGACGGGGCGGGGAGATTCAGCTCCTCAAAAAAGACACGGTCCATGTCGTAGGAGTAGTGCTGACCGGTATGGAGTATGAAATAGTCCTCGCCTCGTTGTTCGCACGCCCGTATAATCGGGGACATCTTGATGATTTCAGGACGGGTGCCAAGGACGATCGCGTGCATAGGAATGCTCTCGTAATTAGTGTATGCTGAACCAATTCTTAAAGAATCCCGCTTTTTTACCTTTCAGTTCCGCGGAGATAAAAAACCATTACGGACCCACGACCAATCGCAGAGCTCTTGAAGGAGTTCGTCCAATAATGATCCGTCTTCATGAGTCCATTACAGATCAAAGGCTGGGTCGAACTCGACGGGCGGCGCCTCACCGTT
>CAZNIL010000042.1:3152-13544 GCA_964573085.1 uncultured Methanoregula sp.
GACCTCGCCCGCGATATTGCGGGGCTTGAGGGACAGGCCGCCCGGGACCAGTCTGTCGCCGCACTCCATGGCACGTACCTCTCCATGCCCTACCTTGATATGCGGGTGGTGCGCGCTGCGCTTGCGATCCCCGCTTCTGAAAAGGTACGGGGAGGCCGACGGAAGATCCCCTTAAGAACGGTCGCAGAGTGCCATATTCCCGCAGAACTCGCATGGTACGGGAAGAAAGCAATGCAATACGGGAGCGGGGTCTGGAGGGTGATGCAGAAGCTTGCCCGTAAAAACGGTTATAAAACGTCCATGCAAGATTACATAGACCACATCAGCAGGGTGGAACATGGTCACTGAAAAAGAAGTACAGCATATCGCAGGGCTTGCCGACATCGGCATCAATACTGAAGAACTGGCGGAGTTTACCTCCCGGTTCAATGCAATTCTTGACTATTTTGACGTGCTTGACCGGGTGCAGGGAGAGGGGGCGGTCTCCTGCGACCTGTCAAACGTGATGCGCGAGGATGTAGTCGAACCTTCGCTGCCGCAGGCAGAGGTGCTGAAGAATGCCGGTGCGCAGGAAGACGGGTTCATTAAAGCTCCACGGGTGATGTAGTGGCGGCCCATGAGATCACGTTTGAACCCGATGACCGGTACAATGCGTTCCTCACCACCTGTAATAAAGCCCCACACGGCGATGGAAAACTCGGCGGCATCGCTGTTGCGGTAAAGGACAATATCTCAACAAAAGGGATCGAGACCACCTGTGGTTCAAAGATTCTCAAAGGTTATATCCCTCCCTATGATGCGCACGTTGTTGACCTTCTCAAACAGTCCGGCGCCGCGATTGCGGGCAAGACCAATATGGACGAGTTTGGCATGGGGACGACAACGGAGAACTCAAGTTTTGGTCCTACCCTCAACCCCTGCGATATAACCCGCGTTCCCGGTGGATCATCCGGAGGAAGCGCTGCGGCAATCGCTGCCGGAATGGTCCGCATGGCGCTGGGTACAGATACCGGCGGATCGATCCGCTGCCCCGCTGCTTTCTGCGGTATCGTGGGGCTGAAACCAACGTATGGCAGGGTTTCGCGGTATGGACTTATCGCGTACGCAAACTCGCTCGAACAGATCGGGCCGATGGCACAGAACGTATCCGACGTTTCACTGCTCATGCAGGTGATCGCCGGGCATGACCGGCGCGATACCACGTCCTACAACAAGCCGTATACCCATATCCCGTCCCCTGATATCAAAGGCATAAAAATTGGTATCCCGCAGGAGTATTTTGGCCAGGGAGTCGACAATAACGTTGCAGAGGTCACAAAACGCGCAATCTTCCGGCTTGAAGAACTCGGCGCGACAACCGTGCCATGCAGTATTCCCTCAATGGAATATGCACTTGCTGCCTACTACGTCACCTGCACGAGCGAAGCGAGCTCCAACCTCGCGCGGTTTGACGGTGTTCGGTACGGCCCTGCCGCAGACACGAAAAAATCATGGCATGACGCGTACCGGGAAGTGCGGGAGTCAAATTTTGGCACCGAAGTGCGGCGCCGGATCATGCTTGGCACCTTCGCTCTTTCATCGGGCTACTACGGGAAATATTATGCAAAGGCGCAGGTTGCCCGCGAGAACATCAAAAAGGATTTTTCCCGGATCTTTTCCGAGGTCGATGTCATCGCCGGACCCACCATGCCCACGATTGCGTTTAAATTCGGTGAAAAAAGCGACCCGCTCTCGATGTACCTTGCCGACATCCTGACGGTGCCGGCAAACCTTGCCGGCATCCCTGCTATTTCCGTTCCCTGCGGGACGGTAGAAGGCATGCCGGTCGGACTCCAGATCATGGGGAAACCGTTTGAGGACGAACGCGTCGTCGACGTTGCCTGTGCGTACGAGCAGGTGGTGAGCCGATGACCGAAACCGAAATGCAGGTCATTGTCGGTCTTGAAGTGCATTGCCAGCTCGACACAAAGAGCAAGCTCTTCTGCGGGTGCTCCACGGATTACCGGAATGACGGGCCAAACACCCACGTATGCCCGGTCTGCCTCGGGCTTCCCGGCTCGATGCCGGTGCTCAACAAAAAGGCGATCGAGTACGCGATGCGGGTGGGAAAGGCACTTAACAGCGCCGTCCTCAACGAATCGGAGTTCTCGCGCAAGAACTACTTCTACCCCGACCTCAACAAGGCGTACCAGGTCACCCAGTACGACAAGCCGCTGGCCGAGGGGGGATATCTTGAGATCGAAGGAGATACGGGCGGGGAAAAACGCGTGCGCCTCACCCGTATCCATGTTGAGGAAGACCCCGGCAGGCTCGTGCATATGGGCAATGCGGAGCGGGGGAGGTATTCACTTGTCGACTACAACCGTGCCGGCATCCCGCTCATCGAGATTGTCAGCGAGCCGGACATGCGCTCGCCCAAAGAGGCACGGAAGTTCTTGAACAAACTCCGTGCAACGCTCGAGTATCTCGGTGTATTCGACAGTGAAAAGGAAGGGTCGCTCCGCGTCGATGCCAACATCTCGATTAAAGGCAGCGAACGTGTCGAGGTAAAGAACATCAGCTCGTACAAGGGAGTGGAAAAAGCCCTCAACTTCGAGCTCACCCGGCAGAAGAACCTGCTTCGCAGGGGGTTAAAAGTCGACCGTGAGACCCGTCACTTCCTTGAGGCAAGGGGGATCACCCAGTCTGCACGTTCCAAGGAGCAGGAGCATGACTACCGGTACTTCCCGGAACCCGACCTGCGCCCGCTTCATGTCCAGTCATGGGTCGCGGATATCAACCTTCCCGAGCTCCCTGATGCACGCCGGGAGCGGTTCATGGCGCAGTACGGCTGTTCGCTCAACCATGCACGCACCCTGACCGGCGAACTCCGGCTCGCAAACTTCTATGAAAAGGTTGTTGCTGCCGATCCCCGGGGTCTTGCAACGCTTGCTGCTACATGGATTGCCGATACCCTGATCGGGGAACTGAACTACCGGGACATGAGTCTTGACCTTGTAGATACAAAAAGTTTCACCGGGCTGATCCGGCTCATTAAAGAGGGCACGATCACCGATAAGAACGGGGTTGAAGTGCTGCGGGTGATGCTCGACCAGCTCCATAACAAAGCAGCCTGTGAAACACCGGAAGATATCGTTGAGCGATTAAATCTTGCAAAGACGTCTGGTGATGACGGGGCCCTCAAGGGTATCGTCAGCGAAGTCATTGCACAGAACCCCAAAGCGGTTGAGGATTACCGGAACGGAAAGAACGGCGCACTCAACTTCCTTGTAGGGCAGGCAATGAAAAAGACCCGGGGAAGGTCTGATCCCGGAGAACTGAACCGCATAATGGTCGAGTCACTCAAAAATAAGGGGGCATAACTGCCGTGCACGTCATTGTCGCGGAAAAGAATATATCGGCACGCCGCATCGCGCAGATCCTGGCCGGCGAAAAAAAGGTCACCGAGAAGAAGGAAGGCGGGGTCTCCACGTACACGTTTGGGGAGACCGTGACCATCGGGTTGCGGGGGCATGTTGTCGAGGTGGACTTTGAACCCGGTTACCAGAACTGGCGCAGCGAGCAGTCAACACCCCGGAGCCTGATCGATGCAAAGACCATCAAGGTACCTACCGAGAGAAAGATCGTGTATCTCCTCCAGAAACTCGCGCGGCAGGCAGACCGGCTCACCATTGCCACCGACTTTGATACCGAGGGAGAACTGATAGGAAAAGAGGCATTTGAACTGGTCCGCGCCGCCAACCTGAAGGTGCCGGTGGATCGTGCCCGGTTCTCCGCGATCACTCCGCAGGAGATCAGTCATGCGTTTTCACACACAACCGAACTCGATTTCGCGCTGGCTGCTGCCGGGGAGGCACGCCAGTCGATTGACCTTATGTGGGGGGCGTCGCTCACCCGGTTTGTCTCTCTCGCAGCCCGGAGGGGAGGGCAGAACATCCTCTCAGTCGGGCGGGTACAGACACCCACGCTGGCGATGATCGTTGACCGGGAGAAAGAGATCGAATCATTTATCCCGGAAACCTACTGGCAGCTTGCTCTTGAAACTGAGAAGAACAAAGAAGTCATTGAAGCCCGGCATACGAACGGGCGGTTTAAAGAGAAGGCTGCAGCACAGGCTGCGCACGACCGGACAAAGGCACCGCTTGTTGTGACCGATGTAAATACCGGCACCAAGCAGGACCGGGCGCCTTCTCCTTTTGACACCACCACCTTCATTGTCGCCGCGGCACGGCTCGGGTTTTCCGCAGCAAACGCGATGCGGGTCGCCGAGGACCTGTACATGAACGGGTACATCTCCTACCCGAGGACCGACAACACCGTCTACCCTCCGTCCCTTGACCTGAACGGGATCTTAAAGACGATCCGAAACACCCCTTTTAAAAAGGATGTGGAATGGGTCATGGCGCACCGGCGCGACGTCCCGACGCGGGGCAAGAAGTCCTCCACCGATCACCCGCCTATCCACCCCACAGGTGCAGCAAACCGCGATATGATCGGGGACGATGCGTTCAAAATTTACGAGCTCGTGCTCCGCCGGTTCCTTGCAACCCTTGCGCCCGATGCACAGTGGAAGACACTCAAAGTCCTGTTCGACGCGGGGGGCGAGGAATATACCAGCACCGGTGGGCAGCTCCTCGAACCCGGCTGGCACACCGTCTACCCGTTCTCCGAGGCAAAAGAGACCGTCCTGCCGCCATTTGCACCGGGCGAGAGGCTGCCGATCAACAAGGTCACGCTCGATGAGAAGCAGACGCAGCCCCCTGCACGGTTCACCCAGAGCAAGCTGATCCAGCGGATGGAAGAACTGGGGCTGGGCACGAAAAGCACACGGCACGAAGTGATCGCAAAACTGGTCTCCCGCAAGTACGTCGAGGGCACACCGCTGCGCCCCACACTCGTCGGCAGGGTGGTAACCGAATCTATGGAACAGCATGCCGATGCGATCACAAAACCTGACATGACGCAGACACTCGAAGCCCACATGCAGCAGATCAAGGAGAGCACACGGACGCGGGAGGATGTGATAAAAGAGTCCCGCGAGATGCTCCATGCGGCGTTCGACCAGCTCGAAGCACACGAACAGATGATCGGGGACGATATCCGGAACCGGACCGCAGAAGAGATGAACCTTGGCGCCTGCCCGGTCTGCGGTGACGGGATGCTCGCGATCAAACACCTGCGGGGATCTACCCAGTTCATCGGGTGCTCGCGCTATCCCGGGTGCACCTTTAACATCGGGCTCCCGGTAACCCAGTGGGGTTGGGCAGTCCGGACTGATGAGGTATGTAAAAAGCACCACCTCAATTCCGTGCGGCTTGTCCGGAAAGGTGCCCGTCCCTGGGACATCGGCTGCCCTCTCTGCCACCACATCGGCAGCAATCGTGAATCGTTATCAGAGATCTCCTCCCTTACTGCGGCAATACTCGATAAACTGGAAGCCCGCCATATCTATAGCGTCGCAGACATTGTAAAAAGCCCCCCGGAATGGCTCGCAACTGCACTCGATATCTCTCTTACGCAGGCTGGTGCCCTTATCCATGACGCAGAAGCGGAAATGGTGCTCTTAAAAAAACGTTCCGAATGTCGCAAGTTCCTGCGCAACCACCTCGTCCCGAGGAAGGGAAGGAGCTATGCCACAATCCTTAAGACGTTAAAAGAGGCAGGCATCAGCGATATCGCCGGCCTCGCACACTCCCATGGTGCCGAACTCAAAAAAGCCGGCATCAGTGAACAGGAGGTGGGAACGGTCATAGAAGAAGCGCAGTTGCATCATACAATGCAGACATTCAAAGAGATTGGTATCCCCGCCACAAGCATCAAAAAGTACCATGCTGCACGAATCCTTGCCCCTGAGGATTTCTGCACGATTCACCCAACCGTCATTGCAGAGCGGTCCGGCATCAGCCTTGAGACCGTGTACCGGCATGCAGAACTTGTCTGCAGTGCCCTCAAACGTCCCGTGCCAAAAAAGATTACAAAACTCCAGATCGAAAAGAGCAGAAAGGATCTCCTGACGATCCGGGGGATCACGGACGCGATGATACTGCCGCTGCTTCAGGCAGGCATCCTGGATGTATCCGCCCTGCTGGCCGCCAATACAAAAACCCTGTCTGAAAGCACCGGCATCCCCGTAGAAAAAATTTCCGAGTTCCAGGCAGCAGTAAAGAGAATGAAAGAACGGGCAATCATCCAGATCTGACCGATTTCATTTTTAATTTTTTATCAGGGCATGAGGTCAGATGGAAAGATTCCATCACGGATAAAAAGATAACCATGCATCTCCTTTTATCAGGATCCTTTCTTACTCTTATGTCAGGGGAACAGGAATTCGTACCCGCCCGGATTAGAGCGGTTTATTGCGATCCGCGACAAAAGTACTGGTGATTGTCATGAAATGGAAAGACTGGGTGCACGTGACCAAACTTGATCCTGACAAACAGTTGAAGCCCGGGGATATCGATGCGATCGCTGCGAGCGGGACCGATGCCCTGATGCTCTCCGGCACCCTGAACGTGACGCAGGAGAACCTTGCCGCCCTCTTAAAACAGGTAAAGGCGTATTCCCTGCCGGTGGTCATGGAGCCTGCGGGTCCGGAAGCGGTGCTCATGCAGGGGATCGATTATGTATTTTTACCCAGCGTGATGAATACAACCGACGTGCAATGGATCATCGGCAAGCACCGGATGTGGGTGCAGCAGCAGAAGCACCAGGTCCCCTGGGACCAGATTGTGCCGGAAGCTTATATCGTGCTTAACCCGGACTCATCCGTTGGCAGGGTGACCAAATCGGCCTGCAACCTCAAACCCGAAGAGGTCGCTGCGTATACGACCATCGCTGACCATTATTTCCATTTCCCGATTGTGTACATCGAATACAGCGGGACATTCGGCGACCAGAATATGGTGAAGGCAGCATCGGACGTAATCGACAAGTCCATCCTCTATTATGGCGGCGGGATTAATTCTGCCGAGAAAGCGGCGCAGATGAGCCGGTATGCTGATACGATTGTCGTAGGCAACGCGGTATATGACCAGGGCGCCGCCGTCCTGAAAGCGACCGTGGACGCGGTCCAGTAAAAATTTTTATGCCTGACATTGACATCGTACTTGTCGCCCCCCTTTACGAGGGTAATGTCGGGTTTGCCGCGCGGGTAATGAAGAATTTTAATTTTTTCCGCCTTGTCCTCATCGACCCGTGCCCGCTCGGAAATGAGGCAAACGCCCGCGCCGGGCATGCACTGGACGTGCTGAACAATGCGGAGGTCTGCACGATCGAAGATGTGTTTGCGCGGAGCAACATCGTGGTGGCAACGACGGGCGCAGTCAGCAAATCGGTATGCACCCCGATGCGGATGCCGTTTTTTACGCCAAAGGAACTCCGTGAGCACATCAAAACACTTGATGGGCGCATCTCGATTTTGTTCGGGCGCGAGAACTGGGGACTCAACAACAAGGAAGTGAAAAAGAGCGATATCATCTGCACGATCCCGACCTCGGAAGATTACCCGATCCTCAACCTCTCGCACGCGGTCAGCGTCATCTGCTATGAACTTTCCAACATGCCCCGGCCGGAATACCCGCTTGCATCGCCGTTTGAGATGGGCCATCTGTACCGGCACATCGACCGGTTCCTCGACGCGGTCGGGCACCCGGAGTTCAAGCGCGAGAACACGATGACCATGATCCGTCGGATCCTCGGGCGGGCAAACCTGACCACAAGGGAGGCAAGTACCATGCACGGGCTGTTGCGGAGGACGGAGTGGCATATTGACCCGGCACTTCTTGGCAAAAACAAAGACACTGGTCTGGATGATAGTGCTAAAGATGATGAAATGCATACCTGATCCCGCATGATTCTTGTGGACTGGCAAATCCTCGACCGCATCGCGAGGGGATATATCAAAATCGATCCGTACTACCCGAAGATGGTGCAGCCCAACTCACTGGACATACGCCTTGGCAACCATTTTGTCTGGTACAGGGAGGGCAGCGAGGTCATTGACCCGTACAACGAGGAGAGCGTCACAGCGGAGGTTGAGGAGGTGCACGCGGAATCGTTCGTGCTGCACCCTTCCCAGTTCGTGCTCGCCGAGACGCTGGAATGCATCGGGCTCCCCGACAATATCGTCGCGACCATTGAAGGCAAGTCGAGCATCGCACGGCTCGGTGTTGCGCTCCACCAGACCGGCGGGTGGATCGATGCGGGATTCCGGGGTACGATCACGCTGGAGATGTGCAACGTGAACACGCGCCCGGTGAAAATCTATGCGGGGATGCCGATCGGGCAGTTGGTATTCTATACCACCCAGCGGGCGGAGCGTCCGTATGACAGGAAAGGCGATGCAAAGTATCTCGACCAGCGGCAGGCGACGCTGTCGCGGTACCACCGGAACAGGAAAAAACCGGACAGGAAAAGCCAGTGAGGGGATCCTGAAGCCCGGTCCCCCCTCCCTCTCTTGAGTCTTCCCGCAAAATGCCCAAGTTTAGCACTATATATACCAGCACAACCCATTTTTTAAGGATAATCATTCCAATCCGGAGATGAATTCATGCGACTTCTTCTGATCCATTCAGATTACATAGAATACGAAGCAAAAAAGAAGACAAAGATGGCGGAGGAGTGCTCTGTCCTTTCTGACCGGGAGACCGAGGCGCTTGTGGTTTTCTGCGCTGTAGAATCGGTGGATGATGAAGACCTCGAAGGCGTTGTCCTCCAGGCAATTGAGGAAGTGAAGAAAACTGCCGGGCAGGTGCATGTCAAAAATATCGTCATCTACCCGTACGCCCACCTCTCCAGCGACCTTGCTTCCCCCGATACTGCCGTCGCTGCATTAAATGCGCTCAAGGCAGGGCTTGATGCGGAGGGGTTTGCCGTCAAACGTGCACCCTTCGGCTGGTACAAGTCCTTCAAACTCTCATGCAAAGGCCACCCGCTCGCCGAACTCTCCAAAACAATCGTTCCCGGCGAAGAGGGGGCGGTCAAAAAGGAGAAAAAGGAAGTCACCCACGATTGGTTTGTCCTCACTCCGGACGGAAAGCAGCATGATTACAAGGAATTTCTCGATGATTCGCCCTTCGGCTGCCTTGTGAAAAAAGAACTTGGTGTCGCGGTACCGACCGGGGGAGAACCTGCCCATGTCGGCCTCATGCGGGCTAAGGAACTCGTGGACTACGAACCGGCAAGCGATGTGGGATGCCTGCGCTGGATGCCCAAGGGCAAACTGATCCGGGACCTTTTGGCAGACTACGTGCTCCGGATAGTCCTCGAGTATGGCGGCACGCCCGTCGAGACGCCGGTCATGTACGACCTCGGCGACCGGGCGATCTACGAGCATGCAGAAAAGTTCGGCGAGCGCCAGTACCGGTTCAAGTCCAACAACCGGAACATGATGCTCCGGTTCGCCGCATGCTTTGGCATGTTCTCCATCATGCGGGACATGCACATATCTCCCAACACCCTGCCCATGAAGATGTACGAGCTCTCCACGTACTCGTTCCGGCACGAGCAGAAAGGGGAAGTGATCGGATTAAAACGCCTCCGTGCGTTCACGATGCCCGACATGCACTCGCTCTGCACGGACATGCCCGAAGCCCTGAAATGCTTTGAAGAACAGCTCGCGATGGGCTGGCAGACAGGAAAAGACTTCGAGACAAAACTTGTCGCAGCGTTCCGGTGCACCAAAGACTTCTACGCAGAGCACGAGGCATGGGTGAAGAAAATTGTAAAAGAATCGGACTGCCCTATGCTCATCGAGATCCTTTCCGATCGGGTCCACTACTGGATCGCAAAGATCGACCTCGCAGCAATCGACGGGCAGATGCGCCCGATCGAGAACCCGACCGTCCAGATCGATGTCGAGAGCTCGACGCGGTTCAACATAAAATACCACAAGGAGGACGGCACGGTCGTCCACCCGCCAATCCTTCACTGTTCCCCAACCGGCAGCGTCGAGCGTGTCATCTGCGCGATCCTCGAGAACGTCTCCACGCAGGCAGTCCCCTCACTCCCGACATGGCTTTCGCCGGTGCAGGTACGGGTCGTGCCCGTCGCAGAGCGCCATGGGGCATTTGCCGAAGAAGTGTGCAACGCGATCAATGCGGCACAGGTCCGGTGCGACGTCGATGACCGGGACGAGAGCGTGGGCAAGAAAGTCCGCGAAGCCGGCATGGACTGGGTGCCCTACGTGATTGTTGTCGGAGACGACGAGATCGCGAACAAGAAGCTGACCGTTACGATCCGGAAGAAGTCGCAGCCGAACAAACCGTTCAAGGAGCAGATGACCACCGAGGCACTAGTTGCAGCCGTGAAAAAGGAAACTGAAGGTATGCCGTTCCGCCCGATCTATACACCAAAAAAGTTATCGAAGAAGGCACGGTATATCTGAATTTTTTT
>CAZNIL010000043.1:0-12597 GCA_964573085.1 uncultured Methanoregula sp.
GTATCTCTCACGAGCAGGGTTCCCTTTCCCCGGTTTGCGACATCGCCTTTATACACCCTCATGGTAATGTTACGGTCGGGTAGCATGCGGGTTCCGATCATCTCGAATGTTGGAAGCATATCATGCACCGTCCCGAAGATCATGCAGGTACCGTCCTTCATATTCCCGCACGGGCGCGTGGCATTGCCCTCAATGATAAACTCTCCTCCCTTCATCTCGACACCCGCCATGTCTTTGCAATGGCCGTGGATGTGCACCTCGCCTCCGGTGAGGTATTCTGCGCAGCAGTCACCGGCATTGCCCAGCACCTCGACACGCCCGCCCCGCATACCGGTCTTCTCCCCACGATAGCCGGAAGCGCAGTAATGCCCGGCATTTCCCCTGCACAGGATGTGTCCCCCCCGCATCTCGCGCCCGAGCCACGCATCCGCATTGCCGAAAATCTCAATGTCGCCGCCACTCATAAAATTCCCGCAATGCATCCCGATATCTCCGGCAATGGTGATCCTGCCTGCGTCCATGTACTCCCCGACACGCTTGATCCGCGAGGTGTCGCCCTTTAAGACGACCTCGATCTGTTCCGGGGTAACGGAGGTTCCTTCAACAAAGATCCAGAAGATGTCAGCGAGCCTGCGCTCCTTGTTTCCCTCAAATACGGCCAGGTCTGTGCCTTTGAGGAAGTTTCTCGGGATGATCGACTCCGCTTCAATCGGGAGATACGGTTTTTTCCGTGCCTTGGTCTCGAGGATCACTTTCACAGGTCTGCCTCCGTCGTAATGCACCTGCCCCGCGGGAGGTACACGTCCTGCACCGGGTAGTTGCCCATCCTCACCGTGTAGTACTCCTCAAATTTTTTCACAAACTCCGTATCATGTGCCATGTTGTGTTCGTCAGGGACTGCGGGATTTACCCAGAAGGTGCTGTTCGATCCTTCGACAATCACATCACCATCACGGGCGACAACCCTCCCGCGCTTGATTGTATACCGGGACTTCTGGAATCCCTCGACAACCTTGCGGTATTCGGTTGCCGGGTCGACTTCGCGGCATTTGATCGGGTAAATCGCAATGTCCGCTTCTGTGCCGGGTGTTAAGTGCCCTTTGCCCTGTGCATCGATACCGAGCGCCTTTGCCTGTCCTGCACGTGTCATGATGGCAATCTCGTTCCAGTCCATTTCCCGGTCGATTGCAGCAATTGAGGTCCGCTGTTCGGTGCCATCATGGAGCGTGGAGAATTCCTCGTCCCGGTACCGTTTGCTCATCAGCAGGCCGATAATCTCGGGGTATTTGACAAACGGGGCTCCGTTCGGGTTGTCGGTGGCAAGCAGGCACTGGTACGGGTTTTTGGTAAAAAGCGCGAGTTCAAGCCCTATCGCCCACATCACGCAGTTGACAAGGCTCTTTTTTGAGTAGAGGACCGGAATGATGCCGGACCCTGTCTCGAGCTCTACATCATGGTTGCTCCACTTGTTATGGTGCAGGCAGTAGAGGTTGAACTCCATTGGCCCGTCGGCGGTCATGGTCATCGTCCTGCCAAACATGATCTGCCCCATGTCCATGACAATCTGCGGTTTTGCATTGACCGCTTGTGCAATCTCCGCGGCTTTTGAATCGATGTCCCTCCACGTCGTCCCGCCATACGCGTGGAACTGCACGTGAGTTGCATAGAGTGTCTGCCGCCGTGGATTGAGGTCCGGGACAAGATCGAATGTTTCAAGGGTTGTCCGGAAATTCCCGGGTCTTCCGAGGTCGTTGCAGTGAAGGTGGACGGAATGCGGAAGGTGCAGGAGTTCGTTCGCCTTCATCATGGTGGTGATGATCTCTGCCGGGGTCACGTTGAAGTTGGGCACCGTATCATGGATGCCCGTTACGTCTTCACCCCATCCCCATGCTTCTGTTCCCCCCGGGTTTGTCAGCTTGATGGCAAAACCCTTCACCGCAGCAAGCGTCCATGCAACGATCGCAGCTGCCCGCTTTTCATCATTTTTCTGCACCGCCTCCATGATCGACCAGTTCCCGTCAAAGAGCGTGTTTGCCAGCATGTCCTGGTGTGGGGTTGCGGTAAATTCCTCGTGCGTGTGCCTGGCTTCAAGCGGTGCCATTGCTCCTTCAAGAACGGTGGTATACCCCATTGCGCTGTACCGGTAACTGTTCCCGTACGTAGTGGGGACGTAGTAGCCGCTTGTTACATGCATCTTCCCGCGCCGTGCTGTCCTTCCCGCCCGCATATCCTCCGGGCTCATGTACCTCCCGAAGTTCACCTTTGTACCGCTCACATGGGAATGTGAATCGATCCCCCCGGGCATGGTGAGAAAACCCTCTGCATCGATCACCTCTGCCCGGTTCTGCACCGATTCTACAATACGCCCGTCCCGGACGGCAATATCCATGATATCCCCACGGATATTGTTCAGCGGGTCAAATACACAGGCATTTTTTATGAGCAGTTCGGTCATTCTCCCTTCACCTCCCGGATGCGGTTGTACAATTTCTGGAGGATTTCGGTATCATTCGGGATGCCCGTAGTGATGATGGACTTCATCCGTATCGGCACCCCGTCCATCCGGTACGCGGTACCTTCTGCGTCAATACCCGCAACTGATCCCGGGATCTGGAGTCTGCAGAGGTGGGTTGTTGCGTTGGGGTGCGGGTCGATCTGGATGACCGGGATCTTTGCGAGGTGTTGTACACAGGAACGCGGGAAATGAGCGGCAGGGTCACTTGCCACAACAAGGCAGGCATCGCATTCGCCCCGCCTCAGGATGTCGATGACGGTGGTCTCGCCGGGGTTGTAAAAAGAGATCCCGCGGGCAAAATCTATTGCATACGGGTACCCGGTCATCCACGTGAAGACTTCGTTGCTCCCGTATACGTTCCAGTGCCCCCGCATCGGGCTGATGATGAACTTGGTATGGCGGTTCAGTTCATCGGTGAGTTCGATCGCGTTGCGCACGTTCTTGTTCTTCCCCGCAGTCATGGTAAGTCCAAGGCCAAAGAAGATCGCCCCGAACTTTGCCGCTTTGCACATGTCGGCAACCCGTACCAGTTGTTCGCGGGTAACACCGGCGACTTCCGGTGGCACGACGTCTCCCCTCCCCCGCACAATTGCCCGCAGGGCAGAAAGGACTGCATAGTCTCCGCCGGGTTTAATCTTCACAAACTCATCTGCAACGTCTGCAGACGGGGTACGGCGCGTGTCCACGACAATAACCTTGCGGTCACGCTGTGCATCCTTTACAAAGAACCCGGTCGCATAGGTTGTGTACCGGCTCATGTGGCGCGGATGTGCATCGATAGGGTTGGACGCCCAGTAGATGATAAGATCAGCCCTGTTTTTCACCTGCCCGAGCGTGCAGCCCGGGTGCCCCACCTCCTGTATCGCAAGGATGGACGGGCCGTGGCAGACCGATGTCGTGCTGTCGATCACACCACCGATCAGTTCTGCAATATGTACACCAAGGCTCTGCGCCTCCCCATGCGTGCTGCTCCACCCATAGAGGACGGGGCGGTCGGCATCGAGCAGAATCTGCGCAGCCTCTTCTATTGCCGCATCATAGGTCGTGTCTTCCCAGCGTTCCCCATTGCGCCGGATAGGGTTTTTTAACCGGTGGTCGCCCATCATGGTCTTTGAGCCCAGTGTGCAGGCATTGTCGATCCGTACAATCCTGTCACCCTCCACTTCGACATCAAGGTCATCGCAGAGGCAGCCGCAGAAGGGGCAGACCACATCGTTAATGAGCATATCGTACCCCCCCGAGCGCTTCGATAAGTCCCGGCACAGTCGCGACAGGTTCATCGGTCGGTGCCATGTCCACCGTCATCGATTTGAAATCCGGCATGCCGGTGCCGTGAGTTTCACTGTCCATGATATGGTTGGCATACGGCCCGAGCGGGACAAAGATCGTGCCCCGTTCAATTGCTTCGGATGAGGCTGCGGTAAGCACTACCTCACCGGAACTGTTCTTCACTTTCACCCGTGCACCATCTTCGATGCCAAGTGCCATCATATCCACCGGGTTTATCATGCAGGCCGAAGCTGCTGTCGCATACTCAGGGCTGTCTTTTCGTTCCACCGATTCCCCCTGTGAGACGGTGCGCCCGGTATTCATGACTACCTTCATTGCCCGTCCTCCGTCAATTCGGGGGAGATCGGGACGGGTTGTTGCGTCGCTTCGAGAATGCGGGCAATCCGGATGGCATTGGTCGGGCAGCTGACCTCGCAGATCTTGCATCCCGTGCATTTATCCTCGTGGATCACGACGACATCTCCTTCCTGCACCCGCATGATCACCTCGTCGTTGGACGAATGCCCGCCTGCCCCCATCTGGGCGTCGGCCAGCTTGTTGACCGGGCAGGCAGTACAGCAGTTCCCGCAGCCATTGCAGAGTTCGGCGTCAATAGCTATACGGAACGAGAAGAGCAGCGATGTCCCTTCGCGTTCTATAGTCTCAAGGATCCTCCCGCTTTTGAGCACCCCGTTCGGGCAAGCTTCCACGCAAAGCCCGCACCGGATGCAGTGCCCCTGATGGATCCTCGGGATCCACCCCTCTCCCTGATGGATCACTTCAATCGCACCCGGCGCCGGACATACCATCATGCAATAGAGCGCATGCTGGCACGGTTTACCCGTTGGTTCCGGGAATCCCCGGAAGTGTGCAGGAGTCATTAAGGGAGCGGTCTTTGCAAACAGGAATTTTTTTACCCATTCGAACCGCGCAAACTCCCGGAGATACCAGAATACTGACGCTGCCATGCTAGCGCTCCGTGCACGCAATGCAGGGGTCTGCCGATATAAAAGTCGAGGTCACATCAGCGATCGAGTCCACGCCGATGATCATATAATGGCAGCACGCCTCGATGTTCATGATTGAAGGTGTCTGGATCTGGATCTCCGCGATCCTGCCGTACTCGTCTGTCGTGATGTTGTACGTGAGCTCTCCTCTCGGTGCCTCGCCGCTGTAACTTATTGCTCCTGCTTTGCATATACCGCCGCCGCGGATCACCCCCTGAGGGAGTGCCTTGAGGCACTGCCGGATAAGTCCGATGCTTGCGAACATTTCATCGAACCTGACCATGACCCGTGCATAGTTGTCGCAGTCGTAACGCACCACCGGGACGAAGTTGAGTTTCTGGTACGTGGGATGGATCGTGCGCATATCAGAGGCAATCCCGCTCCCCCGTGCCGTCGGCCCTGCGGCATGTGCCTGCAGGGCGGCCTCTTTTGTCAGGATCCCGATCCCTTTGCTCCGCAGGGCGATCATCGGCCCGGTCTCAAACATCTTTGCATACCGGTGCAGGTCGTACTCAATCCGGTCGAGCGACGCAGATAACGTATCCCGGTCCTCTTTTCGGATATCGCACCGGACACCCCCGGGCACGATATAGGCGCAGGTGACACGGGCCCCGGTCAGGCGTTCGAGCTCGTCCATCACCTGCTCCCGGATGTCCAGGAGATACATGGCGAGCGTTTCGTGCTCTATAGTGTAACAGTACGAGAAGTTGGCAAGCATATGGCTCTGCATCCGGTCAAGTTCGTTTGCAATGACCCGGAGGTACGCAGCACGGGGGGGAACATCGATGCCGCTGATCTTCTCAATTGCCTCGATAAATACCATGTTATGGATCACCGAGCAGATCCCGCACACACGTTCCGCAAGAAACATCACTTCCTGCCATGGCCTCCCCTTCATGATCCGCTCGATCCCTTTTTTCATATACCCGAGCTCGACCTCTGCACCGATGACCCGCTCACCACGGGTCTCACACTTCAGGCGTGCCGGCTCCTTGAAGCAGGGATGCACAGGCCCCAGCGGGATGTTGACATCGACGGTCCGCTTCATCTCCGCTTCACCTCCCAGCCGGCAAAGACCGTGTCACGGAGTGACAGGATGGCCGCGAGGATCTCGGTTGGCCTTGGCGGGCAGCCGGGCACTTCCGCAGCGATGGGAATATGTTTACTCACCGGGGGGTCGACATACGATCCCCGCCGGTCAAAGACACACCCGGATATCGGGCAGTTCCCGATCGCGATCGCCGCCTTTGGTTCCGGGATCTTGTCCCACACCATTTTTAGTTTCTCCTCCCAGCCCGGGGTAAAAGCCCCGACGACAAGGAGCACGTCCGCTTCCCGTGGGTTGTTATGGACATAGATACCGTACTGCTCGATATCATAGCGCGGGGCAAGGCAGGCAAGTATCTCGATATCGCAGCCGTTGCAGGACCCCACATCGACATAGCTGACATGAATGGAGCGTGACCGTACGAGATCCTTGATGCGCTGGAGGAGCGTCATCGCAGGATCACCTCGCGGATCATTGCCTTTCCTGCAGCCACTGCGTCGGGCTCGGGGCTGCCCGCTTCAATGCGTTCTTTTGTTTTCCGGAGGATCCGGTCCATCTGTTGCTTTGGGATAAGCGGGATACCGCGTGAAAAGATGTCCATCCTCAATTCCTGTGCAATAGGATCATTCGCATCGGCTCCCGCGGCTACCGCCGCTTCGTACCGGGCAGGAAGGTTCTCTAAAAGGATCATGTCGATATGTTCAATCATGTATCTCCTGAGCTCCTGCACGCTGACGCCGAGATCAGATGCCAGGGCCCGGATAAGCTGGTCATGCTGGTGTGCGATCAGGATGCGGTATTTCTGGGAGACAAGATCCTGTTCATAGAGCCATTCCGTCATACCACACCCCCCATTTTCAAAAAGCCATAGACTGCAAAAAGAAGGACGGCAGCCCAGAGCGCCGCTGCCTCCGCCGTGTGCAGTGCGTGTTCCCGCCGCGTCAGGTAGAATGCAGTGGCAAACGAGAGGGCAAACCCGACGAGGATACATTCCATGATAGTCGATGGCCTCTGGATCACCTGGATACCGTTGATGAGGACATAGATGAGGCCGCCACCAAGGATACACTCACGGATCATGCAACCCCTCCGATATACAAAAACGCCCCATAGCAGAGCATCAGCCCGGTGACGATCATCTGGATAGTTACCGAATCAAAGGGGGAGAGCATCGGCACCAGAGCGCAGGCAAACGATAGCGAAACCACGAGCAGCACCATACCCACGACCATCCACAGGATTGACACCTGCCCGATAAAAACAAGAAGAAATGTGGAAAACAGGACGGTTGTCTTGAGCCCGTTGCAGACCTGAAGCCCGGCACGCCAGACACCAAAATGCTCGGTCTTGTACCCGCTGACCAGCTCTTTGGATTCCACGATGGAGAAGGGACCGGACGGCATCTTGGAGAGCATGACAAGATACATGGCGATTGCTGCGGGAAACGCAATGAACAGCAACGGGCCATGAACCTGCTGGTAGAGGACAATATCACTCAGGTTAAATGATCGGGTAAAGATCGCGATCGCTGCCACCGAGACAAAGAGCGGGATCTCGGACGCTGCTGAGATCACCGACCTGACGCCACCGAACTTCCCGTACGGGGAGCCCGATGAGAGCCCGAACCCGTGCTCTACGATCTTATGCAGCATATAGATGGCAAAGACCACAAGGAGGCTCCCCCCCGTAAACACGACAAAGAACGCCGCAGTCCAGATCCCGATGGCAACAAGCACGACCCCGGCAAAGAGTGTCGCACTTGCCGTAGCCGGAATCCATGTGCTCTTGAACGAGAACTTCAGCATATGGAGGATCTCCTGCCAGACAGGCGGGCCCGGGCGCCGCTGGATCCGGGCGATGACCTTGCGGTGGATACCAAGGAGAAGCAGGCCAAAAACCGTTGCAAGCACAAGTTCAGCGATCATATCAGTACCCGATAAACGGGATATCCTCCCTTCCTTCTTTTGCCATCCACCAGAAAAACAACGCGAGTACGACCACCGGGAACATAAGCGCCAGCACCGCTGCGTATATCCAGAGCGGGACAAAGCCCGATATGTGGAGTATGCCTACGCCTGCAGAGATGCTCACACCCGCCCCGGCAATCCGCGCTGCATGCTTCTTTTTCATCTGCCTCACCCGAGCATCACCACCTCGATCACCCGGAGGAAGATCAGCAGCGACGACAGCGAACACATGATAACGTAGGGTGCCCCCGGTGCCCGGAACATCTCGGCCTTTGCCGCATAAAACGGTGCCATCCCTTCCCCGGTAACGCCGAGAACGAGGAATGCCTTTGCAACAAACGGCACCGCCGGTAGTGTTCCCTTCGCGAGCTCGATCATCGAGAGGCTGCCGGTTGCTGCAGCATAGATGGCTGCGCCCCCGAAAAGCGGGACGGTTGCCGTAAGTGCGACAAGCCCGTACTGGAACGCCGCGTCCTGGACATGCGGGCTTTTCACCGCTGCAACAATGCCGACATTGGTGATCCCGACCATCGCGGTAAAGAGCGTGAAGTTGAAGATGTCCCCGGTCACCATCGCGCCCATGGAAGCCAGCCCGCACGCAATCGCCATGAACCTGCGGAACCGCATCTCGCTTACCGTTATCTCTTTTGCTCTATATGCGTCCCCGCCAAAGGCGATATCCACCTGCCGTTCGGGTCTGCTGACGATGACGAAAATAGTGAACGTGAGCGCCAGCAAAAAGAGGGTGATCGTGTAGGGCGTGAAATAGACGAGCTCATCGCCGAATTCAAGGATGTAGTAGGGAATACCGGCAAGGTTACTCATCGCCTTTCCCCCACATTGTCCCGACAAGGGACATCTTCACCGTTACCTTGAGCACGATCCCCACAGCCGCACCCATGAGCGCGACATACCAGTACTGCGGCAGGAACATGAAGACAAAGAATGAAAAAATCCAGATGGCCCATGAGATCCCGCTTGCCATCTCCAGCAGGTTGAGTTCTTCTTTGTACCCTCTTGACATGAAGAAGAAAACAAGCCCGAGCCCTGCAACACCACCCCCGGTGAAACCGGACAGGATGAGCCCGTATACGACAAGGAAGATCGAGATGATGAGCGGTGCGTCCGCCTTTGCAATCACTTCAATATTGAGCCCTCGTACCGGATTGGCGCTGATCCGCTCCTTGGTACAGTAGATCTGGGAAAGCGCCAGCAGTTCTGCGATGCCGACGGTAAGACCCGGCAGGATCAGTGCTTCAGCAAGGTCAGTCCCAAGGAGGGCGATTACGGCGAGCAAGATGATTTCAACAAGGTCGATCAGGAGCAGCTTATGCAGGTCATCCCCTTCAACTGCAAGTGCAAGGAAGGCGATCACTCCCCCCGCAAGCACAACAAGGAGTCCGTAGCTGTACTGCCCCCACATCATGACCCCTTCCTGTACAGGTATGATGCGACAGCAAACGCGATGAAGAGGATTGTCGCCTCAACAACCGTGTCAAGACCCCGGGTGTTATACAGGATTTCGTCAATGATGCCACCCGGGTGGGCAACGATTGTGGTGCCAAGGTGGCAAGTAACCTGGGAAAGGAAGAGAGAAAATGGGGTAAGGTAGGTTGTTACCAGACCCGCAGTCGGGGAATAATCGGGATACTGGGCACCGATCTCAACCTGCGTGAAGGGAGGACCGCCCCGGTCGTACGGGTCGAGCGTGCTGTTCCGGTCGAAGGTCTTTGGATAGAGCTGGGCGGTGTTGTACTGGATCGGGAGGAGGAGTACCCCTAGTAAAATAATGAAGGCGCAGGCACCTGCAAAAAGGGGCACGATGTTTTCATAGTTGCAGAGGTAGTGGGAGATACGGCGGATGATCATCCACGGGTGCCCCCTTCTTTTTTCTGTACTACCCGGACATAGATGAACGTTGAGAGTACTGAAATTGCTCCGAACGTAAAGAGTGCGAGTGCCTCGTTGTACGAGAGCATGACAAGTAAAAGCCCCCAGCCGGGTATCTCGAGATTGATGAGCCGGGTGAGATAATCTTTGGGACGGGGGAATGCCGCGGCAATTGTCCCGATGACAAGGATCGCAAGGCCGATCAAAAACTCCGGTGCATACCCTGCGACCGTCATGCCGGTACCCTCCGGCAGACCATGAGGATAAAAATGGTGGAGAGGGGGGCGATCAGGGCTGTGGCGGTGGCAACGTCAAGCAAACCCCGGTCGATAATGAACGGGAATATTCCTGAGATCATGAGGGAGAGTGAGATGAGCTTGTCAAACGGATCGCGCTCAAGTATCGCTGCTGCCGTTCCGATGAAAACAAGGGCAGTGCAGGCAACCATGACAACCTCATTCATCTTTTTTGATCCCTCCTGCCCATGTGCTTGCGATCGCATTGGACTCTAAGGTAGACCCGACAAAATACGCTGCGGCGGCTGCAATGGTGATCGGGTGCGGGAGCAGCAGGGCGATGATCCCGGTGACTGCAAACGACAAGACATTGAGGAACGGGAGCTTGCGCATCGTGTTTCTCTGGAGAATGATCCGCAGGGCTGCATAGACGGCAATGACAGCACACACATAGATTGCGATCACCGGCATCCCCTCAGCCATCTGCACCGCACGCTCCAGAAACGGGCAATAAGCCTGCTTGCATGCACATGCGAGATGCCCTGTATTGTCAGGATTGCAATCACCATGCCGGCAATAAAGTCCGATGCGGCGAACCCAATCTGCGTCGCACCATACACAATGAAGGTCGCAGTGATGCACCCGGTTGTGCCCGCATAGCCGGGATCATAGCAGATCCGGTTGCCTGCATAGACGAGCACTGCGGCAAAGAGCCCGCCAAAGAACCCGGCGCAGAATACCCCGCAGCTGGCAAGGAGCGTTCCCGCCGAGGCATCCGGCGAGCTGACGATGTTGCCCATCATAAAACCGCCATTGAGTGCCCCGCCCCCTTTCTCTACTTCTTCTGCAATCGCTGTCGCGCCACTAACCCCTCCGCTCTCCGGTAATTTGAAGAAAAGATCGATTATCATGAAGTTTAGCCAGCAGATCACGGCAGCGATAAGAATGCGGGTGGGCTCATCGAGCATGGGACGTCCCGTAACCGATTGATTACCAGTGTAGCTCAGTATGTATACTGCATTAAGGTTGTGTTATGTACGATACTGATTGTTGCCAGATATAGGAAAATTCCTGACAACCATATCGAAAATTTCATTCCCTAAGGTTCGCGAAGTTTACCGGGTGACAGTTGCCTCGAATCCTTTTGCAAGCCCCATGATCATAATGATCACCGGCACGATTTCCAGTCGCCCGAGCCACATCAGGAAGATAAAAACCCATTTGATGGCTAATGGGCTGAGTGCGGTTATGTAGCCGACACCCAGACCGACATTGCAGAGTGCTGATACCTGCTCAAAGACCACCTCATCGAGCCGGAACGTGGTGATATAAAGGTGCATGATGAGGATTGTCGAAAGGAAGATGGTGAGCACATAAAGCACGATTACCAGCATGTTTTTGGATATTTCAAGCTCTGACAGCTCCTTTGAGAGTGTGCGTCCCTCGTGCTTAAACGGGATAATCACCATGCTTGATACAAAAAACCGTCTGAACCACCATCTGACGCTTTCATAAGCAAGGACAACACGGTTCACTTTGATACCGCCGGCAGTGCTGCCCATTGCACCACCGATCAACATCATCATGGTAACGACCGCAACCGGAATTGTTGCCCAGAGATGGATGCTGGAATTCTGCAGACCGCATGTGGTGAACCCGGAAATCGCACAGAACACCCCTTCCCGTATCGCCTGCCCGATCGGGAGATTGTTGAAGATATAGAGGTCAAGGGATGTGATCGCTGAACCTATGATGGCGATGAGCAGGAGCACCTTGACGACCGGGTCCTTGAACATCGCGGCAATTTTCCCATGGTACATCAGGAAATAGATCTTAAAGGGCATTGCACCCGCCAGCATGACCGGGATAAGGAGCAGTTCCAGCAACGGGTTGTTGTAATATGAAACACCTGCATTATGAATTGAAAAACCCCCGGTAGCTATGGCGACCATCACAAGGTTGAGCGAGTCCCAGAGGGGGATACCGGAGAGCATGACAAGACCAGTGAAAAGGAAGGTTAAAAAGAGGTAGATTACCCACATGCGCCGCCCTGTCGAGACCACGTTGGGCATCAGTTCCTCAGACCTGCCTTCGGAACGGTAGAGACGGAAGAGCGTGACCCTTGTTTTCCTGCGCAATGAGATGCCGAATGCGATAATCCCGATCCCGCCTATCCACTGGGTAAACGATCTCCAGAAAAGCAGGGTATTGGGCATGGTGTTAAGGGATGTCATCATCGTAAAGCCGGTCCCCGTCCATCCGGACATCGCCTCGAAAACGCTGTCGGTATACGATATATGGAGCCCGAAGAAAAAAGGGAGTGCCCCCACAAGCGCAATGGCAAACCACGAGAGCGCGACTGCAACAAGGGTGACCGAGAGCGGGGGGTTGTATTCTGTCCCGTGAACACGGGAGAGCAGGTAGCCGAAGACAACGAATGCCACGGGCGCCGATGCCATTGGGATGAGCATGTTCCATTCAGAGAAGATGATCAGCACCACAAACGGGAGAAGAGATGCAGCGCCTAAGAATTCAAAGACCATACCCATATCATGGGCCATCGCGGCAAGGTGCTGGATCCGCTTCATGTATGAAAAGTGGGTTTGTTCGCCCCACCTGTTATGGGTATCGTTTAATCCGGGGAACCCTGCAAGCCGGAATTATA
>CAZNIL010000044.1:0-11120 GCA_964573085.1 uncultured Methanoregula sp.
TCAACTCCATCCCGATATATTCCGGGTTCGGGGCTGAAGCCGGATCGAGCAGGATCACCTTACGGGCGATGGCAGCACCTGCCGGCAGGATAACGATCCCGAAATGGATTGCAGTCTTTTTTTTAAAATACGCAGTGTTGGCATCAGGATTCTGGTATTGGATCATCATATGGCGGTGATGATGGTGTGAGAGACTGCTTCTCTTTGGAACATCGCCTGTCACACATTCTCCTGACATCAGAAACCTTATTAGAGCGCATCCATAATACCTACCCGGAGATTGGACATCTATGAAGCGTTCGTTCGTTCTGGCAGGTATCCTCGTGCTTGTGCTGTGGTTTGCTGCAAGCCCTGTCCAGGCGTTCACGGCAAAGACTCTTGACATTGCAGTGCAGGACAACACCGATGCGGTCATCACCTTCAATTACGAGCTCTCATGGATCGAGAATATGGCGGTCTTCATGCGCATTGCCGATCCCGGCGCAGAACTTAAAAAAGCGCTGGAGAGTAATTACAAAAAACCCGTAACCGTGATGGTTGCCAACGGGGGAATTTCGCAGTTTATGGTGCAGGGATTTGCATCAGTACAGGAGCGCAATGGCACGGTCATGATGAGGACGCCGGCGCTCTCGTTTGCCGATGCCCAAAAGGTCTTAAACGGGTACTGGTTTGCCTCGGTCATCAACCCGGACTTCTCGCCCGGGGTCACCCGTGTGAGGTTCCCTGACGGTTACGTGGAGGAGTTCTCAGACCAGATCAGCATCCCCGTCATAAATCACACACTCAATTCGTGATACTATCTGAACTCCTGCCCCATCTCTCTTTTAAAAAAAAACAGGTGAATGCAAAAAGCCAAATCGTTTTTAAACGAATCAGCATGGTGATTGTCAATGAAGATCCTCTGCACCGCACAACTCGCCGGAATCATCCTCCTCGGTTGCCTTCTTCTGGCGGGTGGCGCCGCTGCGTCGGGAAGTATTCAGGCATACATGGGAGAGACGATCACCCTTCAGGGCTACTCGTACGGGAGCTCTACGGTCTGGCTCTTTTTGACAGGGCCCAACCTTCCGGTAAATGGCGTTGCGCTGGATAATATCTACGCCCGTGCGGATGAGGGGCATTTTACCAGAGTGAATGTCGACAGCAACGATCACTGGGTATACAAATGGAGCACGAACTCGATCGGTGGCCGGCTCGATGCCGGGACATACACGGTCTGGGTCGTTGACGGGCCAAATGACCTTTCCTCCTTGAGCGGGGCCGATTACAGCACGATCGCGGTCAGTCTCGGCACACCCTCAGTTGCCCTCACCACTCCCATGACACCGGGAAGCATGGCCCTTTCTTCAATCCCGAATGAGACTTCAGTGGTCGTCAACGATGAATACAAGGGGAAAACACCGCTGACGCTCGCCGGACTTGAACCCGGGACATACAACGTGACATTCTCGCGGTTCGGGTACCATAAATTTTTCACGCCGGTGAAAGTGGGACCCGGATCGGTTGTGGACGTTACGGCGAACCTTCAACAGGAGACCGGCGGGCTTGCGATCTCCACGAGCCCGGCCGGTGCCCGCGTCATACTGGACGGGACAGACTCCGGCATCTCGCCGGTCACTCTCAATAACCTCCCCGTGGGCAGCCACACGCTCAACGTTTCATTGGCAGGCTATACCTCACAGGAGCAACCGGTGAACGTGATCGCAGACCAGACCCGGGTGGTCAACCTCGTGCTCAAGCCCATGTCTCCCTCTTCCGGAAAGCAGGCAGCAGGACTGGTACCGGCAACCCTGCTTGCAGGTGTGACTTTGATCCTGCTCGCAGCGGTATACCGGTCACGTCACTGTTGAACCGGGAATGCAGGGCCGCAGGTAACGTTCATCCCGTGTACCGGGCATTGCCTCTTATTTTGCATAGGATGTCCGGATGACCTCGTCCAGTTCATCTTCGGTAAGTTTTCTGGCTGGATCCGTACTGACTTTTTTCAGTTCATTCGATACCAGCTTACTGATATCTTCCCGGCATTCTTCCCGTGCCTCACCATATGCCTCGTGTAACATCCAGTCGGGGATGATCACCAGCCCTTTATTGTCTGCCTTTTTTCGTGCGATCTCCTTTGCGGCATCCGCAATATGCACGGAGACATCATCCCTGACAAGCTCTTTTACCTTCATCCATTCGCAGATATCTTTTGTCGATTTCTCATCGAGGTATTTTTCAAGATCCGCAACATGGATACGCCACTCTTTACCCTCCCGCTGTCCCTTAATCCTTCCGGAACTGAGCAATTCCAGAACCTTCATTTTGGGTACCTTCATGATATCGGCGCATTCTTCAGGAGTATATACCATTTTATCCATAAATTCACCAATATTTTTTATATCACCTGATGAAATTCAATAAGTTTCCCTCCCAATACCTTCGGTAAAAGAAGACCGTATAATCCGGTTGGTGTCTTTCCTTAGCCCCCATCTGAAAGAACAACTATTAGAACAACTATTTTGAAGGGGTGAATCGTTGACTCAAGGTGCTTTGACTGCGGCATGGTACAAAGGACATAATATCCACATATCGGATGTGAATACAAAGACACCCTGCCTGATACGACAGCCCCGCCATTGTGGGCAATAATGGCAGATACCTTTGCAATATTCGTGTCAATTTCCCTGCTCGCGTATCTTTTCGTGGCATCCGGTCAGGACCTATGAGGTTTCAGCCGGGACTGCCATCTCCAGAGCAGGTACGCCGCCAGTGCGATTACGATCCCGCCGATGATATATTCTTCCGGCCTGCTCCAGCCGGTGTACGGCAGGTACCGCCTCACGATCCCAAACCCGATAATGACTCCTGAAAGGATCAAAAGGATCACTGCTCCCGTCTCCAGGATTCCCTGTGCCATGTGCGGGTCCTTCCTGACCATTGCGGAGATCCGGCCCGGACGGAAGGAGAGCAGGAGGGTGGTCCCGATCAGGGCGACCAGGACCCATTCTGACGGGTTGGAAATTTCCTCTGATAAGAGCACAAAGAGGTGACCGGGCGGCAGTCTCCCGCCAAACGGCCCGAGCACCGGGTAGTACCAGGTCGCCGGCTGCCGCCACATCAGGTCAAGAAGCTGGTGGGAGAGTATGCCGATCGCGCAGGCGATAAGGACCGGAGTCCTCCGGTATTTCCAGAGCAGGAGGCCGACAGCCATGACGATGGCTGCAAACAGGAGCGAGTGGCACCATATCCTGCCGTTATCGATCACCCCGCCGAAGATGACAAAGCCGAGAGGCTTGTCAATAAGGTCAGGCAGCACAGCACCGATTGCGCAGGGGATGAGCCACCGGCGGTCGTGGAGGATATCTGAAATCAGGTATCCCAGGACGATGCCGGTGAAGAGGTGGAAGAAGAAGAACATTCGTGTGCCCGTGTACTATCCTTGGTCGTTTTCCTTCAAAGTGTTGACGGGGCATGGGGATAATCGTGAAGGGAGGGCGCTTTTAAAAAAAAATGCTCCCGTGATTCTTTCAGGGTCTGCGGGATGCAGCATCCATTAATATCCTGCAGAGAGAATTCTAAAAAGAAATATCGGGTTTGTCCTTTCTCTTCGGAGTCCTCATGAAGTACATCGTCACCGGCGGCGCAGGGTTTATCGGTTCCCATATCGTTGAGGAACTTGCGCGGCAGAAGCACGACGTCGTCATCGTTGATAACCTGTTCTCCGGCAAAATGGAGAATATCAGGCCATTTTTACCGCATGAGCGTGTGACGTTTGTGCAGGGCAGCATCACCGATCTCCCGCTGCTAAAAGAGAATTTTTCCGGTGCTGACGGGGTCTTTCACGAAGCAGCGATCGCGTCGGTACCCCGCTCGATTGCAAATCCGATTGCGACAAATGAGGCAAACGTGACCGGTACACTCAACGTGCTGATCGCGGCCCGGGACTGCGGGGTAAAAAAGGTCGTCTTTGCGTCGTCGTCTTCCGTGTACGGGGACACGCCGACCCTCCCCAAGCACGAGGAGATGAAGCCGGCCCCGCTCTCCCCGTACGCGGTCTCGAAACTCGCCGGGGAGCAGTACCTGAATGCGTTCTCCCGTGTCTACGGTCTCCAGACCGTCTCGCTTCGGTACTTCAATGTCTTTGGCCCCCGGCAGGACCCGGCATCCGGGTATGCCGCGGTGATCCCGAAGTTTATTACCAGCATCCTTGCCCACAGGTCTCCGGTTATCTTTGGCGATGGCGGGCAGACCCGGGACTTCACGTTTGTCAAAGACGTCGTGCAGGCAAACATCCGCGCCATGGAGAGCGGGGCACAGGGGTTGTTCAATGTGGCATACTGCAAACGGATCAACCTGCTCGACCTTGCCGGCGCGATCATGGAGATCACCGGCATCACTGTCCCGCTCACGTTCGAACCTCCCCGGGCCGGCGATGTGCGGGACTCGCTTGCCGATATTTCCCGGGCAAAGGAAGCGTTCGGGTATGCACCTGAGTATACCGTGCAAAGCGGGCTTGAAGCAACGATATCATGGTATCGCAACCAGTGAGAGACCCTTTAAAAAAATATCCTGATTTTAATCAGCCCGCACTATAACTGTTTCATCGTCCCTTCACGTCTTTTTACCACAATGGGAGTGCACCTGTTATGTGATACGGTAATGCAGGCCTGTCCCTCCAGCCAATGCAGGAACATCTCCTTACGAAAAAGGGAGTTCCATGCTATGGAATATGCACAGCGGGAATCACCGGTGTTTTCCCGGTCTGGTTGGTAAGATAGGGGACGCCGACAGGCAGGGCACCGGAGTTTTCAGCCGGTGTCTGAACAGGTTTTTGCGCTGATGTTTGTACCGGTTTTTGCGCCAGCTGGCGGGCAGGTGTGGCTGCCGGTTGTATCCGGGACGGCCGGGGTGGTTCCGGGATTGGATGCCGCGTAATGGTCGGGTGCGGAACAGGACTGATCAGGACGGTCCGTTGCGAAACACGTACCACTGCGGGTGACTGTTGTCGTGCGGGGAGTTGTTGTGATGCTTTCTGGATGGATGGAATTGTGACCGGCATATACAGCGGGAGAGTATCTTGCGCCAGTGCCGGGTTTTTGAGTTGCCGCGGGTCCGGTGCCGGGGCATTTTGTAAGGCTGCCATATTCAGCGCCTGCAGTGGTGCAACGGTGAGGAGAATACAGAGGACAAAAGCGCATATCATGACCCGGTCCATACGCCACGGTTTCATATAGGGAAGCATCGGAGAGGAGACGAATAAAATTATCGAATTTGATGTGTGGCCCGTGCCTGACAACAAATGGTCACGTGAATTACGGGTCCGCCTATCTTTGGGATTCCCGCCCCTTTAACCGGAGACCGGATCCGGGTTTGGAGGATCGGATCTCGTGCCGGGTGTATTTTTGGGAGTGAAGAATGAGATTTCCCTGGAGAGAGTGCTGCTACATGGATACATGATTTGACAGAGATGCTGGATCTGTCGCGGAAACTCTGTTCCCGTACAAAAAAGACCGGATGAAGTCCCAGGTAATGTGGCCCGGGAGGACACGGCCCCCGGTTACTCTTCCTGCGATGTCCTTATCAGCGGTATGCCGAATCCTTAAACGGATTAATAACATGAACAAGCGGCACGGTTGCCAGCTGCCGGTCTTCGGAATAAACAGTGGTGATCCTGTGCTCCAGCATTGTGGCAATAAGGAGGGCATCCCAGAAGTGAATTGCATGAGTGGACTGGATTTTTACAGCCTGTATGATGGTATCGCCGGAGTACCCTATTTTTTTCCATCCGTTGAATGCGCTGATATTTTTGATAAATTCCCGTACCGTTGCATCCGGCAGGGGGTGGGCAACTTTCTCGGTGACAATGACCGCAAACTCGGCAAGGTTCTGTACTGATACTGCATACTGCGTCTTACCCTGCCAGCAGCGGGCCAGAAGGTCCTGTGCTGTTCTTTGTTTTTCCGGTTCACTGGTGTCGAAAATGTATCCGAAGATATTGGTATCAATAAGTGCCGGCTGAGCGGTCATGCAGGTCATCCCGTGTACGGTACTTCCTTGTTCCAAGATCATGCCCGGTTTCCATCAGTGCAAGTGCAGACCGGGCAATCTCCTGCTGGTCCTTTTCTGCAACCCAGAGATCCATTGCTTCCCTGACAGCCTGCCCGAGCGCACCCTTCCGTTCCCCGTAGATCTTCTTAGCCCGGGAACGGAATTTTTTTTCCACGTCGTCATCGACGCTGATGGTCATTGTACCCATAATTTTATTTAGATTTTTGATTTATTTAAATCAATCGATTATCTAAATATATCTTACCTGAAACGAATGGTTAGCCCGGTGCTGTGCAATGTCCGGTCATGGCTGATGAAGGAATTACAATTATGCCAAGGGGAGATCATATCCCGGTTGTTTTTAATTAAAAACCGGTCATTTCACCGGTGGACTGGCTGGGCACCCTGCAGCCCGACCGGGAACAGGAAAGGCGGAGGGGACGGGGGTACCGCCCCGCCTTCCTGCCGGTATTTGTCACCTGTGTCATCCTCATCCTCCAGGACCTCGATTGATCCCGGCAGCACGAGGTACCGGTACCAGTGCCGGTCCGGCCCGCGCACCCAGAGCTCCCGGAAGATCTCCGGTGTCACGGGGATCGCCCGGAGCAGCGCGATGTCGTTTTTGCACGACGCTTCGATCGCTCCGACTCCGTAGCCCGGGTACTTCAGCCTCCGGACCCGGACAAGGCTGATGCAGTCCCGGTCGCAGATGACGAAGTGGAACGGGAGATCGCCTTCCGGTTCAAGGGCAAATACCATCAACCCTCTGGCCCGGGCTTTGTGCTCGGCCTCCCCGATTGCCACGTGGGGCGGGTGTCCCCGGGTCACAGGGCACCACCTCCGGAGACCACCGGTACCGGACTTTCTGCCCCGGTGTCTTTGTTGCCTGCAGGTTCCTGCGGTTTGAGGTTTTCGGATCCTGCCAGGATTCCTGGCCCGGAGTGTACACATTGCTCCGGTGTCCCAGACCCGGGATTTCCGGACTGGGCCGGAATTACCTGCCCGGAACCTGCGGATCCTTCCGGTATTCCAGTGATGAGGTCTCCGGATCCTGCCGGAATTCCCGGCCGGGGGTTTCCGGATTCTTTTGGTACGTGCGGCCTGATCTCTTTGGACCCTCCCGGTATGCAGGGAATGTTGTTTTCCTGCACTTGTGATACGGCCGGCATGAATTTCTCATCTCTTTCCGGCATCTCTGGTCCGGGCATGATGCTGCCAGTCCCGGCCATTGTCCTGCGCCTGAATTCCCCATCTCTCACTTCTGTCCCCGGCATGAGACGTTCCCGTCCTGCCGGTTGTTCTCCTGTCTGTACCACGACCGTTGCGGATCTTCTCAGAATCCGACGGCCGGTCTTTTTGCCGGGATTGTGGATGCAGACCAGCCTGTAGAGCTGCGTCTTGCATATGTTATCGTCCCGGCCTGTTGTTTCTGTTTTTTCCTGTGCTTCTGGTGTCATGTTGTTGTCTTCCTGCCAACGGCCGGTTGCATGAACGGGACCCGGTACGGAGCGTACGCTATCCGCTGATACGATCAAGAGGAGCGTTTTCGCCCGAACCGCCCGTCATGTTCCGGGCCGTGTGGCACATACCAGTACGCTGTCCATGGATAAAGGTTTTGATTATGAAATTAAAAATTTGGAAAAACAAGCCATTATATCGCGATCCAGGCCAAACCGGTCACGTATCGCAATGATCAGCCGGGAACAAAACGGGTTCCTTCTCCCGTAGCGGATCCGGACTGAACTGGTCCATCAGGAGTTTCATAATAAAATTGACAATACCCGGACTCGTAGCCCGGTGATCATGTCATAGATGGTTCCCGGTTTTTACAGGAGGGACACCCGTGATACATGGCTCCTGTATTTTTCCTTCCCGGGAGATCTGCCAGGCACCGATTTGCCCCTGAAGATCGGCCTGGCCTTCATTTCCCAGAGTTTCCCTTGCAGGAACAACGATATAGGGTAATTTTTTGAGTTCTAATTCAACCCACGCTCCCCAAAATACCCTCATTCCGGAACAATTGTCCTTCCGGTGGACATTTCGGGTGGTTTTACGGTTGTCCACCGGTCGAAAAAACAGGCTTACTGCGATGCGGTGGGCAGGGATTTACGTCGGAGTGAAGATGAAAAAGGAGATGTGCGGGCTCCTGGCAGATCAGGATGACATGCGTTGGCCGGACAGGGTTCCGACAAAAACAGGCAACGAAAAACTGCCGGTCACTTTTCCGTTCTGCGCCCTTTTGCGAATTCCGTTGCAATCTTCCTGAACGTATCCAGTGTCTGCAGGTCATCCTGGAGAATACGATACACACGCCCGATATCAAGACCGGTATACTCATGCACCAGAATATTCCGGAAGCCGGCAAGTCTTGATAATTCCCCGGCAAGTTCTTCCGGGATAATCTGCAATTTTCCCAGCACATGGAATGTTTCCCGGTAGGTATCAGGGCGCCGGGGTGTCAGTGTTACGGCCATGCCTGTTGCGATATCGATCGAAGACTGGATGGCAAGGAGCATCGCATGACAGACCATATACTGCGTATCCTGTTCCTGCCTGAATGTTTCCTGCGGGATCTGCCGGTAGCGTCGCCAGGCACGGAGAGCCTCATCGAGTGCCTGCAGCTGTGTCACTATTCTCATATCAGGCCTGCGCAAGGTATTCAGAGTCGAAGAGGTCGTACATATATTTTATATCCTGGTATTCAACAAGCACCCTGGTCTCAAAATCGATCCGGTCATCTTCGTTTCGTACGTACAATGGCATGCCGGTGCTGATCACCTCGAACCGGAACCAGACCGGTTCATCGTTGAGGACTCTTACGTCGCATTTAGGGGTAAATCCCAGCGCTTCTTCAAGAATTTCTCCCACCTTTGCCGCAAACTTCAGAAAATATTCTTCACCAGCTCCATCATCGATGAGGAGAGCACAATCGATATCATGGAAATCATCGCGGGAGAGAAACGATCCGTACAGGTAAGCGACCCGCAATGAGGGAAATGATGACAGAATGTCGCGCATCCGCCGGATAATTACGTCTTTATCCACATTCCCTTCCATGGAGAGATATTAGCCGCAGGAGATTAAAAAAGTACTTTTGCCCATGCCGTCAATGACGCCTTCTCCCACACGCTTGCGGTTGCCGGCGGGCAGGATGACCCGCTGCGCGACCTGTCAGCGCAGTCCCCGTACTCCCGGGAATACCTCAGCCTGGCTGCACAAATAGGGGATTGCCGGATGCGACCAGGACCGGCGGGGCGTGGTATTCTACTATAACGGGCACGTGACGAGTACTGCCGGGTACATGGCAGGGTATGTGAACTATCCGGTGCGGACGATCTCGGGCAGCATCTGGGAATGACATGCAGATCGCGTATACCCACGAGTTCCGCCGGGAACACGCATTTTTATTGATTCAAACATTTTTTTGCACATTTTTCTTCAATCACCCCTGAAAATGTTCAAAGCCGACCCTTTCGCATCAACGGCAGTGGCAGGCTGCTCATGCCTGCACGGTCTTTTCCGGGAATGTCACTATATACGGCGTCCCAAGCGATTACGGCAGAGCACCGTTCGCCGGATTGTGCGAGGGGGAAGAGATCGGAACGGGCGTGCATATCCGCCGGGATTCGGGGAGTCTCACTGTCACATATTCCAGAAAGGCAGCCTGACATGAGCCATCCCTCCCCCCTTGGATTTTTTTATTAAAAAAAACTACCATCTACCTATTTAACGGGAACGGACATACTGGTGCTGAGAGAAAAGAGTATATGCGGGATCTTGTCACTACTGTTGAAGTCTGGAAAGAGGGGGGTATGTACACGTCGTACTGCCCGGAACTCGATATTGCCAGCTGCGGTCACACTCCGGAGGAAGCCAAGAAAAATTTACAGGAAGTTATTACGATCCATCTGGAAGAGACTGCTAAAATGGGAACACTTGACGAGTTCCTGAATGAATCCGGGTATGTCCAGGAAGGAAATGTTGTAACGACCAACAAAAAAATTGTATGCTTTGAAGAGATTAGTATTCCGATTCCCGTAGTATAACTACCCGTGAAAAGATCCGGATAAGAGATCCTGACTGCCTGCGAATCATTTCATTATTTTTTCGTGTTTGAGTGATGCTATTTGAAAAAGGTATCCCCGACGGACTGGAAAACGCAGGTTCGGATATTTGAGATGTCCGGCTGCACATTCATCCGCCAGAGCGGTGATCATATGATCTTCCATCATCCATCTGCAAAACGGCCTGTTGTGATTCCCCGGTATGATGAGATACCGGTGACGATTATTTTGAATAATATGAAAACTGTAGGGATGACACGGGAAGAATATCTTCGATTGCTTCAGATGTGATGCGAAGATTGTCTTTAGCATTCCACACGTGGCCAGGTACATTGTATCGATGAGAGGGAAGGGTTGACGAATTTACCGTTTGATCTTTACACTACCTTCAAAATCAAAAAGATTCAACATATTGAAGAAATAATTGAGTCTGATATCTTCGAATGAGCTTGCATCAATCCCCGACGGGACAAAAAAATCGGTGTCCAGGGAACCCGGCACAGCCGGAATCATTTGTTGTAATCTTTGGCCGCTGAACAAAAGTGTTCCCGATATGTTTTTGCCCTGTCCCATGGAATGATAAAAACAGCATTTTGCCAAAGGAGATTAGTCCCGTGGTCTTAAAGGTTTCAAAAAAACTACTCAATAAAACCGTCTGTATTGTCGGCCCCGGCTATGTCGGCCTGCCCTTAGCGTAGGACTTTTCTCATCATACCCGGACAATCGGGTACCGGCAAGATCGCAATAAATCCATTACCGGAAAACCAGGGCCTGAAGCAGAATGACTGTCCGGAACGGCCTGTACTTCATTTTCCAGAGTTTCCCTTGCAGGAACAACATCGAAGACCCTCAACCTGATGCTTACGGGTCTTCTTGTGGCATGTTCCTCCGTTTTACTTCGGAACAAGCAAAATCGAAGACCTGCGTTTGATATCCGCAAGTCTTCTTATGGCCTGTTCCTCCGTTTTACTTCGGAACAAGCAAAATCGAAGACCTGTCGTTTGGCATCTGCAGGTCTTCTCAAGG
>CAZNIL010000044.1:11220-12398 GCA_964573085.1 uncultured Methanoregula sp.
TGTTCCTCCGTTATACGTCGGAACAAGCAAAATCGAAGACCTGTCGTTTGGCATCTGCAGGTCTTCTCAAGGCATGTTCCTCCGTTATACGTCGGAACAAGCAAAATCGAAGACCTGTCGTTTGGCATCCGCAGGTCTTCTCAAGGCATGTTCCTCCGTTACACGTCGGAACAGGCCAGATTAAAGAGCAATTTTTATCCTGTTTAAAAGAGATATTTTTTGCGTTTTACGGGTATATATCGGACTTTTTTGCAGCGGCGGACAGATACCCCGGAATATTGTGTTCACCAGAATCTTTCGAAGGGAAATGGAGGCCAAATCGGGCGTATTTTGACTGCCTGACATCTGATCTCACCCACGACCCGTGCATAGACATACAATAGAGTTTTTCCCCTGGTGATGACTATTGGGGCCTATAGTTTTTTATTCGCAGTGCGGTAATTCGAACATCCTGTAATATAATGGCCGGACTATTCCAGATCCGGAAATACAGATTTGAGATCTATATCGCGCAGAAGCCAGGAACGGATTGTCCTTCGTTCACAGGTGCGGTGCATTCCGAGATCATCCGTAAAGAGAGGAATTGAATTCTGCTCGGAGATCGCAAGAAAATAGGTGTCAAAACCCGGGCAGCCTTCGTTGATTGCAATTTTTTTTGCATATTCAATAAGGCGATCTTCGGGTACAATCGTGAAGCTCGTTTCAACCTCATTCCAGATCTCTTCTGAAGCAGAGGGATTTGCGAGTCTTGTTGATACTGCCGCAATCTCAATAAGGCCACAACGTGGAAGGAAAACCTCAATTCCGTGGTCATCCAGAACAGCAAGCAGTGCCACACAGGATTTGTGGGTCTTTAATTCCCGTAAATAGGTTGTCCCAGCATGACTATGTGATGGTGAGAAGAGTGCTTTTATGATAACGGATGTATCAAGAACACAAGAAGAAAAATTATGCATCTCTCATTCTTCTCCTGTTCTTCAGGAGGAGTTGATCAATGTCTTCCTTTGCTTCCGGCTCCCCGAATTTTTTTACAAACTCTGAAAACTTTTTACGGATTACGACTTCCACCCGGGTGTGTTCCGGTAGATTCACCGGATCTTCAAGTACCAGCATGCCGTCTTTGTATACTGCATACGTTTTGATCGCGGACATACAATCACCCCAGGAACAATTTTTCT
>CAZNIL010000045.1:0-2338 GCA_964573085.1 uncultured Methanoregula sp.
CCGGGCCCGGTCAGCGTTGTCACAAAGAGCCCTTCGCCGCCGAATACAATTGACGTGATCCCGCCGACAAGCGCGATATCATAGCTGACCGTGCTGTCAAACCCGACCACAAGCCCGGTCTGGACTTTGACCAACTCACCTTCCTTTAAGTCCAGTTCAATGATATCACCGCAGCAATGGAGAAAGGCGGTACCGGTGCCCGTCATCATCTGGAGGATGAACCCCTCTCCGCCAAAGAGCCCGCTCCGGATTTTTTTAATGAGCGCGATATCGAGCACGACCCCTTCGTCGCAGGCTAAAAACGAGTCGCGCTGGGCAATGAATTCTTTGCCGTTTCCCAGCGTTACCGGAAAAATTTTCCCCGGTACATTGCCGGCAAATGAGACAAACCCGCCCGTCCCGGCAGGAGAAAATTTTGTCAAAAACAGGCTTTCACCGCTCAGAACCCGTTTGAGCCCTGATAGTATTCCCCCTTTGAGCTGGGACTCCATCTGCATGTTCCCGCTCATGTTCACCATTGCGCCCGCTTCGGCAAAGAGCCCTTCATCTGCTGAAAGCCCGATCTTTACCATCTGGAGGTTGTCACCGACAATTTCGTACTTCATCGCAGTCCCAATCAATCGTGCACCATACAACTACAAATGCATTGTGTGATGGCAGGAGATTTGGGTGCAAAGAGCCGGACACGGTTACTATAGCAAACAGAGGTGGGATTATATGAAGGGATACTCGTGGAATTTTATTTTAGAAAATTTTTCCTGATGCTCCGGGCTGCAAGCATCCCTGTTGAAAACGCAGACTGTAGATTATACCCCCCGGTGTCGCCATCGATATCAAGTACCTCTCCGGCAAAGTACAGGTTTTTTACTATCCGCGACTCCATCGTTTTTGGGTTCACTTCATTGCGTGCTATGCCCCCCCTCGTCACCATCGCAACAGAAAAGTCCCCAACTGCGTCCACGGTAAGGGGGTATCCGGTGAGGCTGCTTACCAATGCTCCACGGTTCTGACGGGAGAGATGGGCGCAGGTGATGTCCTGAGGGATGCTGGCAAGTTCAAGGATCTTTTTGATCAGGCGTTCCTGTATATGATAACCTGATACCACTGATATTACCCGCCGTGTCCCCGGTGCAGCTGACTGTTCAAGAAAGAGACGTCTGAACCCTTCATGGCATTCCCTGTCTGTAAATGAAAGGCGTACAACATCACCGGACCTGATATTTCGTGAACAATCGAGGATTCCTGGCCCGGATAACCCGGTATGCGTAAACAGGACATCGCCGGTGTAGTGGAATAATTTTTTTCCTTTTCTCCACACCGAAAAATGCATGCGGGGAAACGACATTCCCGACAGGTCTGAAAACGGGAATTCCTGTATGAGTAATGGTGCAAGGGCAGGGGCGATTTCTGTCACCGTATGCCCCATGCTGGCAGCGAACTGGTATCCGTCGCCGGTCGATCCGGTAGCGGGATAAGACACCCCACCCATTGCGATCACAAGACAGGAGGCATGGTACCTGTTCCGCGATGTCGTTATCCTAAAACCCTCTTGTTCTTTAGTGAGTCCTGTTACCGGTTCCCCATAGCTCAGGGCAACCCCCTGCTTTTCGCATTCTGAGATGAGAATGGAAAGCACATCTGAAGATTTCCGGGTTGCAGGAAACACCTTGCCGTCTTCGCGTATCTCCATGTCAAGCCCGCGTTCATGAAAGAATTGTACGAGGTCGTGGTTGGTAAAGGAAAGGAGGGCGGGTTTTAAAAATGTCCCTGCATTCCCATAATGGGAAAGAAATTTTTTTATCCCGCCCTCATGAGTGATATTGCATTGCCCGGAACCGGAGAGGAGGAGCTTTCTTGCAGGTCTCTCCATCTTTTCCAGAACGAGAATACGACGCCCCTGTCCTGCAACATGGATTGCACAAAAAAGGCCGGCCGGCCCTGCACCGGTCACTGCAACATCGACCTGCTCCATTTTTGGAATGCTCCATTATGTACTTTGCTGCATCGGTCATGAACTATCGCCATCGTGTTGATAATGCGGGATTTAAGTCGTACACGTATCGTAATAACGTCCGGTTTTCCGGAACGCTTTTTCACGTTGGATTGGGATACGCCCTTTTCTCCCCCCTGAATACGTACGCAATCACGAGTTCGGTCAAAAAAGAGTATCTTGGCATCGCGTCGGGCATTGTCGCAACCATGAGATCAGTTGGAAAGGTTCTTTCCATGGTGATCGCCATGCTCTGCTTTTTGGTATATTCAGGCACAGAAACTATCCCCTCTCTTTACCTTACCGGGTTCATGACAGCGGTCAGAATTTCGTTTTTTATCTTTACCT
>CAZNIL010000045.1:2438-11439 GCA_964573085.1 uncultured Methanoregula sp.
GCGGGTTTGAAGAGCAGATCTATTGCAGGCGCTGCAAAATCCCCCTGGAATATGATGCGTTCCGGGGGTTCTACTGCTCGCGGTGCCGCCGCCCCGTCACCATGATCTGCCCATGGTGCGGGGAACGCTGGTAAAAATAAAAAAATTTTCTTAAAAATAAAAAAAAATCAGACTTTTTTACGGACCCACATCGCGTACTGCCGGCGCAGGTCTTCCATCTCTTCGGGAGTCAAATCTTTGCGTTTCATGGTGTGCAGGTATTGCTCGAGCTGACGCACGATATGTTCTGCTTCGATATAATCCTCGACTTCGAGATACGCAGGCACACGGCTGACTTCGTATGCCTGCCCGCAGACAGGGCAGAGTTTCCAGCGCTGGAACCGGTCCACGTATGTGAACGTCCGGCATCCGGGGCACCGGAGGATGACAAACATGGTCAAGTGGTAATCAGTAACCTCATTATAAAAATATTTCGTTAAAAACAGTGGAACCGATAGGGAATATTTATGGATCAATTTCAGATTTTCATTGATTCACACCACGGGAATAGAACGAAACACCTTTATTCTGTGTTCATCTGAATATGATGGTGCTATGGAAGAAATGACTGTGATCGGGGTCCGCGGGCTGCCGATCATTCACACGGGTGATGACATCCCTGCGCTCATCTGTACCAGGCAGGCAATACAGGACGGGGATATCCTTTGTATCGCTTCAACCATTTATTCAAAATCAAAAGGTTATACCCGACCCCTGTCCGATATCATGCCATCGGAGCGGGCAGAACGTCTCGCAAAACTCAATGGAGAGGACCCCCGCTTTGTTCAGGCAGTCCTTGATGCATCTGCAGATATCATCATGGAGCACCCGTTCATCTTATCGGAACTTAATTTCGGGCATATTGGTGTCCGTGCGGGAGTCGACCAGAGCAATATCGAAGAGGGGATGGTTATTTTCCTTCCGGCGGATCCGATGAAAGCTGCTGATGAAGTCCGTTCAGAGATTAGAAAGATATCCGGTAAAGACATTGGTGTAATTATAACGGATACGTGCGGGAGGTCGTTTCGGCGCGGGCAGACCGGGAACGCCATCGGGTGGAGCGGGATGCATGCCATCCGCGACTTCCGCGGGGACGTTGACCTGTTCGGTCATGTGCTTAAGATAACGGAAGAAGCAGTCGTGGATGAGATCGCAGGGTTTGCAAATTTTGTCATGGGTGAGAGCAACAACGGCGTGCCGGCAGTCATCTTCCGCAACTGCCCTCAGTGGACCGGCCATGACAACCTTTACTTTACAAAAGATGAGGACATCACGCGAAAGCTCTTAAAAAAAGAGATGTGTCAGTAGATGATGTTGAGGATTAAAATGAACACGCCGATAGCAGCAGATGCCGCCATGACGACAACCGGACTGATGTGCACCGCACGGCGGTCCTCGCTGTCATAATAATTCACGAGTCCCGCAGAGGACATCAGCCTTCCGCCTTGTTTCTTTGCCATGCATACCTATTTCATTTTTCGATATATAAAAGAGTGTCAGGACTATAAGCATGGAGCACCAACTGGTCATTTCCGGTAAAGCAATCGTCGGGGAGGAATTAGTGCTTCAGCCGGTTGATATTGTGATTGAGCGGGGCATCATCACCGCAATCGAAGAGAACAATAAAGCTTCTGATGTCTGGATCAGCCCCGCGTTCTTCAATGCCCACACTCACCTCGGAGACACTGTGGCTATGGACTGCGCATCATCCGGTGACCTTGTTGAACTTGTCACGCCCCCTTCCGGCCTGAAACACCGGCTGCTTTCTCGAGCCTCCCGGGACGAGATCGTCCGTGCAATGCGTTCCAGTATTGCCGGGATGGTGAGGCGCGGGACAGCAGGATGTGCGGATTTTCGTGAAGGCGGACCCAAAGGAGTTACAGCGCTGCGGGAGGCATCAGAAGGACAGAATTTCCGGTGCATAATCTTTGGCAGGGAAGGTGGCGAGCATATGTCAGAGGGAATGGGCATCAGCAGCGCCCGTGATATTCCGAATATCGAATACGACGTTGCACAGGCTCGTCGGGAGAACAAAATGATCGCGTTCCATGCTGGTGAGAAGGATTCGGGTGATGTGGATGCAGCCCTCTCCTTCGATCCCGACCTTATCATCCATGGCACCCATGCAACTCGTCGCCAGCTACTGGATTGTGCCGAACGGGAGATACCGATCGCAGTTTGCCCGCGATCGAACTGGACACTGGGCGTCACCGCCTCCCCCAGTCATCCGCCGGTTTCTTTGATGCTTGATCTCGGATGCCGGGTATTTTTGGGAACCGATAATGCGATGTTTATCCAGCCTGATATGCTCGCAGAGATGGCGTTTGTCCACACCGTATACCGGATTGAACCTGCCCGGGTGATGCGGATGGCTGTCGACGGCTCATCACTATGTGGGGATCCGTTTTTCATCTCTGTTGGCGCGCGGGCAAACCTTTTCTCCCTTGATCCCCGGTACTCAAACCTGCGCTTCTCAAAAAATCCGGTTGAAAGCATCGTAAAACGGGTTGATTCCGGTAACATTGGCACAAATGTTTTTAATTCATAAATCCAATTAAAAAGCCATGTTTGTTCTGGGTGATGCCTGTGTTCTCTGATATCCTTGTTGCAATTGATGGCTCAAAAGCAAGCGAACAGGCATTAGCCTGCGCGGTCGTGGAGGCCGGTCTTCATGGCGCAAAACTCCATGTCGTGTACGTGGTGGAGACGGGACTTTTTTCCTCCCTGCCCGCGGACAACACCGTTGAGATCATGTTCAGTGCTCTGGAAAAAGAGGGAGAAGAGGTTTTAGAAAAAGCCAAAACTTTTGCCCATGACAAAGGTGTAGTGGTCACCACGCACATGAAGCATGGTCATGCGGGTAACGAGATTATCACCCTTGCAGAAGAACAGAAGGCAAACCTTATTGTGGTCGGTTCACACGGCAAAAGCAAAGCGGACCGGCTCTTACTGGGCAGCGTCAGCAACTATGTCGTCACCAACGGCATAATCACGACCCTGGTGGTGAGATCATAACAGAAATTTTGGTCAAGGACTATATGACATCCGACGTCGTATACGTCGAGATCCCGGGCAACCGTGACGATGTCTTAAAGATTTTGAAGAGGACGGGAATATCCGGTGTCCCGGTAATAAAAGGCAAGAAACTTATCGGCATCATCACCCGCAAGGACCTGTTACAAAAGCCTGAGGAGACCCAGCTTGGGTTGCTGATGACGACAAAACCGGTCACCATATCCCCGGATGCAGAAATCCGTGAGGCTGCCCGTCTTCTGGTCACCCGCAGGATCCGACGGCTCCCGGTGGTGGAAAGCGGTAAACTTGTCGGTCTGCTCTCCGTAGCTGACATTATCCATGCAATCGCCCAGATGAAGATCAAGGAAGAGATAAAGCACGCATTTATGAGCCAGACCTTTGCCCTCTGGGAAGAAACACCGCTCCCGGTTGTCGGCCGCGTTATGGAGATTTCCGGAGTGGATGCTATCCCAATCCTTGATGCAGAGAGCAGGTTGCAGGGAATAATATCTGAGCGGGACCTCATCAGGAGCTCAAGTATCGAGGACTCCGTTGGTGTGAGCGACTTTTCCAATGGCACCGATGATGACGAATGGACATGGGAAAGCATCCGGGATATGCATACGTTGAGCTACAGCATCTCAAAAGTGCAGTTACCTGACCGCCCGGTAAAGACAGCAATGGTGAAAAACGTTGTTGCAGTCCCGCAGAATGCAGAAGTGAGTGAATGTGCGTTAAAGATGCGGAGGGCACGGGTCGACCAGCTGCCGGTGATTAATGGCGACAAGCGCCTGGTTGCGATGCTGTATGACCGCGAACTCCTGCGGGTTCTCTGCAGACCTGCAGAATAACAACCTTTAAATTTCTGGATATCCTCCTAATGATAAAGCGCTTTTAGATTATTTTTTAGCGTTTTAAAAAACTTTTTGGGGTGCTAATGTGCCTGAACAGTACCAGGAGTCTATGAAGGGGACAACCACCATCGGGCTGGTTTTTTCCGATGGGGTGATCCTTGCCACCGAGAAACGGGCGACCATGGGATACATGATTGCAAGCAAAAAAGCAAAGAAGGTCTATCAGGTGGCCGACCGCATCGGCATGACAACCGCGGGTGGTGTGGGCGATGCACAGCAGCTTGCCCGGATCCTCACCGTCGAATGCAGCCTGTACCAGATCCGGAGATCACGCTCGATTACCGTTGGAGCGGCTTCAACGCTGCTGTCCAACTATCTCAACCAGAACCGGGTCTTCCCGTATTATGTCCAGCTCCTTGTAGGAGGCGTGGATGAACACGGCCCAAGTGTTTATTCTGTTGATGCAATGGGTGGTGCCACAAAAGAAGAAGAGATCGTTTCGACCGGCTCCGGCTCACCTATGGCATATGGTGTGCTGGAAGACCGTTTTAAACCCGGCATGACGGAAGACGAGGCCATCGATCTTTCAATCAGGGGATTGAAAGCTGCGATGAAACGCGATGCCGGTTCGGGTGAAGGAGTTCATGTGGTTGTGATAAACAAAGACCACTACAAGGAACTGGACGAGGCAACCCTTAAAAAATACCTCGCAAAAACCCCTGCATAACTTTTTTTAGGACGTTAATTCTATGCTGATTGAAGAACGGTTAAAGGAACTAAAAGAGAAGATCAACGAGAAAGTCCCCCATGGGATCACGGTTTCACAGGTGGAGTTTGAAGGTCCGGAGCTCGTCATCTACACGGATGATCCCAAACGGTTTGCTGATGAAGCAGACTTAATAAAAATCCTTGCCCGGGACCTGCGTAAACGCATTGTCGTGCGTCCCACAATCCTCGAAGACCCTGAAAAGGCCGCGTCTGAGGTACGGGCAGTGGTACCGGAGACAGCCGGCATCACGGACATTTTTTTTGATCCCGATACCGGGGAAGTGCTTATCGAAGCGGAGAAACCCGGCCTCGTCATCGGCAAGAACGGTGCGACACTCCGGGAGATCACAAAACACATCGGGTGGACTCCCAAGGTTGTCAGGACACCCCCCATTGAGAGCTCGACGGTCAAACAGATCCGGCAATACCTCAGGTCCGTTAATGAAGACCGTAAACTCTTCCTAAGGACTATCGGGAGGAGGATCCACCGGGACATTGCGGTAAAAGACGAGACCGGAAAGGAAACCCAGAAGAAAAACCAGTGGGCGCGGGTCACCATGCTCGGCTGCTGCCGGGAAGTTGGGAGGGCAGCATTCCTGTTAAGTACTCCTGCAAGCCGCGTGCTGATCGACTGCGGTGAAAAGCCGGACAACTCAAACGGCACCCCCTACCTGTATGTCCCTGAAATCCACCCCCTCTCCTCCCTCGATGCAGTTGTGCTCACCCATGCCCACCTTGACCACTGTGCACTCATCCCCCTTCTCTATAAATACGGGTACGAAGGCCCGGTATACTCAACACCCCCCACCCGCGATCTCTCGGTAATGCTCCAGCTTGATTATCTTGATGTGATCAACAAGGAAGACCGGAAAATTCCTTATAGCTCAAATGAGGTCAAGGAATACATCAAACACTCCATCACGCTCAATTATGGGAGTGTCACTGATATTGCCCCTGACATGAAGCTCACGTTCCACAACGCGGGGCATATTCTTGGGTCCGCTATTGCCCATTTCCATGTTGGCGATGGAATGTATAACATCGCATTCACCGGCGATTTCAACTACAGTAAAAGCCGCCTCTTCAACCCCGCCATCAGCCAGTTCCCCCGGCTCGAAGCCCTGTTTATGGAAAGCACCTACGGGGGCTCCAATGACTTCCAGCCTGCAAGGTCAGATGCGGAGATCCAACTCTACGAGACCATCAATGTCGTCCTTTCACGCGGCGGAAAAGTTATTATCCCGGCATTTGCAGTCGGGCGTTCGCAGGAAGTCATGCTTGCTCTTGAAGAAGGTATGCGCCTTGAAAAGATACCGAAAGTGAAGATTTACCTTGATGGCATGATCCGGGAAGCAACTGCGATCCATACAACCTATCCTGAATACTTAAACAACGACCTGCGCAACCAGATATTCCGCGAAGGAATGAACCCGTTCCTTGCTGAATGCTTCCAGCAGGTCGACTCATCAGAACTAAGAGAGAAAGTGATGAATGGCGACCCGTGCGTTATCATCACCACGAGCGGGATGCTGAATGGGGGACCGGTGATGGAATACCTGACCAACCTCGCCCAGGACGCAAAGAATGCGCTTGTCTTTGTAGGCTACCAGGCAGACGGGACGCAAGGGAGGCGGATCCAGAAAGGGTGGCGGGAAGTCCCGCTCGGCAGGAAAGGGACGATCACGATCAACCTTGAAGTCACAACCATCGACGGTTTCTCAGGTCACTCTGATCGGAGGCAGCTGATGAACTATGTCGGGCAGGTCCAGCCTAAACCGGAGAAGATCTTCTGCATCCACGGGGATGAAAACAATACCATTGACCTTGCGAGTTCAATTTACAAGCGGTACCATATCGAGACGCATTCCCCGATGAATCTTGAAACATACCGCATGGTCTGAGATGAGATCCCGCATCCCTCTCTGTTTTTGCGCATTTACCGTCATGGCACTCTCCAATGCGATTGTGCCGGTTTTACCTTTAATCGGGGATGGAGCGGCAATGCAGGGTGCGATATATGCCGCGTATTTTATCGGTGCTTTTATCGCTACCCTCCCGGCCGGACTTATTGCCGATCATGTGGATCCGGTGCACCTTATCCGTTCCGGGATTGGATTGTCCGCAATCTCCGGGCTTCTCCTTTTGATCGTGACAGGGCTCTTCTGGATACTGCTGTTCAGGTTTATCGAGGGATTAGCAGCCGGGATATTTATCGCATCTGCGCTCGCATGGATAAATGAACAGACAGATCATGTATCCCTCTCCGGATACTTCATGGGAACATTGAATGCCGGACTGGTCTGCGGGCTTGTCGTGACCGGATTTCTGGCATCATACTTTGATTTCGGGAAAGCAGGAATTGCCGTATTCTCCGGGATGGCGTTGGTGGGAAGTATCCTTGTCTTTATGATACGCACCGGTGAAGTGATACCGCGTGACCGGAACGTGCGTCTGGCAGAGCCGGTATATCTAAGAATTCTGCAGCTGACCATGGAATACCGGTGGCTTTGGGTGTCAGCCGTTCTCATTACAGGAGCAACCGGCGTTATCACTTCCCTCTATCCGGGTTTTTCCGGGGAGACCCCACAGGTGACGGCAATGTATATCTCCGTCATGAATATCGGTACAATCGTATCGGTGATCCTTACCTCCCGGTTTGTTCTCTCTGCGGTTCCTGCCATCAGGACAGGTGCTATTATCATTGCGGTATCGGTCTTTTCCTGTTACTTCACACCATGGGGTTTTATCTTTGTGGGCGCGGCAGCGGGTGTTGTGATGATTGCCCAGATGGCGTATTTGTCTGAATCTGAGACCCGGCAGGGAACGCTCATGGGTATATATACAACAACAAGTTATGCCGGCATGTCATTACTTCCGTTTATCGCAGGTCTGGTAGCAGAGAACAGTTCCTATTTTATGGCGTTCTTATTCACTGTTTTTGCAGTGCTCACCGTTCCTTTCACCATTGGCAGGTGCACCTGCAGGAAAAGAACGCGTGCAATCAGCCCTTCGACGGGAAAGCAATAGATTCATCTCTGATTACGGTAAAATTCGTGCATGCACACGCGGTTCGCCCAAAAAATTCTCATCATTACTCTTGTAGTTACCCTCCTTGTTCCAGCCGTAATGGCGGAGGACGCACTCGATTGGTATATGCGGGGGGAGAATGCAGCAATGATCGGAAATTATGCAGATGCGATCGAGTATTATGACAATGCGATTGCATTGAACCAGGCATATGCTCAGGCATTTTCAGGGAAGGCTTACTCGCTCAACCAGTTAGGGAATTATACCGGGGCACTCGATTTTTCACAAAAGGCTCTTGCCATCCGGCAGGATAACCGTGCATTGAATGCAAGAGCATACGCGCTCTTCCGACTTCAGCGGTACGATGAAGCGGTTACTGCCTATGACACACTCTTTACGGTGCAGACAAACCTCCCCGAACCATACTGCAACCAGGGCGTCGCTTACGAGCAGATGAACAAGTCCGAGAAAGCAATTGTCGCGTTTGATACCTGTGCACGACTGGACCCGTCAAATAAATTCCCCTGGTATAGAAAAGGCCGGGCATTGTTGTCATTAGGAAAACCGCAGGAGGCACTTGATGCGTTCAACCGCTGTACCCAGATAACAATTTCCGATGCAGAGGTCTGGAATTACAAAGGGGTTGCTTTCCTTGAGCTGGGAAAATATCAGGACGCCGTCAATTGTTTCAAATCCGCACTGAGTATTGACCCCACATACGAGGAGGCGAGGAAGAACCAGGATCTCGCGATGAACCGGGCACAGGTGTACACGATTAAGGGCTCTCCGCTCCCCACAACAAAACCCATTCCCGTGATAACGAGTCCTGAACCTGTTCAGGTTGAAACAGAGATTACCGTTCAGGCTACCGCACCTGCAACCACGGTGAATACACCGGCAATTCCTGAACAAACGGATACTACAATTCCCGCAAAGACGACATACTCCCCGTTTCCGGCATGGGTAACACTAGCAGGTATTATCATTGCCGCTGTGGTTCTTGGGATACAAAGACGATAATTAAAATTTTTTTGACGTATTCAATATACGAAATGCTGTTCCTAAAAATGTAAAGAAAAAGTGATGGCTGATATTGTGTAAATTTTCACAGTTGAATGTCAACATCCTGTCCGTCTATCGCAACCGGGGGGTGCCACAGCGGCGGGGGCGGAGTCTGAGTGGTTCATCAGAACCACGAGGATGAGAAGAACTCATCAGAGTTCTTCGAGAGCAAGTGCCAAAGCCCCCAAGAGCGGCTAAGATTACGGATTCAATCAGAGATTCAGAAAAATTTTGCT
>CAZNIL010000046.1:0-4691 GCA_964573085.1 uncultured Methanoregula sp.
AGACCGGCGATGACCGGGAACGCTAAAAGGACATAGATCAACCCAAGGATTTGGGAGATTCCGGAGACGACCAGATTCCATTCCTCCTGAACTGACATTTATTTATAAAAATTTCCCGCATGGTGTTCCCCTGCAAACTGTTCACTTTATCTTTTTTCAGGCATAAATACTCATCAATCTACATAATGAGCCCGGGTACTGATGGTCCGCGTCACCGCATTCCAGCACACACCTTCTGAACCGCTTGGTTATCTTGAAGAAGTCTTCTGTGAGCGCAACGTCCCGTTTACGTACCAGTATCTCTGGGAAACAAACGAGGCCCTGGCCCCGGATGCCACCCACCTTGTCTTCCTTGGCGGCCCGATGAGCGTGAACGATGAAGCAGAGTTCCCCTGGCTGGTACAGGAAAAAGAACTCATCAGGAGGGCGGTAAAAAAGAATGTCCGGGTGCTGGGACTGTGCCTTGGCGCCCAGTTGATCGCAGCAGCACACGGGGCAAAGGTGTACCGGTTCATACACGAGACCGGCTGGTTTCCGGTACACCGGGCTCCGGAAGCAGACCGGGCATTTTTAACGTTTCCGGAGTCCTTTTTTGTCTTCCAGATGCATGGCGAGACCTTTGACGTCCCGTATGGCGGGAGACTGCTCTGCACGGGCGAGGGAGTGAAAAACCAGGCGTTCCGGTTAAAATCTGCGACCGGTCTCCAGTTCCACCTCGAAATGACGCGTACGCTGATCTCGGACTGGACAAAAAACCTTCGACGATCCCGGCGTGAAAAAATCCTGCGGGATTCAGTACGGCACCTTGCGGCAAGCAACCGGTTATGCGAGAGTGTTGCAGCGGAATTTTTGTCAGGGATATAAGAAACGCCGTTGTTTTTGCACCGTCGCTGATACAGTACAAGGTTATAAAATTTTAACACATCTGGTTGTGTCTTCGGTGCCGTAAAAAGAGCGGCGGGCAGGGTGAGTGTCATGACCTGCCCTTGGATCTTCAGGATAAAAACGAATAATCAGCTGACCGTCACGGGCTTCTGCGGGTCAAGCAGGACCTCGTGGGGGAGCCGGCTGAGCGCCACCGCTCCGAGGGCACCGATCACACCATTGCCGCCATGCAGGACCACCCCGTACTGCTCAGCGGTTGCTTCCGCCATAGGCCGGGAGATGACCTGTTCCCGGACAATCTTCCCGTACTCCCGCAATCCGGCTGGCACGGTGAACCCGGCTTTTACCGCAATACCCCATTCTGCCGAAAGCGACTCCCCGGCAACAAATTTTTTGGTGCGTTCGATCAGTTCCGTATATTTTTTCGGTTCAACAGCGACCTCGATGAAACTCGCCGAGTTGCCTGCAGTCTTAGAAAAGACGTCCTGGTTGAGCATCGCGACATGGTGGGCGATCGGCAGGACACCCTTTATCCGGCTGACATGATAGAGGAGGGCAAGCGCGAGAGCAAACGTAGCTCCGCCAGTTTTTGAGTCCGTATCATCGATCCCGATCGTGACATGGGTAAGCGCCCGTGTCCACACACTTCCCTGTACCATGATGCCAGCGTGCCGGGATTCAACACGGCATACCCCGTCGGCCCGGGCCATCATGTCCGAGAGCGAGTACGCCGGCCCGCCAATCGAGTGGATGTTCTGGATGATATAATCCCCTTCACGGATAATCCCGTTCACTCCCACCGCAGCCAGAGGTGCGAGCCCGACATTGACGTCCCGGGTGCCGATCCGGGCGCATTCCCGCAGGAGGGTGCCGTCCCGCTCGACTGATGAGATGACCCCCCCGGCAAGGGCGTGGTGGAACCCGCAGAACGCGGCGCATGCCCCGCTCATGCAGTCGTGGTAGATCTCCACTTTATCGCCATCAATGGTTGTGAAAATGCGCCGGCAGGTGGACGCGGGCATGGCGCTCATCGCTGCATACCGGGCTGCACTCCGTCCCCGTTTTTCCGCCCGGATGATGACACAGCCTTCCTGCACGAGCCGTATTATCCAGTCCTGCGCTGTGCTCCGCGGGATCTTTGCTGCATGCTGGATATCGGTGACCGTAAACATCCCGTTATCGAGCGTAAACTGCCGCATCAGGCGAAGATATTCCCGCCGGTGTTCAAGTACGCTTGACATAGCGGTCGTGGATAAGGATGAGGTCCCCGATGATCGCGCTCGCCGTCTCTATGGAACCGGCGCCTTTGCCGATCAGGGTAATCTGCTTTGCCATATCGGTCTCGAGCGTGATCGCGTTCAGGGTCCCGTCGACGACGAGCGGGTGGTTCTTCTCAATGATCCGGGGAGAGACCCGCAGCACCCCTTTTTTGGGGATTGCCTCGGCAATCAGGCGGATGGTGCAGTCTTCCTCCTCGGCAAGCCGCAACGCATCCAGCGTAAGCAGGTCGATGCCTGTCCGGTTGACATCCTTTAAGGAAACCCCGTTGCCCCAGACGGTGTTTGCGAGGATCACCAGTTTGATCGCCGCATCGATACCCTGCACATCATAGGTAGGGTCAGCCTCTGCGTAGCCCATCTCCCGCGCTTCGAGCAGTGCCTGTTCGTAGGTGAGCCCTTCATCTGACATCCGGGTGAGGATGTAGTTGCAGGTGCCATTGAGGACGCCAAAGATCGCAAGGATCTCGTTCCCGGCAAGCCCGTGTTCGAGCGTGTGGAAGATCGGGATTGCACCGCCAACAGTCGCCTCGTGCCGGAGTGCGACACCATTCTTTGCTGCAAGCTTTTTGAGTTCCCTGTAGGCAAGCGCGATCGGCCCCTTGTTGGAGGTTACGACGTTTTTTTTTCTTTTGAGTGCCTGCCTGATGTACCCCAACCCGGGTTCACCCGTCGTTGCGTTAGTGGGGGTGACCTCCACAAGCGCATCATAGTCGGCGTTCCTGATAACATCGGCAGCAGAGATTTTTTTATTCCCGCATAGCCCGGTCTTTTTTTTCATTTCGAGGATACGGGCAGGGTCAAGGCCACGGGGATCGATGACCCCGCTTTGAGAGTCCGCGATCCCGGTGACGGTGATCCCAAGGTCTTTTGCGGCGATCATCTCAAGGACACCCCTGCCGACCGATCCCATCCCGAGCAGAACGATCTTCATGCGATCTCCTCCAGCGGTTCGATCAACAGGAGGCCTTTTTCTGATGCAACGGTGCGGAGGATAGAGACCGCCCGTTCCATGTCATCCCGTGTGACCGACTTGATTGTGAGCCGGGATGAGGAGCGCTCACTGACTGCCGGCATGCTCATCGAGAGCTCGCTTACCTCGGCAAAACCGGTGGTGTCGATCCGGTCGACCGTATCGGATATGTCGGTGTGCATCAGGTGCCCGATCATGATGACGGTGCGCCGGTACAGGAGCCGTTCCTTCCCAATCCGCTGGATGTGGACCCCCTGCCTTTTTAAAAGTGCAACAAGGTCATCAAGCCTGCCTTCCGCAAGTTCAAGGACGATCTGGACGTTTAAGGTATCACTTTTCGAGTCCGGGTCGCGCTGGTGGATCACCGCGATGATATTTCCCCCGACTTCAGATATAGGTTGGAGCGCTGCAACGAGTTGCCCCGGTGCATCCTTCATCTCGAGCTTCATGGAGACCCGCACTACGATCACCTTTTTAAATACTACGTAAACCCGCTTTCAAGATAAGTCTTTTATTTCTGATTTCGGATTCTCCCGGGAATTTCCCTAAGAAATATCCTCGCGAAAAGTTTGAGGACCGGGCAAAAACCGTAATTATGAAAAATGGGGTTGATTAAATTACACTGATCCCGGCGCACCGGTGACGATCTTAACCGCTTCGGTAATCTCCACCAGCAGCTCACCGGGGAAACCCATCACCATCTCGTCGTCTGCGATCCCGGAGAACTTCCGGGAACCGTCACACCCCAGTGAAAAGTTCGGTTTTCCGGTAAGGTAGGTCTGGGCTGCGGCATCGGAACAGACGGACTGGATGCCCGAGAACTCCACATGGAGCCTGCCGCCGAGCCGGAAGAGCGAGCTCTGGGCGAGTTTGAGCATGCTGCGGGGGTTTGCGATAATAAGGATAACGTGAGGCGCAAACGGTGTCTTTTCAAGCGGCGCGTAGAGCGTTGCGTAGGTCTCCTTTGTATCAAGATGATGGATGCGATCGATCGTGCGCTTGCACGCTGCCCAGCTCTCGAACTTGCCGAGCTTGTAATAGAACTGCCCGGATTTGAGCGTGTCGGTTATCTCCCGAATGCCCAGCGCCCATGCGCCACCCATGCATTCATGGTTGTCAACCGTTGCGTAGAATATTTTGCCTTCTTTTCGTGCGAGGGTCACCATACCACAGTGGCGGAGTTTTCCTTCCATCTGTTTCATGCCTTCCGGGATTAGCTCCTTTTTTGGCGCGAGCATCAGGGCTACCGGTGAACCGTGGAGCCCAAGGTATTTTTTTAAGGTTTCGGAACATTGTGCATAGTCAGGTTTGGTCCTTGTTGTTTCTTCCATGATACATCTACTCCGGATTCAACGTATATACGTTCCCCTATAGGCAGGGAATGATAAAAAACTTGGGGATGTTTGCCGTTTCCGAAGGAAAGGGCAAACTTGAGAAGATTTCCATCAGGAAATCTTCGATTGTATCCCGTTCTCATCAGGGAAGGGGAAACTGGAGAAGGTGTCCATCAGGACATCTTCGATGGGTGAACACGAGAGAATTTACATCCGCCGGAG
>CAZNIL010000046.1:4791-11417 GCA_964573085.1 uncultured Methanoregula sp.
TCCATCAGGACATCTTCGATGGGTGAACACGAGAGAATTTACATCCGCCGGAGCTTCCGGTCCACTTTTGCAAAGAAATTCTGCCCGGCATCCACCAGCAGGGCAGGACTGGCAGACTTTTTTACCTCGATAATATCATTGGTCCCCAGCTCGACGGTCCGCTGCCCGTCAATGACAAGGTCGGCAGGCCGGGCGCTCTCCAGTTTGATCTCAATGCGCCGGTCGCTGCTGATCACGTGGGGGCGGGAGGAGAGCATGTAGGGGGCGAGGGGCACCAGCACAATTCCCTGTATGCGGGGGTCGACGATTGGCCCGCCGGCACTCATCGCGTACGCGGTGGAACCTGTCGGGGTGCTGATCAACAGGCCGTCGGCGCGGAACTGTTCTGCAACGACGCCATCGATGAGAATGGAGAACCGCAGCATCTTTGCCGGCCGGGTCGTCACGATAAGCGCTTCATTTAATGCTTCACCGAGATTCATCCCGTCCCGGCTGAATGCGACCCGCATCCGCTGCTCACAACGGATGTTCTTGGAGAGGGCCAAGAGAAAATCCAGAGCTTCTGAGGGTTCGAGATCGGCAAGAAAACCAACCTCCCCCCAGTTGATCCCGATGAGAGGGACCTGCCGCTCCATCCGCTGGATGGACCGGAGTATCGTGCCGTCGCCACCGACCACGACAACGAGGTCGGGCGAGGCAGACAAGATAGGAACACCGGGTAAACCCAGGAGTCCAGCCGTTTCCTCTTCCAGGATGACCTCATGTCCCCGGCTTTCGAGGTCCGCGCCAAGCTGCCGGATATAATCGAGCACGTCGCTTGAGTCAATCCGTGAAACCAGGAGCATCTTCATCGTTCATGTCACCTCAGGTATTCGATCACCTTGTGGTGGAGCACGCCGTTTGTGGCGGCAAGGCACCTGCCGATGGTCACTTCGTTCGGGAACCGGATCGTGCAGCCATCGAGATCTGTTACCCTGCCACCGGCTTCGGCGCAGACAAGCATGCCGGCAGCAGCATCGGTCACACGCAGGGTGCCCCGGAGGTCGATAAACCCATCGATCCTGCCAGAGCCGACGTAACATAGTTCGAGGGCCGACGCCCCGAGCAGGCGCCAGCGCCGGATCTTCATTCCCAGCTGCATGACCCGGGTCGGGTCGAACTTTCTCCCATACACGCTCATCGCAGATACATCGAGATGGGATACTGTGGAAACCCGGATGGGGTGGTTGTTGCACCGGGAGAATTTTCCTTTGACTGCCGTATACGTCTCATTGGTTGCGAGGTTGCGTACAAATGCCTGCTGTACCTCCCCTTCGACCGCATACGCAATGGAAAGAGCGTAAAACGGGATCCCGGCAATGGCATTGAACGTCCCGTCAATGGGGTCGAGGAAGATGGTGCCTTCTTTTCCACCAAACTCTTTCTTTCCCAGTTCTTCGCTCACCAGAAGGCTGCAGAGCGGGTGCGTCGAGAGGTATTCCACGACACAGTCTTCGGCTGCCTGGTCGATCCTTTTTGTCGGGGTGAGATCCGCCCCGATCTTTAGTGTGTCCCCGGCTGCCGGTGTACCTTCCAGATCGCTGATCGCATCTTTGACCGCCTTTGCCATCTCTTCACACGCCGAAAGGAACTCCATGTCACCACGCCGGATTTTTGTCCGTTGTATTTATTAATGCAAGAAGGATAAATTACTAACGCGTGCGAGTAGTTAGGAGCAAGGAGAAAATTTCATGAAAGAACAGACAGAGATAGGGAAGATCAAAGAGGGTCGCTACATTGTCATCGAAGATGAGCCATGCAGGGTGCTGGGGATTGCCATGTCAAAACCCGGTAAGCATGGTGCAGCAAAGGCACGGATCGATGCGGTTGGGATCTTTGATGGCGTGAAGCGGTCGATCGTGCAGCCCGTTTCGGCAAAGACATACATCCCGGTCGTTGAGCGCAAGAGCGGGCAGGTCATCTCGATCTCCGGTAACATGGTGCAACTGATGGACATGAAGGATTATTCCAACTTTGAGATCGTGATGCCCGAAGACAAGAAGGGGCATGTCATAGTAGGAAAAGAGATCGTGTACATCGAGTCCATGGGCAAGAAAAAGATCGACTGACCGCCTCGTGTGGATTTTCCCTATGCAGAATTTTAAGAACCACCTTTTTGCTGGTTGCGATTCCGGGTACGAGGACGCCCGGTATGTCGTATTCGGGGTCCCGTACGATGGTACAACCACTTTTAAGCCCGGCGCCCGCGAAGGGCCCCGTGCGATCCGCGAGTTTTCCTGGAATTTTGAGACGTACATGCCATCGTATGATCTCAACTTTGCCGATATCCCCATCACTGACCTTGGCGACATCGATACCAGCGTGGTGGCAGAGGATGTGGTGGCAGATGTTTATGCAATGGTGCAGGAGATCGTCCGGGACGGCAAAATTCCGGTTATGCTCGGGGGGGAACATTCCATCACGACCGGTGCGGTGCGTGCGGTACAACCCGACTGCTATGTCGTGTGCGATGCCCATCTCGACCTGCGGAACGAGTTCCGGGGGACCCACTACAACCATGCCTGCACCACCCGGCGCGTGCTCGAAGAAGGCATTAAGGATATCATCATAGTCGGGGGACGGAGCGGGACCAAAGACCAGTTCGAACTGGCGAAGTCGCTCACCCTGTACACCGCTGATGAGATACACAAACGCGGGATGGATACGGTCATTAACGAAATCCATGACGCGATCGGAAAAAAACGCGTGTACCTTTCCATCGATGCCGATGCCATCGACTGCTGCCTGACGCCGGGCCTCGGGACACCGGAGCCGTTCGGGCTCATGCCGCAGGATATCCGGAACCTCATTAAAGTTGTCGCGCCGCAATCTGTCGCTTTTGACTATGTTGAGGTGAGCCCGTTTGATCATGGGCAGACGGCAACGGTTGCGGCGCAGCTGGTGCGGGAATTTGTTGCGGCGCACGCGAAATTTTCTTCCTGATCTTTTTTATACTACCGGATTAACTATGATAAAGCCAAAAATATTAATGTTAGTTAATGTATTTCTTTTCGGGAGGATTATTCATCACTGTTTTTTGCATGTCGAAGATACAAATACCCGAATACAGCGGTTCCAAGCAGCCAATACAAACACAATTGCACATGGTCATGGTATCCAATAAATTTCCACAAATATCCAATTAAAATCATCCAGGTTATGCTAATCGCTATTACAACGACAACCATTGTTAAAAAAATTTTAGTTGAATATACCATAATTCAACAAGATGGATTAATTATATTATCACATCTTATATTTTTCGGTATTGCTTATCTTAATTCGGTAACATCAACCTGAAGGCCACGCAGTACTGCCACGGGATTGCCTGCCATTGCTATCTGATATCCTTTGTCAGTTTCATATTGCACCGGTGCATGCTGTGAAGTCATATCAAAGACCGGACATTGCATGCCTATTTTTACTCAATAAAAAGAATCCTCAAACCCTAGTCAGATTTGTGAATATGATGGTATGATGACACGAATTATTGGTGTGACTGTTTTCTTATGGAAAGTATCACACAGCCTTTGGTTTTCATCAGGTTAAAATTTTACACAGTCGGTTGTGTCTTTATTTAAAAAATTAAATTTTCCCAACGTAGTTATTGGGTACCTTGATGTCAAGCGAGTACGATTTGATGCCCCCTGCCTTGATGATGAAATAGTAACTTCTCTGGCCTTCATAGAACTTCTCTTTCCAGGGGCGAGGGTCATAATCCTTCCAGAGAACCGGGTCGATGCTCCCCATAGGGGTAACAGACCGTACGAGCCGTGAGGTGTTCGCTTCCATAATATCGACGGTAAACGTAGGCTTGACGGTGGAGTACGAACCCTGTGCACCGGACGCCGAGGCTCCCTGCCCCTGTGTCGGCTGGATAACATATTTGCCCGAGACTTCCCCCTGTTTGCTCAGATCGGAAGCGATCGGTTCGATCGTGTACCAGAGTTCCCAGTAGGGGAACGGGATATCGACAACCTGCGTCGTGCCACTCCATTGACCGGTGATGGGGGTTTTCAGGATTGAAGTGAAATTCACGGACCGGTACGGTGTCTGGTTGGACTGGTTGGCAAATTCGGGGATGAACTCGTTATGCCGGGGAATGTAGGTGGTCAGGTTTACGTTATACGTACTGGGATCCACGAAACCCACGGTCTGCGTCGAACCATTCCAGACGAGCCCCGTTTGCGCAGGAGCCGGTGTGGTGACAGGGGGCGCCGATGCTGTCGCCTGAGGCGTTGGCACAGCGGTGACCGGTTGTGTCGTGACTATGGTCTCCGGTGTTGTCATGACCGGTTGCGGTGCTGAGGGAAAATCAGGCATAAGCGGCAGTGCCGGCAGCTCCGGTAAACCGAAGTTGGGCGGCTCGTGTGTCGCTACGGGTTTGATGATGAGCGCAATAACAACCAGTATTCCTAACGCAAGGATAACCCACTGGTAGTCCTCTTTCTGCATCAGAGATGACTTGGTTGCCGGGATATATCAATATGTCAGCGGCTGATCTCCCGCCCCTCCAACCCTCTTTTAACTGTCCTGCTTATTATCCAAAATGGCCATAAATGATCATATTTTTCATGTTGGCCATGCTTACACTATGATCATGTCCGCAGTGAAGCGAATCCCGGTGGCGGAACCTGTCTGGAAGGATCTTGCAGAGATGCGCCTTGCCGGCCAGACCTATACCGATCTCCTCTCCGAGATGATTGAGGAACGGAAAAAAGCACGTCTTGCACGGGATATGCAGCGTATTGAGGAAGAAGGTACGTTTGTCCCCTTCTCGGAGATCCGCACTTGACCTTTGCGCTGTTCATCGAACAGGAGCAGGCCGCAAAGATCAATAGTTTTGATGAGAAGAGCCGGAGAATTATCCGGGCAAAACTGGCCGCACTTGGTGAAAATCCTTTTCCCGGGAAACGGGGCGATAAGGAAAAGTTCTGCCTTGAGGACGGGTATATTCTGTACAGGTTGCATATAGGGAGAACCTGGACCGCATTTTACCGGGTGTACGAGTCGGAAAACCTCGTGAAGATTTTAGATGTTCTCCCTATCGAACAGGCTCATAAAAAATACGGGCATTTCAGCTCATATACCGGTTGATTGTAACCGTACCGGGCAAATATCCCGGTTTCGTGGCGGGTTGTTGGTTGTTAACCGAAGCCGGACTCCGCGAGCGGATACGCGCACGCGTATTGACGGAATCCCGTGCATTATGAGAGATGATGGCGAGCGGGTCCTGGATAGTATCGGGGCACGAGAGAGAACTAAAAAAGGTCACTAATAAAGGAAAGGACACGACGGCGGGGCAAGCCGTTTGAAAAAAAATTAAAATTCGTGTATAGTCCCAAAATTTTATCAGGATTTTTATGAATTGTCCGGTTTTACGATAGAGAGAAAATCAACCCGATCAAAATCACGATCATTGGTAACGAAATAATCAATATGATTGTTACGTGCACATGCAGCATGGAGTGCATCAGAAAACAAAAGTCCGTATTGTTCCGATATATTTAAAGCATCAATAAGATCTTCAGAAGTATCAAGCACAATAAGCCGGAAATTTCCCAGTAATTCTTTGGTTATCTTATAGGGTGCGGTGTATCCGGTTAACATATCGGGATGTTGTTTAATATAAGCAACTGCATCTTTTGGCACAAGGTGTTTTTCCATATTATCTACGTAAGCAGAATTTTATGAAAAATTCATCGATAACCGTAGGGTTCACATATCCCACAACCCTTTCACGTTCGACAAGTTCAAGAAGAATCTCGCAGGATGGTGAAAATTTTGTTGTCGTATATGCAAACAGGAGAATGTTGGTATCAAGAAACACCGAGCCATTCTTCAATTCAGAAATTTGCATCAATACAACTCTTCGAGATCTTTTTTTGCGATCTGCATGATAAATTCTTCAGGAGCATACAGTTTTGTAGTTTTATGTAATCCCTTTTTCAGCCTTACGACAACCGATTCTTCCCCATTTTTCAGGGGTTGATCCAGCTGGATTGTATTATTATTCACCAGCCTTCCCTCCACTTCAACCGGCATAGAATCAAAACCCGAATTTATATTGGAATATGTGGATTAATATCTTCTTGCTCTTGTGGCTTTTTGATGGTGGACTTTTTGCGTTCACATTATCTCCCCATTGTAGGGGAGTGAAAAAACCCTTCGCAATTAAGGAAGGATCCAAGCTACATTATGCATGATTATCCCGCTTTTGACACCCCCCTCGCCACCCAACTACCCATTCGTATTTATATCAGGAATTTTCCGGTTTTCCAAGAAATCCCCTAAATTCTGCGACAAATCAACAATCAGCGCATTTTAACCCAGAAAAGGGGCGCACAAAATATTTATATAAACAAATATTATCTATCATACCAGTGGCACTGGAGGCGATGCATAGCTTTCAGAGTCTTCCACAAAAAACTCGAGGAGAAAAATATGTTACGTAACGTAAATGATGACGGGTTCACCGGTCTTGAGGCGGCGATTGTGCTGATCGCATTTGTCGTCGTCGCGGCGGTGTTCTCCTATGTCGTACTCGGCGCCGGGTTCTTCACGACCCAGAAGGCGCAGGAGACGGT
>CAZNIL010000047.1:0-11156 GCA_964573085.1 uncultured Methanoregula sp.
TATGTGACGGGCTGCATGGCGGTCGTCCAGCGGGAAGCAATCATGGCAGTCTGCACGCCGACATTTATTCCGCCTCAATCTATCCACGACAGGTTCCGTGATACTGGGGAGGAAATCTCTGATCACGAGGGGATTGTCCAGATAGCACAGGGTTGCGTCGGACACTGTACGTATTGCATTACCCGGAGTGCCCGCGGCGCGTTGAAGAGTTTTCGGGAAGAGGAAATCCTTGGCCAGACCCGTGCCTTCGCCACTTCGGGAGTAGCAGAGATCCAACTCACCGCACAGGATGCAAGTGCATGGGGACTTGACACCGGAACATCACTCCCGAACCTGCTTCGCCGGGTTAACAGCATCTCCGGCACCTTTTATATCCGGGTTGGCATGATGAACCCTGCAACGGTCATCAACATTCTCGATGATCTTGTCGATGCATTCGCACAAAAAACCATATTCAAATTCATCCATATCCCCGTCCAGTCAGGATCCGATTGCATCCTCGAGGATATGGGGAGGGAATATTCGTGTGAGGATTTCGAGCATATTGTTGCTGCGTTCAGGAAAAAATTTCCTGATATCACCTTGGCAACGGATATGATCGTCGGTTTTCCCGGAGAAACAGAAGATGATTTTAAAGAATCACTCAATCTTATCAACCGCGTCCGTCCGAACAAGGTTAATATTACACGTTTTTCAAAGCGTCCTCATACCCGTGTATTTTCAATGAGGGAAATTCCCGATGCACTAAAAAAGGAACGCTCCCGGACCATGAATGCCTATGCTGAACAGATCTATCATGCAATAAACGCCCCAATGATTGATAAAAACGTTCCAATTATCGTAACGGAACGGATCCGGAAGGGATCTGTTTTAGCCCGTACACCCTCCTGTCTTGGCATTGCTCTTCATGAGGATCTTCCCATCGGGTTTACCGGTCATGCCACCATTCAAAAGGAACACATGTATTTTTTTTCCGGGAAACGGTGCGTGGGCAACCAGGGCAACCGGTAATCGGGACCTTCTTCCCCGTTCAAAGAAAAATCCCCGTATGACCTGCAAATATATTCATAAAAAAACTGCGGCTGATTGTCTTTCACATACCATGAAACCCGTTACCACGCGTGCTTATTATTGCCAAATGCCAATGATACATATTCTCTATAAAACATTTCCCGGGTGATGATCACATGGATGAGATTGAAGCTGGCTTTGAGAAGATCATAAAAAAAATTGAAGATCTTAAGGGTAAAGAGGCAGGAATTGTTGAAAAAATAACAAAGAACGATTCAGTGCTTCTTGAAAGGATGGCACAATCGTCTATCCCTGTCGTGAAATCCATTGGCCTTGCGATGCTCCAGAAAGGAAAACAGGACACAAAGGGAGAGATCTATGATCCGAATTATTACACACAAAAAATGATCATTTTGGGAAAAACCGACCCCGCCCCGTTCCGTCCGGATGACACGACAAAAAAAATTACCGATCAGTTCTGCGTTCTTTCTGAAGAGGGAAAATTTTACGAGCTGATGTATAGCACGGATGGTTTTATAACGGATTCTTACCTCAACCCGATAGATGCCGGAGACGTCATCGAACACTACGGGTACGATGTGATGTATATGCTCTACCAGGCAATGCATGACTATCTCAAGGGTGAAGAAGCACTCATGGAAGCTCTTGAAAAAACCATCTCCTATGTATTCCCTAATAAATCGTAAGAACCAGGATGGTACTCCCCCGTTATTTCCATTTAAAAAGCGGGAATAACGGCTTTAGCAGGTCATCATCACTATTTCCAAGAGCGGATAACCTGAATGTCTCGGAATACTCAAACCCTTGAGAATTCTGGTAATTTACTGTTGCCTTTGCCTCGCTGATCATGTCGGTAAGCGCGTATTCATATTTTTCATCGGCGGCAAGAGAGGGGATATCAAATTCGAGGTTAAACGGGACGATTGCCACGTGTATTTTTTTTGCAATGTCGTTTCCACGGTTAGCGACAATAATACTCTTTGCATCATCCCGCAGAAAAATGCTGATAACAGGGTGGAATCGAGAATCCTGCATGATAAAAAACGACATGGCGAGCACCACAAGGATAATTGCTGCAATACCACCCAGGTAAATATTGATGAAAAATAGGATAATACACGCCACAAGTCCTGCCGCAAGGATAATCGTATATCGTTTGTCCATATCTAGAGCTTTGCGCGTCGGAACTATATCAAAATACGGAATATGTATGGAACGGTAAAAACTGTATGGGCCCGATGCGATTCGAACGCATGACCTCCCGGTTATCAGCCGGGCGCACCACCGGGCTATGCTACGGGCCCAGAAAATTCCCGAAATTTACCCTAATAAGTATCCCATCAGAGTTTTTATAGGTTGTGAATCCCCTGTCAGGAAATCGGAACACCGAGCTCGTTAAATAAATAGTCCAAGGTGCCCCAAGATAAGGTACAGAGCAGGATCTGGGATCATGGAACGACAATATCTCCTTGGAAATGAAGCGATTGCCCATGCGTGTCTGGAAGCTCCCGTGGATTTTGTGAGCGGGTATCCCGGGACCCCCTCGTCGGAAGTGATCGATGTGCTTCGCTCCCGCGAGGAACGGACCTATTATGTCGAGTGGTCGACGAACGAAAAAGTTGCGATGGAAAACGCCCTTGCCGCTGCATGGTGCGGGCTGCGTGCGCTCTGCACCATGAAGCATGTCGGGCTTAATGTGGCTGCCGATCCTCTGATGACAAGCGCTTATACCGGAGTGACCGGAGGGCTTGTGATCATGAGCGCTGACGATCCGTTTGCCCATAGTTCCCAGAATGAACAGGACAGCCGGTGTTACGCTCATTTCGCACGCGTGCCGTGCCTTGACCCCTCAACGATCCAGGAAGCCCATGACATGCTCCGGGACGCGTTTGCCCTTTCCGAGGAGTTTTCGCTTCCGGTGATATTCCGCCCCACTACGCGCATCTGCCATTCCAAGGGAGATGTCGGGCTCGGCGATATCGTACCATCTTCAAGGAAAGGAGAGTTCAAAAAAGATCCACGGCAGTACGTTGTAATTCCTGCGCACACCCGTATCCTTCATAAAAAACTCAACGAAAAACAGCCGGCGATAAAGAAACGGCTGGTTGAACTTGGGTATAATACATATTCCATCAAAGGGGAGACGGCGGTTATCGCGAGCGGCATTGCCGCAACCTATGTGCAGGAACTTATCCCTAATGACATCTCCTTTATGAAGATCGGCGCGTACCCGATCGACGAGGACTGGCTTTCCGGGTTTGTCCGGAAGCACAAGACGGTGCTTGTCATTGAGGAACTTGCGCCGGAAGTCGAGGAGCAGGTGCTGCAGGTTGCCGGCATGGTAAAAATCCTTGGCAAGAAGAATGGTTACGCTCCCTATGAAGGCGAATTGTCCCTTCCCTCCGTTGCCGCAATCATGAAGAAAGCAGGGGTTATTCATGAGACACCGTATCCTGCGGCAAATCCGGTACAGAATTTACCGTTGCGCCCGCCGATTCTCTGCGCCGGCTGCCCGCACCGCGCTGCGTTTTATTCGATTAAGCGTGTTTTTAAGGATGCAATTTACCCAAGCGATATCGGCTGCTACACACTAGGGCTCCAGCTCGGCGTTGTTGATACCACTATTTGTATGGGAGCTTCAATCACAGTCGCAAGTGGCATCGCACATTCCGGAGAACCCCGCGATATTATATGTACAATCGGGGACTCCACATTCCTGCATACCGGTATCCAGGGCCTGATGAACGCGGTCTATAACGGGGCGACCATAACGGTGGTAATCCTTGATAACCGGATCACCGCAATGACCGGACACCAGCCGAATCCGAATACCGGTGTAACCGCATGTGGCATCGCAAGCCCGCCTGTATCGCTCGATGCGGTCTGCCGCGCGTGCGGGGTCTCGTTTGTTGAAACGGTCGATCCGTATGACGTCACCGGAATGATCACGGTACTCAAGGACGCGCAATTGCGCAGCGGAGTGAAAGTGATCATCGCGAAACAGCAGTGCGTAATCACTGCGAAACGCGCTGGCGTGAAACGGGGGAGATACACGGTGGACGCAGAGACATGCACCGGCTGCGGGACATGTATACGTTACGGGTGCCCGGCGATCGAGATGATGGACGAGAAGGCACGGATCAATGACCTGTGCAGCGGGTGTGCAGTGTGTGCGCAACTCTGCCCGACAGGCGCAATCCTGCGGGAGGGGAAGAAATGAAAAGCAGTTTTGATATCCTGATGGTCGGTATCGGGGGTCAGGGAACAATCCTCGCCTCAAATATCCTTGGGCAGGCGTGCCTGCTCGAAGGGAGGAGCGTGAAGGGTGCTGAAACCCATGGGATGGCGCAGCGCGGGGGGTCGGTGGAGAGCCATATCAGGGTTGACGGGCAGTTCGGGCCGCTTATTTCTCCGGGGCAGGCCGACCTCCTGCTCTCTTTTGACCTCTTAGAAGCGCTGCGGTATTCCCATTACCTGAAACCGGGGGGGACGATGGTGGTAAACCGCCATCTGGTGATGCCGACATCTGTCTACATGCAAAAAATCGAGGCGCCTACCGAACATGATATCATCGCCGCGCTGGGCAAATTCCGTCTTTGCCTCCTTGATGCTGACCAGATCGCTCAGGAGGCGGGGAGTCCGTTGTCGCAGAATGTCGTGATGCTGGGCGCCGCCTCCTATGCAATGCCGCTCAAACCCGAATCGCTTCTTTCCGCAGTCAGGAGTCTGGTGCCCAAAAAGACCATCGAGATCAATGTCCGGGCATTCGGAATGGGAAGAGAGGCAGCAACACAGTGTTCTTCTTAATTTTTTTAAATTCCTTTTAAAAAAAGCGGAAACGCTGAGGGGGGGAATTGAACCCCCGAGGGGCAAATGCCCCACAGGCTTTCCAGGCCTGCGCCCTACCGCTAGACTACCTCAGCAAAAGGTATCCTAACTCTTGGTCGGGAATTTTTTTAATGCTATCCCTTGTGCAGCGCCCGGCCCGGTTGTGTCCTATCAGTTTTTCCTCCCCAACCGCGCGGGTAGGTGCCGGGTTTTAAAAACACCGTGGTTGGAGCGATAACAAGTCCTGATTTTCCGAAACTCCACTCTGATGAAGGGATCCGGGCTCTCCCAAGACAGACGAATTCGTTTTTTTTGGATACCACAGCTACCGTGTCATCTTTTTTAAAGGCGTCGCACCGTACAATTCCGACTCCGGCGAGCAGGGCACCGTGACAAACAGCGTCGATCGCACGGTCATGGATAACAACAATTGGGAGGTCAGGCACTGCGGCATCGACTGACAGTATCATCGAAAGGAGCGCACTTGTATCCCCCTCAGCGGCACGTGAACAGGCATCGCTCAGGTCATGGAGCGAGTGGGTTTTTCGTTCATCAAATGGTCCTGAGCGCGTCCGCCGTAGCTCCTGCATATGCGCCCCGACACCCAGTGCAAGCCCCATGTGGTGGCAGAGTGAACGGATATACGTGCCCGCATCGCAGTGCACTTTTAAGAGGACGAGCCGTTGTTCATAATCCAGTATCTCGATGCGGTGGATACTGCGGATCCGCAACGAGCGTTTCACTGCGCTTTTTCTTGGCGGGCGCTGGTAAATTTTTCCTGTGAACTCAAGCGCCATCTGGTCAACCTGCTCCCGCGAAATATCGCCGTGCAGCCGCATGAGGCATACGTATTCCTTGTCATGCATGAGGAGGTGTGGGGCGAGGCGGACGGCATTGCCGAGCATTACGAGGAGCACCCCGGATACCTGGGGATCGAGGGTCCCGGAATGACCGACACGGCTACCGAGCATCTTTCCCACCCACGCGGTTACCTGGTGACTCGAAGGACCTCGTGGTTTGTCGATGACAATCATACCGGACCCGCTCCATACTGCGGGATGTTCCGCGCTGCCCCTCTCTGTCGACATCACGGTTCCTTTCCTTTAATGTGTATATTCAAAGCTGCGAGTGACCCTTCCAGTGACCCGTCGCCGACAACGGCTGGCATTGTCCCTCCTTTACCCATCACTGCTGCCGTGACATCCCCGATTGCCATGATGAGGAGACCTTTACGGGGGGTCCAAATCGCTTTGGTATATGACATGGCGCTGGTGAAGAGTACTGCATCCGCTTCTTTTAGGGACAGGCGCTGACCGGTAGGTTCAAGTGTATAGCACCTGAACTCGTGTGCGATCCCTCCGGCAGCACGAATCGCGCCGAGCAGACCGGGATTCGGGACGTCCGCACGGGGAATTCCAATATGTTTTCCGGCTATCCCTGCACCAAGATACGGGACAAAGTCGCGGGAATAAAAACCCGGGAGGGTTTCACATTCGATCTCATAGCTCCGGAGTTCTTTTGCCGTCTGCGGGCCGATTGCAATAACCCTTGGGAACCGGTTGAGGAGTGGGGCGATAATCTTTGCCGGCAGGGCACTGGTGAAAAACAGGCAGTCAAAGTCCCCGCGTTCAACCGCTTCGGCAAATGCAATGACTATATCCCGATTCACTTCGGATTTGAGCGGGTGGACGCTGTAACATACATGCCCGTATTTCGCACAACGTTCCGCGTCGCTGCCCTCTTTTCCCAAAAGACGCGTAACCGCGATCTTCATTGAAGGATCATTACCCCAAGAAGGATATGACTGTATCCATTTCGGTTCCTTTATCACTCCTGTATCGAACATCTGATCAGTGATCGAGATCCTCGTGGGTGTACTATTGGGGGTTGTGCTCGGTACGGTGAGCGGGATAATCCCGGGCATCCATGCGAACACGCTGGCAGGCGTCCTGCTCAGCCTGCAGGTTGCTCTCCTTCCCGTTATCGGCCCATTAGCGCTCGCCGCAACAATGTTTGCAGCACTTATCACGCACACCTTTGTTGACAGCATCCCGACCACATTTCTCGGAATACCCGATGCCGACACCGCTCTTGCGGTGCTCCCCGCCCACGCACTCTGCCTCGAGGGAAATGGGGAGGAGGCGGTACGGATTGCAGCACTGGGAAGCGCATGCGCCATGATTATCGCGGTGCCGCTCTCTGTGCTCTGTTATTTTATCCTCCCGGCATTCCAGCCTCTCTTTGACTGGGGGATTGGGTTGATCCTCGTTGCTGTTATCGGGTATATGATTGTGACAAGCGAATCGCCCGGGTGGGCATTTGCGCTGTTTGTTATATCCGGTATCCTTGGATTATTCACATTCCGCTACGGTTTCCTTGGCTGGCATTCTATCGGTGGCGGGAGTGCGCTGCTCATGCCCCTTCTCACGGGTCTGTTCGGGATCTCGGTCCTTTTTGTTGCATCGCAGGGAACGATGCCGGCCCAGAAATTCAAAAAGATTTCCATGGACGGAAGATCAGTGGCACGAAGTTCGGTGCTCGGTACTCTTGCAGGTGTCGCGGTTGGCTGGCTGCCCGGACTTTCGAATGCGACCGCAAACGGGGTTTTGGCATCTGTCATCGGTTACGAAAAGGATCGCCGCGCCTATATCCTTGCAACGAGTGCCGCGAACACGGCCAACGCGTTTATCGGTCTTGCGGCGCTCTTTGCCTTATCAAGGATGCGTAATGGTGTCATGGTCGCGCTTTCCGCTCTCCCACTGCCACCGGCGAGTGCCTTATTTGTCGTCGGGGTGGTGGCTGCCTGTGCTGCCTATGTGATCACAATAATGCTTTCGCGTTCTGCACACCGTCTTGGAGGGATTGAGGGGCGGAGGCTGAACGGCGCTGTGATTGCGTTTGTTGTTGCGCTCTGTCTTGTATTAACCGGGCCGTTTGGTGGTTTTGTTCTCCTGCTTGCCACCCTGATCGGGCTGGTGCCGCATATAGTCAATGTGCCGAGAATGTACTGCATGGGGGCGGTGATGGTGCCGGTCATGCTGTATTCGTTTGGGATTGCAGGGATCTGATCCCCCCATTGGTTTATACCTCACACTTGCCAAGATTTTATGATGCAGTCATACTGGTTCGGGGATGTTGAGGGGGGAACGTGCCAGCCGTTCTCCGGAGGTGCAGCAGATATTGCACAACGAATTCTGTCCCTTCATACCAGCATAGATCATTATGTCCCCCCTGACTGGAAAGCAGCGCTGGACTGCGGTTTCTGCCGTGATCGTGCAGATTACATCTCGAAACTGCGTGCCGTGTGCGTGCTCATCGCTGAGATAAAGATCAGGGAAAAATACAAGAGCAGGGATACTGAGCTGCTCCAGATGACACGGACTCTCGATGAACTGGACACAGTCATCAACCTTCTTACCGAACGGGTGGTGGAATGGCACCAGGTCCGGCAGCCGTCGTTTTCGCGGAAATATCGCAGGACTCCCACGCACTCCCTGATCAGGATGATAGCGCAGCGGAGCGGGGGCGGACTCGGCAGAGTGACCGGTGACATTGAACGCTTGTCAGAAACCCGCACCGTACTTGCACGCGAGGTGTCGGCCCGGGCAGATGTGGTTATGCCAAACTGCAGCGCCCTGATCGGAGGGCTGGTTGCTGCGAGGCTCCTGTTGCACGCCGGAGGTCTCGAACCGCTTGCCCGGTTACCGGGAAGTGCGATCCAGGTACTTGGCGCAAGGATTGCGCTCTTCTCCCATCTCCGTTCCCACACGCCGGCACCCAAGCACGGGATCATCTTCCAGCACCGCCGTGTTCATAATGCACCCAAGGAGATACGGGGAAAAGTCGCCCGCGTGCTTGCGGCAAAGCTGGCAATCGCCGCCCGCCTGGATTTTTACCGGGGTGTTGCAGACCTCGCATTCATTGAACAGGCACAGATCCGTATAGATGCTGCAGGTGAGGCACCATGATCTGGATTGAGGGTGTCCTTGTCTCCCGGGGAGAGGGGGGTGTCTATGGGGAACGGATGCTTTCCGGTGCCCGGGTTTGGGATCCGTACCGGAGCAAACTTTCAGCGCTCTATCACCTTGGAAAAGGTGTTGAACTTACAAATGACATGCGGGTGCTCTACCTCGGCGCAGCTCATGGGACGACCGTATCGCATGTCGCTGACTATACGGAAGTGGTGTATGCTGTCGAATTTGCTCCCCGCCCGATGCAGGACCTGCTCGAAGTAGCAAGGCGGAGAATGAATGTGGTGCCGATCATGGCGGATGCTTCGTTACCTGAACAGTATGCACCCCTGCTTGAACCGGTTGACCTTCTGTATCAGGACGTTGCCCAGCCCGATCAGGCGACTATTGCACTGCGGAACTGTGTATTTTTAAAACGCGGCGGGACGCTGATCCTCATGCTCAAGACAAGGAGTGTTGACACCCGCAGGGAGCCTGGTCTTGTGTTCAGTGATACGGTACCCCGGCTGGCTTCAGGTGGATTATCGGTGAGGGATAACACCTGGCTTGCCCCCTACCACCACGATCATGCAGCGATCATCTGCGTAAAAGAATAACCTCAAGCGTGATTTTTTATGAAGGGAATATTCCGAATCTCCCCAACCGGGCCCCTGCCTGTCTTTACGATAATCCTGCTTGTGGGGCTGATTATCCTTATCATCCCTCTGCTCGTTCTTGGTATTATCGGCGCAGCATTCAGCCGGCTCGGGTTCTCATGGATTGAGGCGACTGCCGTCATCCTCCTGATGATTCTGGGAAGTTTTGTGAATATCCCGGTCTGGACGTTTCAAAATACCGTGGGAAAAACAGAAACAGTTACACCAGCCGTGTTCGATGCGTTCACCGGCGAACCGATACCTGATGACCGGTTAACTACCGGACTTTTCCTCAACCTTGGTGGTGCGGTCATCCCGTTTGCCGTTTCCGTGTATTTACTCTACGAGTTGGGACTGTTGGCTGGTGAACCTCTGCTCCTGCAAGTCTGTGTCGTTATGATCATCGTCGCGACTATTACCGGATTTTCGACAAAAGTCGTTCCCGCATATGGCATCCGTACGCCGCTTCTTATTCCCGCGGTTTCAGCGATGGTTACCGGGCTTCTTATTACCGGTGGGCCCGGACTTTCCGCGGCTGTTATAGCATTTGCAGGAGGTACCATGGGTACAATTCTTGGTGCAACCCTGTTTGCCCTCCCCGCGATCAAAAAAACCGCAATTCCCTCAATCAGCATCGGAGGGGCAGGGATGTTTGGCGCTGTCTTTCTCTGCGGGCTTCTCGCTGCGCTCATCGCATAGAAAAAAATGTTACCTTCTGAACCAGAATGACAAAAAAATAAGTAGCCCGGAGCAGATTCGAACTGCTGTCGCGAGATCCAGAGTCTCGCATGATTGACCGCTACACTACCGGGCTGTGTGCCCCTCAAATTTCGTGCTGTTGATTAATTAACCTGACGGACGGAACAAGCCATCAGACTACCGATGAACGCGGGCAGCCCTTGCAGGCACGGCACACGTCTGCAACCGGCTGGATGAGCGTTCCCTTGCCGCAGAACGGTTCGATGTCGTGCATATCCCTGAGGTAGTAGATATGCGGGACGAGGGAGATGTGAGTGTATGTCCCGCAGGGTACACCGAGCTTGTCAGCGATGAATTTCTGGAGCTGGACAAGGGCATACATGTTGGCACCTGCGGCAGTGAGCATGTCATTGCTCCGGAACACTACCCGCATGTGTAGTTTACATGACGATAATCCATTATCGTCATGGAGTTTTGTAACTGCGCGACAGAGCGTCTGTCGCGGAACTACTGGCGTCCCGTCCCGAAGCACGCACTGGACGAGCTGGAGGCAGGGGCAGTCATCAAGCTGCTCATCGATCACCGGGTTCCACGTGATCGCAATTGCCCGCCGGCTTTTTTGGGATGTTTTGAGTTTTTCGATAATATAGGCAATCTGGTCAACATGGACATTCTGCCCATTGCTGGCGAGCCGTTCACCCCAGTCAAAGAGCCTCCCGTGATAATCGTACTCAAAGGATGCTTTCGATCCTTGTATCAGGTCATGGGCATATTGATCGACAAATCTCTGCTGGAACCGTGAGTGCGGGCTTACCATCGGTTCCGCGAGCGGGGTGTCTACCTGCATGGCGATCTCCTCGAACTCGATGGTTGCCTCGTCATCCTCTGTCTGGAGCACCCATCCTTTTTCAAGGATCATTTTGACTACCTGTTCGTGCGCACGCCCGATTGCCGGTGCCCGGATCAATCTCATAATTAATCATGGGATGGG